>JAYWEV010000172.1:0-4359 GCA_043779145.1 Aestuariivirga sp. | reverse complement strand
GCCCCATCGTCATGCTCGAAGGATGGTTCGAGTTCATGGCCGCAAAACGGGGCGTCAAGGCTATGAAAGCAAAACCAGATGTGTGAATCTGGTAGCCCCTCGCGGGAGAGAGCAGTCCGCAAAGCGGACAAGAGAGGGTCGAGTCCCGCTGCCGAAACTCACTTCCCTCCACTGTCATGCGTGCCGCGTGACTGTCTTCTCCCGCGAGGGGAGAAGATTGGAAGAAGAGCAAGAGCTTACGTCAACTCCACCACAACGCGCCCACGAACCTTCCCCGCCACAATCTCTTCCGCCACCCGTGGCACATCATCCAACTTCACAGTCGTTGTCAGCGCATGCAGCTTGGCCATATCCAAATCGCGTGCCAGCCGCTCCCAAGCCAAAATCCGCCGCGCTTTCGGCGTGGTCACCGAATTAATCCCAATTAAGCGCACACCGCGCAAAATGAACGGCGCAACGGAGCCAGGCAAATCCATGCCTTGTGCCAAGCCACACGCAGCAACAGTTCCCTCCGGAATAATCTGCGAAATCACATTGGCCAGTGTCGTCGAGCCGACACTATCAATAGCCCCCGCCCAACGTGTTTTCGCCAACGCCTTCACAGGCCCGTTAAATTCGTTTCGACTCACAACCGAAATGACCCCAAGCATTTTCAAGAATGCTTCCTCTTCCATGCGCCCGGTTGATGCCACCACTTTGAAACCAAGCTTCGACAGCAGCGCGACGGAAACTGAGCCCACACCACCCGCAGCCCCCGTGACCAAAATCTCGCCTTGCTCCGGCTTAACGCCTTGCTCTTCCAGCGCCATCACACACAGCATGGCCGTAAAACCAGCAACACCAATGGCCATGGCCTCAGCCGCGCTAAACTTGGCTGGCAAGGGCACCAGCCAATCCCCATTCACGCGAGCGACCTGCGCATAGCCACCATGATGACCTTCACCAACACCCCAGCCCCCTAGCACAACGCCGTCACCAACTTTGTAATCCTTATGCGCAGATTTTGTCACCACACCCGCCAGATCAACGCCGGGGATCAATGGATATTTGCGAAAGATCGGAGATTTGCCCGTAATCCCCAATCCATCCTTATAATTCACCGAGGAATGCGAAACCGCGATGGTCACATCACCTTCCATCAAATCAGCTTCAGTCAGCTGCGTAATCTCCACATGCTGCCCTGTCTCAGTCTTGCTCACCAACAATGCCCGAAATTTTTCCATTAGAATTCTACCGCCTCTCCAAATGCCTTTTGGGCAATCTCGCCCTGCCACATGGCGGGCCGCCCACGCACATAAGTGCCGACAACCCAGCCTTGCACTTTAACGCCGTCATAAGGCGTCCAAGCGCTGCGGCTTTCAATCCAGTTGTTTTCAATTATTTCTGTGCGCTTCAAATCAACAATCGTAAAATCCGCATCATAACCTTCAGCAATGCGGCCCTTGTTCTTGATATTGAAAATCCGCTGTGGCCCATGTGATGTCAGGTCAACCAATCGCTCCACAGAAAGCTTGCCGGCATTCACATGGTTTAACATCATCGGCACCAAAGTCTGCACCCCCGTCATGCCCGAAGGTGACGAGGGGTAAGCCTTGGCTTTTTCCTCCAGCGTGTGCGGCGCATGATCAGAACCCAACACATCAACCAATCCAGAATTAATCGCAAGCCATAGCGCATCGCGGTGATGCTTCTCGCGCACTGGTGGGTTCATCTGCAATTTCGTGCCAAGTCGAGAATAATCATCAGCTGATAAAGTGAGATGATGCGGTGTCACTTCAACTGTCGCCAAATCCCGAGCCGCCGCTAGCAACGGCAATTCTTCCGCCGTTGAAATATGTAAAACATGAATGCGCTTGTTAAATTTGCGCGCCATGCGAATAAGACGCTCGGTGCACAAACGCGCCGCCTCAACATCCCGCCACACTGGATGGCTCGCAGCATCGCCCGCCACTTGATATTTCACGCGTTCGCGCAACCGAAATTCATCTTCGCTATGAAATGCAGCGCGTCGCGAAAGTTTGGAAATGATACTTTCCAATCCAGCATCATCTTCGACTAACAAGTCACCCGTCGATGAGCCAATAAAAACTTTTATGCCAGCCGATCCCGGCAATTGTTCCAACGTCGAAATCTCATCCACATTCTCGCGCGTGCCGCCCACATAAAAAGCAAAATCGCAAAACATACGGTGCCTCGCCCGGGATACTTTATCCGCCAAAGCCGCCGTCGTTGTCGTGGTTGGATTGGTGTTGGGCATTTCAAAAACCGCCGTCACCCCGCCCATAACGGCAGCGCGGCTTCCCGTCTCCAAATCTTCCTTATGCGTTAACCCAGGTTCACGGAAATGCACTTGGCTGTCGATCACGCCGGGCATGATATGCAAGTTCCGGCAATCCACCACCTCAGCGCCGGCAAAGCCAGAACCTAGGCCCACAATGCGGCCCTGAGATACAGCAATATCACGCACCCCCATGCCATCTTGGTTGATGACAGTGCCGCCCTTGAGAATAAGATCAACCTTCATAGTTCTTCCTGTTTCAGCATTGGTAAAGCCATGATAGAACACCAGCAATGACAAATCCAAGCTTTCCAACTCAATTGCGGCCAGACCGCGCCGTGATCTCCATCGGCGGCGAGGGCGCATTGGCGTTCCTGCATAATCTGCTCACTTGCGATGTCGCCACCTTGGCGCAGGGCCAAGCGGCTTACGGCGCATTGCTTTCTCCGCAAGGCAAGATTTTGCATGATGTTTTTGTGTTCAACGCAGGCGAGCAGGTTCTGATTGATTGCGCAATGGAACAGCGCGATGCGCTTCTGCAAAAACTGATGATGTATAAACTTCGCGCCAAACTGACCATCACCGCGCGCGATGATCTCGAAGTGGCCGTGGGCGATGAAGGTTATGTTGATCCTCGCAATGCGGAGGTGGGCCACCGCTTCTTTGCCGCCAAGGGCGCGTTCAGAGCGGGCGAAGGTTATAACTCGGCACGTATCGCCTTGGGACTCGCCGACAGCGTCCAAGATATCGGCATCAACAATCTTTTCCCCCATGAAGCCAACTTTGATCAATTCGGCGGCGTCAATTTCACTAAGGGTTGTTACGTCGGCCAAGAAGTCGTCTCTCGCATGCAACATCGCGGCACGGCTCGCAGCCGCGTTTTGCCCGTCATAGGGCAGGGGCTTATGAAAGGCGCTACGATCACCAGCGCCGATAAAACCATCGGCGAAATTCTTTCAACCACAAGCACCAACGCGCTTGCGCTCTTACGCCTTGACAGGCTCGCGGATGCTACAGCACCTCTCCTGTCAAATGCTGTCACGCTTAAAGTGCAAAAGCCGGGTTGGATCAAATATGACGTCACCATTCCAGAGGCAGCTCTATGACCGCAGTCAAACACGAGGACGGAATTCACCGTTGCAGCTGGTGCGGAGCAGACCCGCTCTATGTCCATTACCACGACACCGATTGGGGTGTTCCCGAATACGACCCCCGCGCACTCTTTGAAAAGCTGATCTTAGATGGCTTCCAAGCAGGCCTCAGCTGGATCACTATTCTGCGCAAGCGAGAAAATTTCCGGGAAGCTTTTGATGGCTTCGTGCCAGAAAAAATCATCACCTATGACCGCCACAAGAAAGATGCTCTGATGATGAACGCAGGCATCGTGCGCAACCGCTTGAAGATCGAAGGCACAGTGCACAATGCGCAGGCCTATTTGAAGATCGATGATTTCTCAAAATATCTTTGGGATTTTGTGGACGGCAAACCAGTGGTGAACACGTTTCAATCAATGAAAGACGTGCCGGGAAAAACCCCTCTCGCTGAAAA
Organism: Aestuariivirga sp.; assembly: GCA_043779145.1. GTDB lineage: Bacteria > Pseudomonadota > Alphaproteobacteria > Rhizobiales > Aestuariivirgaceae > Aestuariivirga. The sequence goes on along the minus strand of JAYWEV010000172.1, from coordinate 533 downwards.
AATATCGAAGGACCTCAAACAAAAAGGCTTCAAATTCGTCGGCCCCACCATCGTCTATGCCTTCATGCAAGCCACTGGCTTCTTTAACGACCACATGATCGAATGTCACCGCCACGAGGCGTTCAAGAAGCTGGCGCGCTAAATGGCCGAGGCAGCCCCCCGCGCGTGGCAACGCATGCTTTCCGGTCGCAGATTAGACCTGCTTGATCCATCGCCACTCGACATTGAAATTGAAGACATTGCCCATGGCCTCGCTCGCGTAGCCCGTTGGAACGGCCAAACCAAAGGTGATCACGCTTTTTCAGTGGCGCAGCATTGTGTGTTGGTCGAACAAATATTTGCACATTGTAATGATAGACCTAGCAAACAATTGCGTCTCGTTGCACTTCTGCATGATGCGCCCGAATATGTAATCGGCGATATGATCTCGCCATTCAAGGCGGCGCTGGGCGTAGACTACAAAGCCTTCGAACACCGATTGATGGCCGCAATTCATATCCGCTTTGGTCTGCCACCCAAGGCCACGGATGAAA
>JAYWEV010000171.1:0-4371 GCA_043779145.1 Aestuariivirga sp. | reverse complement strand
GGCCTCGTGACATGGAAACCAAAACTGAGTTCCGCTTTTTTGACTGCTTTGGTTCTGACCGCCGGAATTACCTCAATCGGATCCAGTTCTGGATTCCTTTATTACAAATTCTAAATGGAGAAACGAGATGAATACCCACAATCATAATTTCAGTGAATTTGTATTGGACTTGCCGCGCGAAGTGGACCGCGAAGTGGCAGGCGACATTGAGAAAGAGTCAGTCTTTGTCTCACCCTTTATTGAGCGCATTCATGTCAGCGAAGATGGCAAGACGGCTCGCGTGGTTGTGCGCCCCGGTGCTGACCTTGAGCAAACAAAGCAAAAAACTGAACGCTTCTTGGGCGTCATGGTTCGGCAAATCACTGGATTTGAAATCAAGGTTTTTGTTGAAACAAAACGCAAAGACACAGGTCCTTATTATTCTGGCGTAAACGACGAGTTGGTCAAACGCGGTTGGATGCATGATTATGGCAAGGGCCAAGTTGCCTATAGTGGGCCAGTTTTGAAACTGGCCAAGCTGATTAACGACAAGGCAGGTGAACTCTATAGCGCTGCCTTTGCTGCCAAAGAATCGCATTTTCCGGCCATGATTGATGCCGACACTTTGCACAAATGCGGCTATTTCGATTCACATCCGAATGCTGTGACTTTTGTTGGCAATGTGATTGAAGATTTCGACGCCATCGAAGAATTCCGCCGTGCAAATTCCTGCTCAGAGGGCGCATTGATGCCACAGCAAGATCACATCCACATTGATGGTATGTGCCTCAATCCTGCGGCTTGTTTCCCTTGTTATCCCACTTTGACAGGTCAATCTTTTGACGAAGGCCAATGCTACACTTGGTTGGGCCGCGTGTTCCGTTATGAATCACGCAACATAAATGGCCTTGATCGTCTTTATGAATTCAACGTGCGCGAACTCGTGTTCGTCGGCGATGAAGATTATGTGCGCAGCATACGCGCCAAGGCGTTGCCTGTAGTGGAGCAACTTGCAGCATTCATGGATATTGATTGCCAAGTGCAAACGGCAACCGATCCATTCTTTGCCACGGTGTCTGCTGCCAAGAAGTTCTGGCAGGCTTCACAAGAAGTGAAAAACGAAATTAAAATTCCTGCGCTGGGTAATGATGGAAGTGTCAAGCAACTCGCTTGCGGTTCGATCAACCTTCACGGCAATTTCTTCGGCAAGCGCTTTGGCTTCACCTGCAAAAATGGTGAACCAGCCCAAACCGGCTGCGTGGGTTTGGGCATTGAACGCTGGGTTTTGGCCGCATTCACACAACATGGTTTCGACGAAATGCGCTGGCCGGAAGCTGTGCGTAACGTAATTTTTGCTTAAATTAGATAAAATCAACAGGAGAGAAAAAATGCAACTTTATGGCCTCGTAGGAAAAGTACTTGATGTTGAGCCTTCATTGCTCAACGAGGAATCCAACGCACAAAACACGCCAAAGTGGGATTCGCTGCGCCACATCGAAGTTCTTTTTGCGATCGAAAATGCCTTCCATGTGCGCTTTACCATGCCTGAAATTTCGGGCCTTCGGAAATTGGGAGACATTCGCAATCTTTTGGCAACGAAGAACGTGATCCTGAATGCTGAAGCGACAGAAGAGACGAGAAAGTTCGGCTAATCTTAATTTTACAATCGGTTTCTTGGAAGCACAATGCACGCGCCAATGATAATGGGTTCAGCAATAAGAGTATTAATCGTCGACGATGATGAGGATGATCTATACCTCATCACTGACGCTTTAACTAACGTTACGAACACCCACTATAGTATTACGACAGCGTCTTCTCCGCTATTGGCGATGATGGAGCTATCGAAGGCTACGTTTGATGTCATTTTCAGTGACTATCGACTTGGCGCAGTCACAGGTATTGATTTCATCAATAGCGTGCGCGGTGCTGGGATTGACACGCCCATCATCTTGCTGACAGGCATTTCTGATCAAGTGGTTGACAATGCGGCATTGAAAGCAGGTTCATCTGATTTCATTTCGAAAACTTCGTTGAACCCTGACGTGTTGGATCGCTCAGTGCGGTATTCATTGGCTCATAGCAATCGTCAGCGACTGCTGCAAAGTATCCTCAAGAACACCAAGTCTGGCATCGCCGTAATGAATAGCGATGGCACAGAAAGCCTCGTCAATGGCCAAATGTCCCAATTTGCCAAACAAGTTTTCGGGGATGCTGCTGATGGCAAGCGCCAATTGATTGATGTGGCGTTCGCCTCTGAGAAACAGGATATTATTCTTGGAAACATGGTGTTAGAACGGCATGTGACCAAATTGGCAGATGGCAGTTTGATCTTGACGTTGCATGACGTGACAGACCGTGTGAATGATTTGCGCGCACGTGAACAGGCGGAAGAACGCATTCGAGCCATTGCCATAAAGGATGCTTTGACGGGCCTGCCGAACCGCATGGCATTCAATTCGTTTATGGATGACTGTCTGGAAAAGGCAAATAACGATGGCAGCAAGCTTGCAGTTTTGTTGTTTGACTTTAACCGATTCAAAGAAGTGAATGATCTTTTCGGCCACGCCGCCGGAGATCATATTTTAACTCAATGTGCGGCGCATTTGCGTTCGGCGTTGGGAGAAGGCGAATTCTGCGCACGACTTGGTGGCGACGAATTTGTTTTGATTAAGCAAAATGCTGACCATGACAGCGCGCTTGACCTTGCCAAGCGAATTTCAACAGCCATGGCCATGAACGTAAAGTGGGAAGATAGGGTTATCGAGGTAAGCGTGACAATTGGTGTTGCGCTTTATCCCCAACACGGCAAGAATCGGCAAGATTTGTTGGGCAACGCCGACCTTGCTATGTATCGCGGTAAGTCAAAAATTGATCGTTCGATTTGCGTCTTCGATGCGAGCATGGATCAATTGATCCGTTATCGGCGCGCACTTGCCCATGATTTACGCCATGCTATCCAAGATGATCAGTTGAGTTTAGCTTTACAGCCGCAATTTATTACCGCCACCGGAGAGCTTGCGGGCTTTGAAGCATTGCTGCGCTGGTCCAGCCCCACACGTGGCCAAGTTTCAGCAGGAGAATTTATCCCGATTGCTGAAGATAATGGGCTAATTATTGAAATTGACAGGTGGGTTTTGCGACGTGGTTGCAAGCATTTGGCCGAATTTGATTGGTTGCCACGGATGGCGATCAATGTGTCTGCCAGAGCGATCTGCCAGCCAACGATTGTGGCAGATGTTCGTGCGGCGCTGGTGGATTATGGTATATCCCCTGGGCGGCTGGAGCTTGAGATTACAGAAACAGCGCTTATCCTTGATTTGAATCGCGCCCTTCACAATTTACGCCAGATCAAGGCAATTGGCATTTCTATTGCCATGGATGATTTTGGTATCGGCTATTCTTCGCTGTCGTTGCTCAACTCTTTCCCGTTTGACCGCATAAAGATGGACGGATCGTTCATCCAACTCACAGGTTCAAATGAGCGTTCTGATGCTATTTTTAAGGCGGTTGTTGGTTTGGGTACGGCACTCAGCGTTCCGGTACTGGCGGAAGGCGTTGAGACAGACTCGCAACACCAGTTTGCTAAGTCTTCGGGTTGTGATGAGCTGCAGGGCTTCTACTGTGGACGTCCAATCCAAGAATCTCTCATTTCCAAACTACACGCTGATCTCAATGGCCAGTTGACGCTCGGAAACATCAAGGTCTGGCAAGAGCGTTTGAAATTATCGACAGATTTTAATTCCCAACCACAAACGTTGGCCATCGCCAAAAATTTCTGACGAAATGCTCTGATCCCAAATTTTTTGAAATGAGATGACTTCAGAGCTGCCCATAAATTGCAAAAGCGTTCAGCTTCGGTTCGAAGCTACCACGACAACTTCCGGTGTTAACTCATGACAATTTATATAACACACCGCCCCTTACTTCAATCGTAGCGCACACGACAGGCTATATCAGATGGATTTTCTTTAATTGTCGTTCCCATCCATTATCGATTGTCGCGGGCAAGCTCGGCGCAATGGCAAGTGAAGACCAGCATTCATTAGCTTTCCCACTGGGTTTAAACCGCCTCCGGCAATCCCGGCTACCAGATTCACACAAGTCGAGGTGTTATCTCTGAGCCATATTTGATGGCGAAGTAGCGTTGCAAGCCTCGACTCAAGGTCTGTGCTCCGGGTTGTCCGTAATAGCCTGTCCATCCGCCGAGCCTTGCGGTCACCCATGTTGCAAAGGCCATTGTGTCCGGCGGATGGGGATTTGTTTGCCGAGGTGTCGGATTTTTATCTTCGTAGTCTTTGCAGATGGCTTCAAGAACGGGCTGGTCATCGGGATCAAAAGCCACCTTCAAGCCTTGGCCTGTTGGATTGTCACGGGCCCGCAAGAGTTGGG
>JAYWEV010000170.1:0-4394 GCA_043779145.1 Aestuariivirga sp. | reverse complement strand
CTGCTGCAAGGCATGGAACAACCTCATTGCAGACCCCAAACGCATCACATCAATCGGAAATCGTGACTGGACGACCATCAGTCAGAATTTATGAAGGTCGGTATAAGTCCAGTCTTCTCGCCTTCCGCATAGAGGACATGCAGGATCACACCCACCAGAAGTGCATGGCTGGTCTTCTCCCAGTGATTGCGGCGTTCAAGGGCTCCTTCAGGATCGACCAGAATATCGGCAATGTTCTGGATATCGCGAACTTCCCATTCGCCTTTGTGCACTTCCAGCAGCGGATTGTAACGAGCACTTCTGGGATCAGCGGCATTGAACAGCAGGCAATGTGAAAACGTTGACTGGAACCCTGCCGTCAATTGCCAGTTCTCACCTTTGATGTCGTGAATAACCGTGGAGTGTGGCCAGGTCAGCAGGGTCGGGATGACAAGGCCAACACCTTTACCGGAACGTGTCGGCGCAAAGGCCAACACATGCTCGGGGCCATTGTGGCGGAGATAGGTCTGTCCCAACTTCCCGAGAATCGCGCCTTGCCCCGAAAACAGCTTGGCAGACTTGAGTTCCTCGGCATTTGCCCAGCGGGCGCTTCATCTGCCCAAGCCCCGGAAACGCATGCTTGGGATCAGCATCAAGCTCCTTCAGCCATCTGCGCAACATATTGTGGTTGAGATCAAGATCACGCGCCGCCTGCACAATCGAAACGCCGCGATCCTTGACCAAATTAACCGCCTCGAGCTTCAATCTCATCGCCCAACACCAAACAAGCCGGGGGAGACCGGACGCTTACGAATGTTTGCGGCCTTTGCCACTCATCGATACCTTAAAGTCCAAGTCACGCAACCGCTTTTGGTAGTCGTGGGAGCAATATTGACTACCTCTATCAGCGTGATGAATGCAGCCTGATGGTGGGTTTCGAAGGGCCACAGCGTTGTTCAATGCCTGCAAAGCCAGATCACGTTTGAGCCGGTTGCTGGTTGCCCAGCCGATGACACGGCGTGAATGCAAGTCGATCATCACCGCCAGATACAACCAGCCCTCAGCTGTCCAGATGTAAGTGATATCACCCGCCCACTTCACGTTCGGTTGGTCGGCATGGAAGTCCCGGCCCAGCCAGTTCGGTGCAATGTTGAAGTGGTGATTGCTGTCGGTGGTCGCGTTCGCCTTTGGGCTCGAACCAATGGCGCCTTCAAAGGCTCACTATTTGCAGGTTCTGACAATGCGAATACCGTTGTTACGCATCAAACGGCCCACACGGCGATGCCCAACCATCGGGCCAATCTCTTTCAGCTCCTGAGTCATTCGTGGGCGGCCATAGCTGCCCAAACTCAGATGATGCTGTTTGCGGATATGGGCCAGCAGCACCATGTCGTAACGATGGCGTTGACTGATCGGGCGGTCACGCCAAGCCCTGAAGCCACGCGATGTGACCTTTAGCATCCGGCACAAGCGTTCAACCGGAACCCGTCTGGAATGTTCTTCGACAAAGGCAAATCTCACTTGCTTAACCCTGCGAAGAACACCGTTGCTTTTTTTAACAGCTCCCTCACCTCCGTGAGCAATCGGTAATCCTTGATGGCTCGTGTTTCTCATCAAGGACGCGGAATCAAACCGTGGCAAGTCCACATTGAACACGGGGTTCACGCTATTGAAGCGCACGAAACCATTCGCCTTCCTCTCAAAAAAACAATTCTCTTGTGGTTAAAGAAAATGGATAGTTGTGGCTATGCAAGTGCCATACAAACCCAAACATGTCTTGCTCTCACAAAAGTCTCTGGTCGATTGCCATTTCAATCCCATGAGGTGCCGGAAGTTTTCGCTATTGATATGGGGTATGTTCTGAACGATTTATCAACCAAAATTGACCATATCCTTGTAGCTGCTCGGTTTGGCGAATCAGTAATCTGGAGTTATCAGCCAGACGAAAGTGGGTTGGTGGCAGTTGCTTCTATTTCGCCATCACTAAAGACCATTGGTTCGTCTGCAAATGTTGTTAAATTGCCGACAAAGCCAAAAGTCGAAAAAGATAAAGAACAGAAGTAATCTATGTTTAATTTCAATGGATCAATGTTGCGTCTTGCGCGACAATTTCGAGGATTCAGCCAAAAGGAATTGGCTGAAAGAATTGGCGTGGACGCTGCATATCTTTCCCGCGCCGAGAATGGCGCATTGCAACCTTCTGAATCTGTTGTGACAAAGAGTGCTGAGAGTCTTTCTGCGCTGCCAAGCTTTTTTGAGGAAGATTATCAACCCTCTGGCTTGCCAATAGGTTTTCACTCTCTTTTTCGCAAGACGCAATCTGTGTCGCAACGTGAGATTTACCGCGTTTTAGCTGACGCAAACATTCGTGGCTTATACCTTCTATTGAATTTGAGCCCGAATTAACACTGCCCCGCATTGATCCCGGGGAATATGATAATGATTGCAGGAAAATTGCCCGCCTTGTTAGAATGGCTTGGGCAATTCCATCTGGAGCATTGGTTGATTTGACAGGCTACATTGAGCGCGCGGGAATTTTCGTTTTCCATGCAGATTTAGAACCAATTGATGTTGATGGACTGACACTCAGACTCCCCGGGTTGCCACCAATAATTGTCTTAAATCGTCACTTACTTGGTGATCGCTTGCGCTTTACTCTTGCCCATGAATTAGGCCACCTTGTTATGCAGTCAGTCCCATCTCCCGATATGGAAAAAGAAGCCAATGAATTTGCAAGTGCGCTGCTGATGATATTCGCCCTTATCTGCAAGGGCGAAGAATTGATTTAAGCCTTCTCGCATTATTGAAACCTGTATGGCGCGTTTCTATGGCTGCACTTTTGGGTACGGCTAAGGACCTCAATTATCTTGGCCCAGGCCAAGCGCAATCTCTATGGAAGTTATTCAGTGCTAGACGCTACAGGCTTCGAGTGCCTTATGAATTTGATATTCCTGTTGAGAAAACAAATCTGGACCAGCAATTGATAAGCGCACATATCAGTGGGCTGGGTTACTCTATGGATGATCTTGGCAAACTGCTTTCATTTAGTTCAGAAGATATTTGTTCAATGTATAATATACCACTTCCACGCAAGGGTCTGCGGCTCGTTACTTAATCTTTCGCCAAAGTACATTTGTTGCTAGTTTTGCAGATTTAACCCTATCTTCTGATTGTATGGATTGCGCCCTCGCTTTCCCGCCAACCAGCCCATCCCTTAACTGCTATCTCATTCTCTACATCTTTTGGAACACCTGGAGCAATGGCCAAGTCAGTAACATATTTGGCTAGCTGGTTTAGATCATGCGATCATTTTAGTTTTTTATCCATGGTGCTAATATGGCATGACTGGATTAGGATTTCCAGAATAGTCAACAGGGTTGGATTTCAGACTGACCCACTACCGTATTTTTTTAAAAAGCCCTCGACATTGAGCGTCCGCATATCATCTACGACCTTCGCCAATTGATCATGCGGCCAATCCCACCACGCCAGATTTATAATCTGTGTACGGATGGATTTATTGAACCGCCATTTAATGCGCGTTGCTGGAACACCCCCGACAATCGCAAAGGGTTCAACATCTTTGCTCACGACGGCACCCGCACCAACCACAGCACCATGGCCAATTGATATACCTGGCATAATAATTGCCCCGTGCCCTATCCACACATCATGACCAATTGTCACGCGTGCTTCTTTTCGCGCCTCACGAAAATCCTTATCAACTTTAGCGTATAAAAAATATTCGTTAGGGCGATAAGTAATCTTATGTTGTGAGATGCGGTCTAAAGGATGGCTCAGCGCATTGATCCGCACATCGGCTGCAATGGCGCAAAACTTGCCGATGTCGGTATAGATCGCCTCAACATGGCGCTCGATATATGAGTAATCACCAAGTGTAGTTTCGGCCAACAAGCAACGCTCAGCAATATCAGTGAACTGCCCCAAAACACACTCGCGCAAAATTGTGGATGAATGAACGCGCGGTGTTCCATCGCGAGGCGCATTAATCGAATGGCGTTTTTGTTTTTCGCTCATCTCTCCACCATAACAAAAAGCCGCCCTGAATCGGAGCGGCTTTTTTTAAAATTTTCGAATTTAAAACTTAAGCAGCCTTGGCAGCTAAAGCTTCAACTTTCTTGGTGATCGAAACCTTCAGCTTCTTGCACTTGGCAGAAAGCTCATCAGACTTGGCTTTCAGCAAGAAGCTGTCCAAACCACCACGATGCTCGACTGACTTCAACGCATGAGCCGAAATGCGCAAATTATAAGAAAGGCCCATAGCCTCGCTCATCAAGCTGACCTGACACAGGTTTGGCAAGAAGCGGGTCTTGGTCTTGTTATTGGCGTGGCTGACCTGGTGGCCTGATTGCCAGCCTTTGCCAGTGAGTTCGCAACGACGCGCCATGATAATC
>JAYWEV010000169.1:0-11564 GCA_043779145.1 Aestuariivirga sp. | reverse complement strand
CAAGCCTTGTCACATCACTCCTTATGAACTGGTTCAACGTCCGCATGAAACTGGTGGAGCGTTGAATTGGCAGCATTTGTCCGCACCACTGATGCACCACTGTTGTCGCCACCTGCGGGTGAAGTGGGGTTGATCCACACCCTTCGCCACCGTGTTTTCAATTCCACATTGGGTGGTCTATTGGCGATCGCCATTGCGACACTGTTGTTATGGACAGTTTGGACCATTATAGACTGGGCTTTTTTCCGTGGGGTTTGGACAGCACCCGACCGTGAATTGTGCAACGTAGAAGGGGCAGGGGCCTGTTGGCCATTTATTAAAGCGCGCTCCCTTCAATGGGTCTATGGTTTTTATCCAAGTGCTGAGCGCTGGCGTGTCAATCTGATTTATCTGATCGGCGCTGTTTCACTTGCGGGTCTTATGATCCCCACCATTCCCTTCAAGACATGGAATGCACTGTTTTTCTTTATGCTTTATCCAATCATTTCATTTTTCTTGTTGTTGGGCGGAAGATTTGGCCTGACACTGGTTGAAACAGATCAATGGGGCGGCCTTCTGGTGACACTCGTTCTGTCGGTTACGGCGATCGTGGTGTCATCACCACTCGGCATTCTCTTGGCGCTGGGGCGGCGTTCTGCCATGCCGATTGTCAGCTTGCTTTCCACAATATTCATCGAAACAGTGCGTGGTGTGCCGCTGGTGTTGGTGCTTTTTATGGCCGCCAATATGTTTCCGCTGTTTATGCCGCCGGGGGTAAATCCCGATAAGCTTTTGAAAGCTGTCATTGGAACATCGCTGTTTGCCTCAGCTTACATGGCGGAAATAATCCGCGGTGGCTTGCAGGCCATTCCCAAAGGCCAATATGAAGGCGCACAAGCCATTGGACTGTCCTATTGGAAATCCATGGGTCTCATCATCATGCCGCAGGCGCTGAAAGTGGTGATCCCCTCCATCGTCAATAACTTCATCAGCCTGTTCAAGGATACAAGCCTGGTTACAGTCGTCGGGTTGTTTGATTTGCTTGGTATCGTTCAAGCAGGCTTTAACGATCCCAAATGGGCATCAGCGCAAACGGGCAATACCGGCTATTTTGCACTGGCTGTGATTTATTGGGTCTTCTGTTTTTCCATGTCGCGCTATTCGCAATTCATTGAGCGCAAACTCAATACTGGTCACAAGAGGTAGAAATGGCAGATCATTCCGCAATCATCATGAAATCTGTCAACAAATGGTATGGCCCGTTTCATGTTCTGCGCGATATTAATTTGGATGTGAAAGCGGGCGAACGTATCGTTATCTGCGGGCCATCAGGATCTGGCAAATCAACACTGATCCGCTGCATCAATCGTCTGGAAGAACATCAGCAGGGCGACATCATCGTTGATGGTATTCCACTCACCACCAATCTCAAAAACATCGACGACGTGCGCCGCGAAGTTGGAATGGTGTTTCAACATTTCAATCTCTTTCCTCACTTAACAGTCCTAGAAAACTGCACGTTGGCGCCGATGTGGGTCAGAAAACAACCCAAAGAGCAGGCCGAAGAAAACGCCATGTCATTTTTGAAGCGTGTAAAAATTCCTGAGCAGGCATTAAAATATCCGGGCCAGCTTTCAGGCGGCCAACAACAACGCGTCGCCATTGCTCGCGCATTATGCATGAACCCCAAAATCATGCTGTTCGATGAGCCAACCTCCGCCCTTGATCCAGAAATGATAAAAGAGGTCCTCGACGTTATGGTTGATCTTGCCGAAGGCGGCATGACCATGCTCTGCGTGACCCATGAAATGGCGTTCGCTAGGCAAGTCGCCGACCGAGTCATCTTCATGGATCAAGGCCAAATTGTTGAAGAGAACGAACCTGAAGAATTCTTCAAAAATCCTAAAAGTGCAAGAACAAAATTGTTCCTCGAACAAATTCTGCATTGATGGAATTGCCAACAAAAAACCCCGGTGCTTCCACCGAGGTTTCTTTGTGACTTCAGCGCTTAATTAGCAGCTATAATACATATCAAACTCAACCGGATGTGGTGTCATGCGGTAGCGGTCTTGTTCTTCTTGTTTCAGATCGAGATAGCTTTCGATTTGATCCTTGGTGAACACACCGCCTTTGAGCAGGAAGTCGTGATCGGCTTTGAGGGAGTCAATGGCTTCTTGCAAAGAACCGCACACGGTTGGAACCTTGGCCAGTTCTGCGGGTGGCAGATCATACAGGTTCTTATCCATCGCTGGGCCGGGGTGGGTCTTGTTCAAGATCCCATCAAGACCAGCCATCACCACCGATGAGAAGCAGAGGTAAGGATTGGCCGTTGGATCAGGGAAGCGAACTTCCACGCGCTTGGCCTTTGGATTGGAAGTGAACGGAATGCGGCAAGAAGCTGAACGGTTGCGCGATGAATAGGCCAACAATACAGGCGCTTCATAACCCGGCACCAAACGCTTGTAAGAGTTGGTCGATGGGTTGGTGAAAGCGTTCAAGGCCTTGGCATGCTTGATCACGCCGCCGATGAAGTAGAGGCAGAGTTCCGAGAGATCAGCATATTGATTGCCAGCCATTTGCGGCTTGCCATCTTTCCAGATCGAGAAATGGCAATGCATGCCCGAGCCGTTATCGCCCATGATGGGCTTGGGCATAAAGGTTGCAGTTTTGCCGTAAGCGTGGGCCACATTGTGGATCACATATTTATAAATCTGCATGTGGTCTGCAGCCATGGTAAGCGGTTGGAACTTTGTTCCAAGCTCGTGCTGGGAAGAAGCAACTTCATGGTGATGCTTTTCAACAGCAAGGCCCATTTCGCCCATCACCGAAAGCATTTCGCCGCGCATATCTTGTGCGGAGTCCATCGGGTTCATCGGGAAATAGCCGCCCTTGGTGCGCATGCGGTGGCCCATATTGCCGCCTTCATAATCACGGTCGGAATTGGTTGGCAGTTCTATGCCATCAAGCTTGAAGCCAGTGTTGTATGGCGATGTGGCAAACTTCACGTCGTCAAAAATGAAAAATTCAGCTTCAGGACCAACGAAGATTGTATCGCCCAAATTTGTTGACTTCAAATAAGATTCCAACCGCTTGGCAATGCCGCGTGGATCGCGATCATAACCTTGGCCTGTGCCTGGATCAATGATGTCGCAGAACACGGCCATTGTGGTTTGTGCATAGAAGGGGTCCATGTGAATAGATGATGCATCAGGCATCAAAATCATGTCGGATTCGTTGATGGCCTTCCAGCCAGCAATCGACGAACCGTCAAACATCAAGCCTTCGGTCCACGCGTCTTCATGCATTTGGCTCACATCCATGGTGAGATGTTGCATCTTTCCGCGCGGATCAGTGAAGCGGAGGTCAACATACTTGACATCCTTATCCTTGATCATTTGCAAGGCGGCTTTAATTGGGTTGGTTTCTTTTGCCATGGAAATATCCTCTAATTGGCTTCATTTATTGTTAGAATTCTTAAAGCGCGTCGTTGCCTGACTCACTGGTGCGAATGCGGATAGCCTGTTCAACGCTGGAAATAAAGATTTTCCCGTCGCCGATGCGGCCTGTGTAAGCAGCTTTTTTGATGGCTTCGATTGCTTTTTCAACCAAATCATCAGCCACCACGGTTTCAAGCTTCACCTTGGGCAGAAAATCCACCACATATTCAGCGCCACGGTAGAGCTCAGTGTGACCCTTCTGACGGCCAAAACCTTTGGCTTCGGTGACAGTTATACCTTGAATGCCCACTTCTTGCAGGGCTTCTTTGACTTCATCAAGCTTAAATGGCTTGATAATGGCTTCGATTTTTTTCATGGAGTGTTTGGCCTTTGCTGCTGTCTATGCGCCTTTGCACGGTGTGTGCCAATTACGCGATGAACAATATCAATCACTTATACTACACTTCGACGAAGTTTCTGATACTTATGTTTAGTATTTAGGCAATGTGAGTGAAAAATGGGCAAATTGATTGGAATTGCAAAAAGAGAAAAGTCGCGCGCGCCAATGGAGAAATTGGAACAGGCGTCAATTTCGACCGAACTCGGATTGCTGGGAGATTGTAAAGGAAGCAAATTCCCGGAACGGCAAATAACGATATTGGCGATTGAAGATTGGAAAGCCACGCTGGCATTACTGCGTGGCATTGATTTGGATTGGAGTGTCCGTCGTGCCAATTTTCTTGTGGGCGGCATCAAATTACCACGGGGCAGGGGATCGCAGATCGCAATTGGTGATGTCATCGTCGAGGTGAGAGATCAAACGTCGCCATGCCAGCAAATGGAGAATGCTCAAATAGGTTTGCGCAAAGCTCTATCTGGCGACTGGCGCGGCGGGGTGAGCTGCCGCGTGATCAGCGGTGGCCAGATCAAGATTGGCGACAGCGTTAAACCAATCCTTGAAATACCTGAAACCATTATTCGGCTTCCGTGATCTTTTCATGAGGTGGAATGTCGTCTACTAACCCTCCAAATCAATTTCTGAGGAGCGCCCAACATGGCTAAAGCCGCCACAAAAAAACATAAGATCGCACTGCTTACAGCAGGTGGCCTTGCACCATGCCTTTCAGCGGCCGTTGGTGGATTGATCAACGAATACTCCAAAAAGTTACCTAAGGCCGAGATTATTGGATATCGCAACGGTTACATGGGATTGCTCAAAGGCTGGTCTGTTAAGGTAACGCCTGCAGCACGTCGCAATGCTCTGACTTTCCTCGAACATGGTGGTTCGCCAATCGGCAACAGCCGCGTTAAGCTGACCAATGTGAAAGACTGCGTAAAGCGCGGGCTCACTCAAGAAGGCCAAAACCCATTGCATGTTGCCGCCGAGCAATTGGTGAAAGATGGTATTACAATTCTCCACACGATCGGTGGCGATGACACCAACACAACAGCTGCGGATCTTGCTGCATATCTTAAATCCAACAACTATAACCTGACAGTCGTCGGCCTGCCGAAAACGATTGATAATGACGTGATTCCAATCAAGCAGACATTAGGTGCCGTAACCGCAGCAGAGCAGGGCGCCATCTTCTTTGAAAACGTGATCAATGAGCAAAGCACGAACCCGCGCATGCTGTTGATCCATGAAGTGATGGGGCGCAATTGTGGTTGGTTGACTGCTGCAACGGCCGAGACTTACCGCAAGCGATTGAAGAAACAGAAATTCGTTCCCGATCTCAATCTTTCAATGGCGCATAAAGATATTGATGCAGTCTATGTTCCGGAAATTGCAATCGATCTCGAATCTGAAGCCAAGCGACTCAAAAAAATTATGGATAAAAAAGATTGTGTCACAATCTTTTTGTCAGAAGGTGCAGGGGTAAACGACATAATCGCCGAAATGAAAGCCCGTGGCGAAGAAGCAGAGCGCGATGCCTTTGGCCATGTGAAGATCGACAAGATCAATCCCGGCGCTTGGTTTGCCAAACGCTTTGCCGATATGGTGGGCGCTGAAAAAACCTTGGTTCAAAAATCAGGCTATTTTGCAAGGTCTGCAAAAGCCAATAAAGAAGATTTGGCTTTGATCAAGAAGATGGTTCTTGCCGCCGTCAAAAGTGGCCTTAAGGGCGAGTCAGGCGTGATCGGCCATGATGAAGAAAAACGCGGAGCGCCTATGCGCGTTATCGAATTTCCACGCATCAAAGGCGGCAAAGAGTTTGATACCAAACTCGCTTGGTTCAACAAGCTCCTCAAAGATATCGGCCAGCCAATAGGCACGGTCGTCAAAGTCGAACATTGATGAAAGAGCCAAGCCCGCTGCTATTGCTGATTGGCACTGGCACAATGCTTGGACTCAATTTTCCAATTGGAAAAATGGCGCTTGCTCAAGGTGTGAACCCCGCACTTTGGGCAGCCTTCATTTCACTTGGGGCTGGATTAGCGCTGTTGTTTATCACCATATGGCGAGAGCGGGGCCAAGCTGCTCCAGATCGTGCTTTAAAGTTCTCGCTAATCTCCGGCTTCCTATCTTATGTGATGCCGAATTTCTTAACTTTCACTGTTATCCCTAAAATTGGCAGTGGGCTTGCAGCAATCATGTTTGCTCTGTCTCCAGTAACTACAGCTTTGATTTCAATTATCTTTGGTGTGCGCCCGCCGAACAAATGGGGGCTTGCTGGAATTGGTGTTGGTTTGCTTGGTGCTGGATTAATTATTTCTGGACGCAACACCAATCTCGAGCTCAACCAGAATTGGTGGGTAATAGCGGCACTCTTGATCCCCCTTTTCTTGGGACTCGGTAACGTTTACCGCACTTCAGCTTGGCCCAGTAATGCTACCCCTCATCGCTTGGCTGCTTACACCAACCTTGCGGCGGTTCCCTTTTTGGTAGTGATTGCAACCATTGATGGCGTCACTTTTGCGCCGCTATACTCAATGCCAATGCTGCTCATTTTGCAGCTTGTCGTTTCAACCTGCATGTTCCTGATGTTTTTTAAATTGCAGCAAATTGGCGGCCCAACTTATTTGAGTCAGATCGGCTACGTGGCAGCTGCGGTGGGTCTTGTTATAGGTGTCACACTTTTAGGCGAAGTTTATCCTCTGACGGTCTGGCTCGGGGCATTAGTTATTGCGTCAGGGATTGCACTCTCAACAATCTCAAGCTTTAAGTAGATTTCAAGTTTTCAATAAATTGCAGACGCCTTACCAATTGACACAGCCTCAATGAGAAGTTCAACTTGGGCAGCATGACGAAAGTTGACCTCGCGCTAGTCTTGGCTGTTGACTGCTCTTCCAGCGTGGATGCAGGCGATTATCGTTTGCAAATGTTTGGTATTGCACAAGCACTGCGAAACCCAAAAGTGCTTGATGCAATACAATCGGGCGAGAACCAGCGCATTGCATTTGCACTTGTTCAATGGTCGACGCGTAAAAGCCAATACATCATTATTAAATGGCGTCTGCTGGCCACGCAGGATGATTTGTTTCAAACAGCCAGAGACATTGAGTCCGCTGAAAGGCAATGGCAAATTGGAGGCACGGGGCTGGCTTCCGCAATTGATTTTTGCGCAGCGCTCATTGCAAAACTAACCGTAGATGCTGCGCGGAAGGTGATAGATATATCAGGCGACGGCGAAGAAAACGACGATGGTGATGTAGCTTTTGCGCGTAGTGCGGCGATTGCACAAGGGATATCCATAAACGGCCTTCCCATTCTGGATGGTTCGAGAACAATCGAAGCATATTATCGCTACCGTGTGATTGGTGGTCCAGGCTCGTTTTTAATGCCAGCAGCAAACTCAGCAGCGTTTGGAGAAGCAATGGAACAAAAATTGCTACGGGAGATCGGACCTCAGACGGCTTGAGTTAGCGCGCAGCCCAAAGCAAACCACGACGCACAATCTCTTTCATTTGAGGTACTGCAAATTCATCCGCAGTATGACCCAGTGCGGAATAAAATACACGCGCTTTGCCATAGATCTTCTTCCACACGACTGGCATCACAACGCCTTTAATGAAGTCGCAATGGGTGCCATCAAAAGTCGTCGTCGCCAAAACCTCATTGGCGGGGTCAGTATGCATATAATATTGTTCAGATTTGTAATCAAAGTCACCAATGCCATGAACCAGCGGATCATTTGGTTTTAAGATATTCACGCGGTAATCAATAATGTTGCCCGGGTGTGAAACCCATTGTCCGCCAGTCATAAATTGATATTCGACTTCATTGCGAAATGAATCGCACATCAACCCATGAAAACCGGCAAGACCCACGCCGCCTTTCACAGCTGCGCACAGGTTTTCGACTTCTTCTTTGACAATCGTCGACATTGTTACCATCGGCACAATCAAATTCAGGTTATGAATTGCTGGATCAAGATAGCCGGTAGTGGCGTTTTCAACGCGCACTTGAAAATCGTGTGCTTCCAATATGTCACGCACAACAGCAGCCGATTTATCCGGAGTATGTCCTTCCCAGCCACCCCAAACAATTAATGCGGTCTTTTTAGTCATCGTGGCTGATCCTGTCTTCAATCGTTTTAAATCTAGATGCCGATCTCTAACAGGAATTTTGTAAACATGTCACTAGAACAGTAATTGCCTCAACCTGTTACAGCAAGTTGAGGCAGTTACAGAGAAATTATTGGTGACCAGCGCCTTCACCTTGCTGACGAACGTGCCCGGCTGGATCATCAGCACCCCGACGCGCTTCTGCGGTAGCAGCGCCAAGTGAAACAACTGCAAGTGCCAGCACAAAGAATGAAATAACTTTCTTCATTTTACGTCTCCAATTTTTCATCACGATCACAATTGATCGATGAAGTAAAACTAGAATGGGAACGCTGACTAAAGTTCTTCTGTTTTCGTCAGTGAAAATTCAGAAACCGCTGTTAAGTCACTTCCCTACGCCGACGGACACAAATTATTCCAAACAAAATTTTTCAATTTTATTGCACCAAATTTAGCCAGTTCACTTCTTCTGGAGAAAGATGAATACTTAAACTTGGCAAGGTTGATACAATTTCACCGGGGCTTCTAGGACCCACCAATGCAATTGAAGGAAACTCTTGCGCCAACACCCAAGCAGTCGCGATATTGTGAGCAGTAACTTTATACTTAAGTGCTAATTCTTCTGCGCGCCGACGACGCTCTGCGTTATCAGGCCCTCCGAAACACGTTTCGGGTGCAGTATCATGCGGCAACCTATTACGGAGCTCTTCCGGTAAGAAATATCCACGGGCTTGCGACGACCAGCTCAGATGAGTAATTTTGTTTCCGCGAAGATAGTTCAGCGTGGCGCTGTCATTCGAGGCAACGCAACCCGGCCACACGGGCCGCATCATCACTGCAAGTGAAAGGTTGTTATTTAATAATGACGGCCCATTTAAACCCTTCGCTTTGGCGTAAGCTCGCGCTGCTTCAAAGCGCGCAACCGACCAGTTCGAACCACCATAAATTCCGATCTTTCCCTCTCGTTGAAGTGCGTTCAATGCATCGACAAACTCTCCAACAGGAACCGACGGGTTGTCACGATGCATGATGTAAATCGGGGCCTTGCTGATCTGTAGTCGCTCGAGCGAAATTTCGAGCTGCGCCTTTATGGCCGATGGCATACAGTAGGGATTGTGCGCGCCCTTAACAATTACGACGATATCTTTTTCGATTTTACGATTGTTGATCCATTGGCCCAAAACCTTTTCATGGTTGCCGCCGCCATATACAAATCCGGTATCAAAGCCATTCCCACCAGCCTCCATCCAAGCATCCCAAACGATAGCGCCTGACGCGACATCATCTTGATTGTCACAGCCAATGACCAATTTGCTGATTGGTTTTTCCAAACCTTCAATTTTAACTTTTGGAATTGTGATACTGCCCTTAGGTATCGTGCGAGGCAGGCGGCGAATAGACGGCGCTGTCTCTGCATGTGGAACATAGCCAACCTCAGCTAACCAGCGTTCGAGAGTTCTAATATTGCCGATGCTATCAGTCGCAGTAAGCGCCGGTGGTGGAGGTTCCTTTAAGCCATCAGCAATTGACCTGCTTGCAATTTCAGCTTCAAAAGCAAAAAGTTGTTCCTTGTGGCGCAACTCTTCGACACGGCCATTCACGATTATTGTGGAGTCAGATGGGCCAACATTGCGTCCGGGCACCCAGGGATTAGGCAGTGTGATCTTGCCTTTGTCGCCATGCACAATAATTGAATTATTCAACTCTCGAATAGTCGAACAGGAAATCTCGGCTGTAACACCTGAGGCAAATGACAAAAGTGCGTGTGCCAGCTCATCCACACCCGTTTTGCCAATTTTCCCTAAGCCTTTCACCAAAACTGGATCGTCATAGCGCGCTCCGATTGCCGCACCCGCAATCAGCCGCGCCGCAGATACTGGATAACACCCAACGTCTAATATTCCACCACCCGCCAGTGCCTTGTCATAGAGTCTTGACTGAGGGTCAAAGGTCGAAACGAATCCGAAGCTTGCTTCGATGTGTTGAACCAAACCTATTTCACCAGAGGCTATTATTGCCAGCATCCGGGCAATTTGTGGGTGGCAGCGATACATAAACGCTTCCATGAAAAACCCATTCTCTTGTGCGGCTACTTCTGCCATGGCGGTCACTTCGAGCGCGTTTATGCCTGCAGGCTTTTCGACGACAACTGCCTTGCCAGCCCGCATCGCCATGATTGCAAGTTCGGCGTGGAAAGGGTGCACAACTGAAATATATATTGCTTCTACATCAGGCGAAACCGCCAACGCTTCGTAAGATTGGAAACGAAGAGACTTTGCAATTTTGTATTTGTCGCCAAAACTTTGCAACCGACCTGCATCGGAACTTGCGACGGCAACAAGCTTTCCCGATGGGGCCTCCAACAATCCATCTGCAAAATTATGGGCAATGGCACCCGGACCAAAAATGCCCCAACGTGTAATTTTCATTATAATTTCCTCGTTCGCTCAATTTTATCGCACGAGGAAGGATCCAATACAATTCGAAGCACTATTTGCTTAACCGTTTGCGGTTTGCTTTCACTTTGCGGCGATAGTTTCCGACCATTGCATCAGGCGAACCACCAAACATCAGTTTTAAAGTTTCTGTCTGCGCAGTATCAATTTTTTCTTGGACCATAAGTTTAGCCTCACGGTCAGCTTTTGAACCGCCCGCTGCCCGCTTCATAGTTCGCAGCCACATGACTTCCTGCGCTTCAACACCGCGCTGGGCCAGTTTAATCCATGATTTTAACATTTTGATTGCTCCCAACTATGTGCGCGCGCAGTTCATATATGGGGTTCACATTGGTTCCCGCAAAATTAAATCCTTAGCTGTTTAACGATAACCAATTAGAAAGCGTCGACCTGCAAACTGGAGTGCTAATTGCAGATATTAACGAAGCAGACCTAAAGGTGTTCCATGTTGAAACTGCCAAACATTCAGATTATGCGCGCTGTAGCAGCCTTGGCGGTGGTGTTTTACCACGATGGCATTGAATCGACTGCAATTTGCGTCGCAACTGGTAATCCCTGCATTTATGACTTTACCATTGGTGGTTTCGGCGTAACACTCTTCTTCATGATCAGCGGGTTCATTATGGTTATGACAAGCTGGAACAGTTTTGCACAACCTGGCGCTGGTTCACAATTCATGCGTCGACGCCTAACGCGTATCGTCCCCCTCTATTGGCTGGTGACTACAATCGCGGTGGTAGGCGCGCTGCTGGTTCCGTCAATGCTCAATGTTCCTGTGGACGACCCAATCTACATAGCTTCGTCCTATTTGTTTTGGCCAATGGCACGCGTGAATGGGCTAATACGCCCCATTGCCAATTTGGGTTGGACGCTAAATCTAGAAATGATGTTCTACGCAGTTTTCGCATTTGCGCTATTTTTTGATCGAAAACGCGGCATGTTTATAGCAGTGGCATTTCTGAGTTGCGCCTCTTTGTTGCAGATGACAGGCATTTTTGCAGTCGGCGGGTCGCTTTCATCGACGCCGCTAAACTTCTGGGCAGACCCTATTATTCTAAATTTCATCCTCGGCATGTTGGTGGCGGTTTTATACAAACAACAATTCCGCCTCAGTCTCACAGAAACTCGGCTTTTGATTGCGATATCTGCCGTGGGCTTACTCATCATCAACAACATCCACGGT
>JAYWEV010000168.1:0-4421 GCA_043779145.1 Aestuariivirga sp. | reverse complement strand
AATGTTCTGGTCGCAAGCCAACTGCCACCATCATCTCGCACGCTTTTTCGGTGCGTTCCATTTGGCTGACATTGGTGTTGACCAGCAATGGCTCTTCCAAAGCATGACCAATTTTTTGACGCGGATTTAATGAACCATAAGGATTTTGAAAAACGATTTGCACACGCGCACGCATGGATTTCAAAGTTTCAACTGAAGCCCCCGCAATTTCGGTTCCACCAATTTTGAACGAACCTGCGGTCGGGGGCTCAATCATTGTGATCACACGCGCCAGAGTGGATTTGCCGCAACCTGATTCACCGACCACAGCCAAAGTTTTACCGCGTTCTAAAACAAAGCTTGCGCCATCGAGTGCTTTGAGTGTGCGCATTGGGCGGAACATGCCGCCACCTATTTCATAGTGGCGCTTCAAATCAGTCGCTTCGAGAACAATGCTCATGATGCCATGGCTTTCAGGTTCAGCGGATAATGGCATAGCACTTCAAGTGCTGGATTAGGCGGTGTCGTGTGGCAGAATTCAGTTGCGTAGGAGCAACGCGGCGCAAACAGGCACCCCATTGGCCTATCGAATTGACCAGGCACAACGCCGGGAATGGAAGGTAAAGTGCGGCCCTTGGCGCGTTCGGGGAGCGAAGCTAACAACGCCTCAGTGTAGGGGTGATGTGGTTTGGCAAAAAGTTCTGCCACCTCCTGCTCTTCCATTTTTTGCCCAGCATAGTGCACGCTCACACGCTTAGCGGTTTCAGCGACAACACCCATGGAGTGGGTGATCAACACCATGGCCATTCCGGTTTCGCGTTGCAGCTTCGTCAGCAGGTCGAGGATCTGAGCTTGTATCGTGACATCGAGTGCCGTTGTCGGCTCATCGGCGATCAACAGTTTTGGATTGCAAGAAATTGCCATGGCAATCATTACGCGCTGGTTCATGCCGCCCGACATCTGATGTGGGTAATTTCTAAGCCGCTCTTCGGGAGATGGTATGCCTACAAGTCCTAGCAATTCAATAGCGCGCTCTTGACACGCATGTTTGTCCAATCCTAAGTGGATTTTTAAAGCCTCCTTCAATTGAAAACCAATCGTGAAACACGGATTGAGACTTGTGGCCGGCTCTTGAAATATCATCGCAATATCTTTGCCAATGATCTTTCGGCGGTGCCTTGTATCCATGCTCAGCAAGTCATGGCCTTCGAATTCTAATATATCTGCGGTCACTTTTGCGGTGTGCGGCAGAAGCCCCATCACCGCCAACATCGCCACCGATTTGCCTGAACCGGACTCGCCCACAATAGCGTGAACTTGGGCAGGCTCAATGGCGAGCGACACACGGTCAACCGCCCTGAACCAGCCATTGCTGGTTTTAAATTCGACAGTTAGATTTTTGATATTGAGCAGAGCCATCGCTTCAACTCTTTCTCAACCGTGGGTCAAGCGCGTCACGCAAGCCGTCGCCCATTAGGTTGATGGCCATCACCGTGATCAAAATACACAGGCCCGGCAGCGCCATGACCCATGGATGGGATTGCATCAAGTCACGTGTATCAGCCAGCATTGCGCCCCATTCCGGTGTTGGGGGTTGTGCGCCAAGGCCTAAGAAGCCCAAGCCCGATGCTTCTAATATCGCATCCGAGATTCCGAGAGCAGCTTGCACGATCAGTGGCGCGGTGCAGTTGGGCAAAACTGTGACCAACATCAATCGCAACGTTCCAACTCCTGAAACTTTGGCGGCCGTCACATAGTCTTTTGACAGTTCGGCAATGGCGGAAGCACGCAACAGGCGCACATAGCGTGGCAAGTAAACAATTGTAATCGCGATGACCGTATTCAAAAGACTGGGTCCTGTAACGGCGATGATAAGGATTTCCAAAACCAGTGAAGGAATGGCCATAATCAAATCCATCACACGGATGATGATCACATCAATAATGCCACCATAAAATGCGCTGGCCAATCCTAGGATCACACCTAGCACCATCGAAACCAACATTACTGATAGTCCGATGAACAATGATATTCGCGCGCCATACATAAGCCGAGAAGTCATGTCGCGGCCCACGGCATCGGTGCCCAGCCAATATTTTGGATCAGCACCGCGGATCCAGAAGGGTGGCAGTTTAGTTTGCCCTTTGAATTGCTCTAACGGATTATAGGGAGCCAATATTGGCGCGAACACTGCGATGAAAACAATTGCCATCACCACAGAGAACCCAATCACTGCGCCACGGTTTTCGGAAAAGCTGTTCCAGAAAGAGGCAAACGCGCCTCTTGGTTTTGGCGTGCTGATTGTTTCACTTACCATAACGAATTCTCGGGTTGATTGTAGCATAAGTGAGATCGACCAGAACGTTCACAATGATAACAATCGACGCAATCAGCAAGATTCCGCCTTGCAAGGCTGGATAATCACGGCGCGCAATAGACTGCGTCAGCCAGTGGCCAACACCGGGCCATGAAAAAATATTTTCAGTTAACACTGCACCGGCAAGCAACGTCCCGATTTGCAGCCCAATTGATGTGATGACAGGAATAAGAGCATTTCGTAAAGCGTGAACACCGATCACACGCCATGCTGATAAACCCTTCGCGCGGGCGGTGCGCACATAGTCTTCCTCTAACACTTCAAGCATGGCTGACCGTGTCATGCGGGCTATGACAGCCATGGGGATCGTGCCCAAAACGACGGAAGGTAGAATAAGGTGGCGCAATACATCCGCAAATGCGCCTTTTTGACCCGAGATTAAAGAGTCAATGGTCGCAAAGCCAGTGACTGCAGGGTAAAAATATTTGATCAAATCAGTGCGGCCCGAGACAGGTGTTAGGTGCAGCGTGTTCGACATGAACAGCACGAGGATCAAACCCCACCAGAAAATCGGCATAGAGTAACCCGTGAGCGCCACGCCCATCAGCGATTGATCATAGACGCTGCCGCGCTTTGCAGCGGCAAACACGCCTGCAGGTACGCCTAAGCCCACAGCAATCAACATCGCAAAAAAAGTAAGCTCAATGGTGGCGGGAAACAAGGTTAGAAATTCATGCAGGACTGGTGTCTTCGAAATAATCGACGTTCCGAGGTCGCCATGGAAAATGCCCCAGACATAGTCTCCGAACTGTTTCCAAATGGGTTGATCTAACCCCATTTCGTGGCGCAGCATTTCGAGGCGCTCTGGCGAGATGCCGCGTTCGCCACGGCGAACTTCAATTGGGTCACCCGGAACCAGCCTGATCATCACGAACGTGATAAACATCAGCGCCACGAATGTTGGCACTGTTAAAAGCAAGCGTTTGAAGAGAAATTTGATCATGAAAAAAAGGGGCGGATTTTTCCGCCCCTCTCAATGCTTATTCAGCAACATCCACGCCCACAAATACATGCGAGCCAAGTGGGCTGACCTTATAGCCAGTCACTTTTTTGCTCACAGGTTCAAACACTGTGGAGTGGGCAATATTGAGCCAAGGAACTTCGTCGGCAACAATAACTTGCGCGTCTTGATAGAGCTTAATGCGCTCATTCTGGTCAGCACTGGCAGCGGCTTTGGAAATATCTTCTTGGAATTTGGTGTTGCACCATTTTGGAATGTTGTTGCCATTTGGCTTACCTTCCTTGTTGCAGCCCAAAAGCACGGATAAGAAATTGTCTGGATCGCCATTGTCACCCGTCCAACCAAGGAACGCCATTTGGTGTTCGCCAGCTTGGGCACGCTTGCGATATTCACCCCACTCGTAAGACACGAGCTTGGCGTGAATTCCAACCTTCTCAAGATCAGCCTGAACCATTTCGCCCATGCGCTTGGCATTTGGGTTGTAGGGGCGCTGCACTGGCATCCACCAGAGATCAGTGTCGAGTGAGGTAATCCCGGCGGCTTTCAACATTTCTGCTGCTTTGGCTGGATCGTAAGGAATGTCCTTCACATCATTGTTATAAGACCACATGGTTGGTGGAATAGGGTTCTTGGCCTTTTGGCCAGCACCTTGGTAAACTTCCTTCAATATCGCATCGCGGTCGATCGCCATCGCGATGGCCTTGCGCACTTCAACCTTATCAAATGGAGGCTTTTGCACGTTCATCGCCATATAGCCAATGTTCAAGCCCGCTTGTGACATCAGGTTGATCGTGTCGTCCTTGCCCATGGCTTCGAGGTCAGCTGGGTTTGGCACGTTCATGATTTGGCACTCGCCAGCTTTCATCTTGGCATACCGCGCTGTTGCATCGGGAGTGATGGCGTAGATCAGATCATCAATCTTTTGCTTACCGCCCCAATAGTCAGGATTTGCCTTAAAGCGGATAACGGCATCTTTTTGATAATCAACAAAGCTGAACGCACCTGTGCCCACTGGAATTTGGTCGAACTGTTCCGGTGTACCCTTCTTCATCAGGAAGTCGGCATATTCAGCAGATTGAATGGTTGCAAAATCCATTGAGAGGT
>JAYWEV010000167.1:0-11643 GCA_043779145.1 Aestuariivirga sp. | reverse complement strand
CGATGACCGCGATCGTCGCCGTGAAGAAGAAGGCTTTAGCATGGATGAGGTGAACTAATGTCTATGGAACAAGGCGCACGCCGCCCATTTTTCCGCCGTCGCAAAACCTGCCCGTTCACAGGCACCGGCGCTCCTGCCATTGATTATAAGGATGTGCGTTTGCTGCAACGCTACATTTCTGAACGTGGCAAGATTATTCCAAGCCGCATCACCGCCGTATGTGCCAAGAAGCAACGCGAATTGGCAATTGCCATCAAGCGCGCGCGTTTCCTCGGCCTTCTGCCATATGTTATTTCGTAAGGGGATTTAAAACATGCAAGTTATTCTCCTCGAACGTGTTGGCCGCCTCGGCGCCATGGGCGAAACTGTTAAGGTGAAGGATGGTTACGCGCGTAACTTCCTGCTGCCAAACCAGAAGGCCCTTCGTGCCACTGCAGCTAATAAGGCAAAGTTTGAAACCCAGCGCGCTGTGCTCGAAGCCAAGAACGCTGCCACTAAGGAATTGGCTGTTAACGAAGCCAAGCAACTTGAAGGCAAGGTGTTTATCGTCATTCGTCAAGCCGGTGAATCGGGCCAACTTTATGGTTCAGTCACTGCGCGTGATATTGGTGATGCTGCTGCGGCCCAAGGTGCAACAGTTGATAAGAACCACATCCATATCCAAAAGCCGATCAAGGTTGTTGGTATGCATGAAGTGCAAGTAACACTTCACCCTGAAGTGGTTGTGGCCGTCACTGTGAACGTGGCTCGTACTGCTGATGAAGCTGCAGCCCAAGCCCGTGGTGATGATCTCACTGCCGTTGGTGCCACAGAAAAAGCTGAAGCCCGCGCTGCAGCTGAAGCGATGTTTGAGCAAGCTCAGGCAGATGCTTTGGCCGAAGAAGAAGGCGGCAACTAAGCCATATAAGATTTTGCGAAGGGCCGTCTTTTTGGGCGGCCTTTTGTTTTTGGTGCGGTTGAATTACCGTAGGTGCATGAACCAAAGTGCCACATCCAATTTCTTCCGCGATATCACCGCGTGGTTGGTTGTGGCGCTTTTTATGTTTCCGATTTTGTGGTGGGCGATTGTGTCGATCCAACCCGCCTCGGCCATTTTCGATATAGAGCAAATCAATTTCTTCAACTTTATTCCAACCATCAATAATTACATTCTGACTCTCACTGATCTCGGCAGTTCACTCTTCAACTCGCGCGAAGCCATTTTGAATTCGCTGGTTGTTGCTTTAGGTTCAACTGTACTCGTCATCCTGGTCGGCATATCAGCGGCCTTCAGTCTGAGCCATCATCTCAACGCGTATAAACACAACTTCATCATTGTCGTCTTTCTCTCTCGCATTGCTCCACCGATTGCGACGATCATTCCGATCTATGTCACCTATCGCACATTAGGCCTTAACGACACATGGGCAGGATTGATCCTCGCCCACACTGCCATGAATGCGCCACTGGCAATCTTGATGTTAAAGTCATTCGTTGATGACGTGCCACGGGAAATGTTTGAGGCCGCAAAGATTGATGGTGCGACTGAGTTTCAGCTCATGTCAAAAATCCTGATCCCTAATATCAACGGCGGATTGGTGACCACGGCAATTTTATGCTTCATCTTTTCATGGACAGAATTTTTAATGGCCACTTACCTGACCGACCAAATGCACATGCTGCCCGTCCAGCTCAGCATTTTGCGCATGGCCGATTGGGGCCCCGTTGCAGCCTTAAGCACAGCCACACTTGTTCCCAGTTTCGTAGCGATTTTGCTGGTGCGCAAGAATTTGGTGCGGGGATTGACGTGGGGGTTGCAGAAGTAGGTTTTGTGAAAATGGAAATCGAACGCGGGGCTAGTGACCTCATCCCCGGCTTGGCCGTACCTTCTCCAGCGGAGAAGGGTGAAGTTTAGCGCGGTGCCCAACTTTACGCTTCTCCTTTGGAGAAGCTGTCACGAAGTGACTGATGAGGTCCCTAGCCATGAATTCAAAAATTAATTAAGTGGGGTGGCACCGTAATCCCCCGATTTGGGAGGAGAATTCTTTATTCGCATTGGTAATAAACTGTTTTACAATGTTATCCCCACCGCGGTTATAGGAATCCATCGCCAATAAAGCCAACATCAAATCATGTGTTGTGACTGTAGTCATTTTACGTATTTCCTATTTGAATAGAATGATTTTCCGCCGTAGCTTGGAATGAAGAATTCTGAATCTCGCATTTTCTCAAGAAAGGTCAGATCGCTCTCACCCTTGAGATGCCCAGGGATGATCGGTGGGGCATAGCTATTGTTTGGGTCTTCAATGTTTAACATCGGAAGGCGCTGTAAGATCAAGTGGGTCACAGGTTCATCCGTTGGCTCAAATTCCAAGCTCTTGAACGAAACGCCCGAACCAAACACCTTTTCAAACTCTGCAGGTAAAATCCGGAAAGCAGAATCCTTTCGGGTTTCGTCATGGAAGGCAACTATGATCGGCGTAGAACCAATACTGTTTGAGTTAGGGAAAACATAGCGACCTTTGGCGTCATAAATTTTAGGGAACTCAGCGGAATTGCCGTTGTCTTTCACTTTCAACACAAATCCGATTATGGACATCCAACCACAGCACCGTCGGTTTTCATCATCAATCCGTCCAGAAAGCACATAAATTGTCCCATGCTGTTTGAGATCAAGGATTAGCGCCTCACCCTCCGCTTCCACATAATTCCCACGATTGGTATGCGCTCCAGTCCACGTGATCGTCATGACTGTGAAGCCCTGCACTTCCTGTCCATCAACCACTGCGGTGGCAATAATCTTGAAATTGCGTGTGATGGAATTGTTCCAGCACCCGCTGAGCAGCACTGCCGCGCATGCCAGACCAAATATTTGCAAAAGACTGCGACGGTTCATGCGGCGGCCTTTGCTTGTAGTTGGTTATCATTCGCAGCTAGCAAATTCGCTTTGATCATATCATCCGACACATCAACCTTATCGGCGCCCTCGGTCAGCATCACGCGTTCGAAGCCCACCAGCATATCGGTCTGGGCTTGGCCATTGCTGAGGTTGATCAATGAGAGTTCGAGCGGGCTTTGTGTGAGGTAGCCGAATTCGGCATCATGGGCCTTGGCGAAGGCTTGCAGATAGTCGGTGGATCTGATGGTGGTGACCTCAACGCCCTGCTTTTTATAAAGTGGATTGAGGAGATCCGACCAATCTGCACCAGCCGTCGCGGCCCAGCCACTGGGCAGGCGTTTGGGTTCAAAGGCGGCGCTGTATTTAACCGTATCAGCATTCACAAAATCAGATGCATAGGCCGCAAGCAGCGCTTGCCATGGATCGGTGTATTCGCCTTTGACGGCCCCCACAAACACATCATCAATCTGCGGGCTGTGATCGGGCGTTGGCGTATATTGCGTGTTCTCATTGATGCGGTCTTCCACCGTATCACTGCCAGATGGAGCAGCTGCTAGATTGGATTTGTTTTTGTCGGCCATTGGATTGTCAGTTTTGGGATTAATGTTAACTTGTTTAGGACTGGATTGATTAATAATCTGGTGCATGCTCAAATTCAACCGAGGCAATCTTGCTGGTGCGCAAGAATTTGGTGCGCGGATTGACCTAGGGGATGCAGAAGTAGGTTTTGCCTTTTTATGCACAGGTTCTGTGGATATCTTTATCCTTCTTGATTCTGAGTCCTTGTGACACTTCACCCTGTTAAGACCATTAAGCCATGAACAATCCAATCCCAATTCGCCCCGTTGACGCCGCCATTGAAGAGCAGTTCCGCAGCCCGCCGCAAAATCTTGAGGCGGAGCAGGCTTTGCTGGGTGCTATCCTTTCCAACAATGAAGCGGCAGACCGGGTTTCCAATTTCCTCACCGCCGATCATTTCAGCGAAGGCATTCACGCGCGTATTTATGAAGCGGCCACCACGCTCATCCGCATGGGTAAACTTGCTTCTCCCGTTACCCTCAAATCCCATTTTGAAAATGATGCGACACTTAAAGAAATCGGCGGCCCTGCCTATCTTGCGCGCCTTGCTGCATCGGCCACCACGATCATCAATGCCGAAGAATATGGCCGCACGATTTATGAATTGGCGCAGCGGCGGAAATTGATCGGCATCGGCACCGATGTCGTGAATGAAGCATTCGAGCCAGATATTGAATCGTCCGCCAAAGACATGATTGAGCGTGCCGAGCAGGCGCTTTATGGTCTGGCGGAAACTGATAAATATGGCAAAGGCTTTCAAGCTTTCGGCCGCGCGCTCACTGTCGCCATCGACATGGCCTCGGCTGCCTATCAGCGTGACGGCGGACTTTCTGGCATCTCGGCCGGCCTCACCGATCTTGATGAAAAGATGGGCGGGCTTCAATCATCAGACTTGATCATTCTCGCCGGACGCCCCGCCATGGGCAAGACGGCGCTGGCCACTAACATCGCCTATCATGTGGCCAAAGCTTACAAAGCCGAATATCAGCCTGATGGTTCAAACAAAGTTTTAGATGGCGGTGTGGTTGCCTTCTTTTCACTCGAAATGTCGTCAGAGCAATTGGCCACGCGTATCATCGCCGAGCAATCGGGCATTTCATCAGAATATATTCGCCGTGGCAAAATCAGCGAGGATGAATTTCAGCGCTTGGTTGATGTGAGCCGTGAGTTGCAGGCCCTTCCACTTTATATCGACGATACTGGCGGCCTCACCATCGCGCAGCTGGCATCACGGGCCCGCCGTTTGAAGCGCCAGCGCGGTGTAGGGTTGATCGTTGTCGACTATCTTCAACTTCTCGCGGGCTCTGCAAAGAAAGCATCGGAAGGTCGCGTTCAGGAAGTGACCGAAATCACTGTGGGTCTTAAAGCACTTGCCAAGGAACTCGCCGTTCCGATCATCGCTTTGTCTCAGCTTTCGCGTCAAGTTGAAAACCGCGAAGATAAACGCCCGCAGCTTTCTGATTTGCGCGAGTCAGGCTCCATCGAGCAGGACGCCGACGTGGTTTTGTTTGTGTACCGTGAAGAATATTATCTCGAACGCCTTATGCCAGCCGAAGGCACACCAGAATTTCAAGGCTGGCAAGAAAAGATGGACCGCGCCCATGGCCGCGCCGAAGTGATCATTGGCAAACAACGCCACGGCCCCACCGGAACGGTTGATCTGCAGTTCGAGGGCAGGCTGACCAGGTTCTCAAACTTGGCCAAGGACGGGTATGTGCCGGAGCGGTTTGAGTGAGGGCATAACGCGACCATTCGTCCCCTACTACTGCAGGGCTATCGCATATGGCCACGATGCCCCCTCCGCCCTTCGGGCACCTCCCCCAGCAAAGCTGGGAGGAGGGCGAAATAATTTTGATTTTGCAGTAAATTAGACATCACACTCGCCCAACTTGTTGGGGGAGCTGTCCGAAGGACTGAGGGGGAGCCTGCCATATGCGGTGGCCCACGCCGGGAGGAACAACAGCATCGAACTTGAACTCTTACCAAAATCATTTATCGAAGAGCTATGAACGCCATCCCCGAAACTCTCGCCTCTGCTCTTGTCACCATCGACCTCGCAGCCCTCACATCCAATTGGAAAGCTTTGGCGGCACAGGCTGGCGTTGCTATGGGCGCTGCCATCAAGGGCGAGGCCTATGGATTGGGGATCGAGGCTGTTGCCAAGACTTTATGGTCTGCTGGTTGCCGCAGCTTCTTCGTGGCACGGCCCTTTGAAGGCGCGCAATTGCGGGCCATTTTGCCTGAAGCTTTGATTTTTGTTTTGGACGGGTTGTATTCGGGGCAGGCGGATTACTATTTGCAGCATGAGCTTTACCCGGCGCTCATCTCGCTTGATGAAGCCCGGGAATGGGCGGCCAGTGGCAAGGGCAAGCCCTGTGCTGTCCATGTTGATACGGGCATCAACCGTATGGGCATGACGGGGCAAGAGTTGACTGCTGTTGTAGCGATGAAAGATCAATTGCGCATTGTGATGGTGATGAGCCATCTGGCTTGCTCTGATGAACCCGCCCATCTGCTCAATGCCAAGCAGCACGATCTGTTTGCGAAGTATCGCGCCATGCTGCCGGATGTGCCTGCGAGTTTTGCCAATTCATCGGGCATCTATTTGGGCGAAGGCTATCTCTATGATCTGGTGCGGCCGGGTGTGGCGCTTTATGGGGGTAATCCGTTGCCGGGCAAGCCGAACCCGATGAAGACCGTGGTCACCCTGCAACTCAAAATCATGCAAACGAAATTTGTGAAACAGGGCGACACGATTGGCTATAGCGCCACTTGGACTGCGCCACAGGGTAGCCGCATTGCGTTGTTAGGGGCAGGCTACCGCGATGGCATTCCGCGCAAGCTCAGTTGGTCGGCTGATAAACCGGCAGCGCAAGTTTTTGTGGCAGGGCGGCGCGTTGATGTTGTGGGACGGGTTTCGATGGACATGATGGCGATAGATGTGACGGATTTGACCGAAGCTGAAACCACGCGTGGCACACTGGTTGAAATCTTTGGGCCGAATTTGCCCGTTGACGAGGCAGCGGCATATGCGGGCACGATTTCATATGAATTGCTCACCCATCTGGGCAATCGCTATGCGCGCCGCTACATTGGCGGCGAATCGTGAAGGATGTAAATTGAATTTCGTTGCTGCCGTTGGTCGATTGTTTTTGCTGTTTTGCGCCGAAGTCGGGCGCATTGCGATTTTTATGAGGGATGCGCTGATCGTCGGTTTAATGCCCAGGTATTATTGGGGGCAAATTCTCACGCAGTTTTTTCGCATCGGATACACTTCGCTACCTGTTGTGGCGCTCACCGCATTTTTCACGGGCGGTGCGTTGGCGTTGCAGATTTATACAGGTTCGTCCGCAGCCACTGCTGGCCAATTGGTGCCGAGCATCGTGGCCATCGGCATTACCCGCGAACTGGGTCCTGTGCTTGCTGGTCTGATGGTGGCGGGCAGGGTGGGGGCGTCAATTGCAGCCGAGCTTGGCACGATGAAAGTGACGGAGCAGACTGATGCGCTGGTGACCCTTTCAACCAATCCGATTAAATATCTCGTCGGCCCGCGCATTCTGGCTGCGGTTATTTCGATGCCGCTTTTGGTGGCGATTGGCGATGCGATCGGCGTTATGGGCGGTTATGTTGTGAGCACGCGCTCGCTTGATTTGAACGGTTTCAGCTATATTAAGACTACGGCCGACAAATTACATTTCTTCGATGATATCTCTTCAGGCTTGATCAAAGCGGCGGTGTTTGGATTTATCATTGCTTTGATGGGCTGCTATCACGGCTTTAATTCTAAGGGTGGCGCACAAGGTGTGGGCCGCGCCACGACCAATGCGGTGGTGTTTTCTGCCATCATGATTTTGGCGTCGAACTTTGTGCTCACCTCTTTGTTGTTTGGGAAGCACTAGATGGCCCCGCATATTGAACTCAAAGATGTGCGTAAGAGCTTTGGCGCAAAGCATGTTTTGAATGGGCTTTCGCTTGTCGTTGAGAAGGGAAAGTCGCTGGTCGTGATCGGCGGTTCGGGCACTGGCAAATCAGTAATGCTTAAATGCATTTTGGGAATTTTGCAGCCTGACTCTGGATCGATTAAAATTGCGGGCGAAGAAGTTGTTGGTCTTAAAGGAGAAGCGCGTGATCAATTCTTGCGCCGCTTTGGAATGTTGTTTCAGGGTGGGGCTCTATTTGACTCGCTCAACGTGTGGGAAAATGTGGCATTTGGATTGACCCAAGGCCGCCGCACACCAAAGGCGCAGGCGCGCGAGATTGCAATGGAGAAGTTGGGCCTTGTGGGTTTGAGCGCTGATGTGGGCAAGCTTTATCCAGCCGAACTTTCAGGCGGCATGCAAAAGCGTGTGGGCCTTGCCCGCGCCATTGCCGCTGATCCTGAAATCATTTTCTTTGACGAGCCAACCACGGGCCTTGATCCAATCATGGCCGATGTGATCAATAATCTGATCGTCGATTGCGTAAAACGTCTCGGTGCCACCACCATCTCCATCACCCACGACATGGTCTCGGCCCGCAAGATCGCTGATCAGATTGCGATGATTTATAAGGGCGAGATTATTTGGGCTGGTGATGCGAGGATGATTGATCGCAGCGGCAATGCTTATGTTGATCAATTTATTCTAGGCAGGGCTGATGGGCCGATTAAAATGGATGTGTTGAAGGGGTAGAGTTAGCCTTTGCGTTTGCCAAATCCAACGCGACCCAAAATATGGACGTCTCCCATTAAGATTTCTTTGAACGCTGCCGATATGTGCAGGACAATAAAGAGGAACAGCAGCAGTGCCATCCAGACGTGGATCACGCGGCTGGGATATTGCGCAAAATCGGCGGGTAGAGTGTTGCCGGGAGTTTCATAAAGATGGGCTATGAGGAAACCCGTGAACCAGCCGCTCAGCGCTGTTACAAAAATGACGAGATAGAGTAGGCGGTGGATGGGCGTACGCAAACGGCCAACACCTTCGCGTTGGCTGGCACTTGGTTCTGGGTGGCTGGTGAAATATCGCGTTATCAGGCGGATTGCCATCAACACGATGATTGCCGTACCAATGCCCATGTGAATTGACAACGGCTGCAACTTTGCAGGATCGGTGTTTGGGATTTTTCCGATGGTAAAATACCCAAACCCAAGTTGGAAACCAATCATGACGGCCAAAAGCCAGTGGAGCACGACGAGAACGGGGTGATAGCGAGTGACGGCCATGATGTGCGCTCCAACTGCATTGCAAATTGGCCCAAAAATCTCTAGCGTTCAATAGATGTGGATTTTGGTTCGTGAAACCGACTAAACCACTCCCATGAAATTCCCTCCCTCATTTCTCGATGATATCCGCGCGCGGGTTTCGGTCTCATCAGTCATTGGACGGAAGGTGGCTTGGGATCGGCGAAAGACGAATGCGGCTAAGGGCGATTATTGGGCATGTTGTCCGTTTCATGGTGAGAAGTCGCCCAGCTTTCATGCCGATGACCGCAAGGGGCGGTATTATTGTTTTGGCTGCAAAAAAACCGGCGATGTTTTCACATATCTTGTTGAGAAAGAGGGGTTGCAACTCTCGGGTGCTGTAGCGCAATTGGCATCCGAAGCAGGACTTCAGCTTCCTGTGTTATCAGGTGCAGAACAAGTCGGCGTTTTGCACGGCGTCGTAGATTTGGAAGTTTCTCTGGCGGTTCGACAAAATATTTTTGACGGACTCCGGATAGAAAAAATCAATTGGAGTGGACAAATTGATGAAACTGAGTTCTTAGCAAGAATTTTTGACTTAAAATCCATGCCGTCGAACGATAGTCGATATGAAGACGCGGCGGGAGATATTTGGCAACACCGTGTAAATAACTCTTATGATTGGCCAGATGATTGGATTTATGGCGATGATCGATTTGAGCTGCTTAAAGGGCCTGCGAACACTTTTTTGAGGTTCCTTTGTGAGGTGGTTCATCCAGTTGTTCGTCCAGATCGGGATGAAGTGGTAAGAATCGTAAGCCATTTTAACGATCAACTTCGATCAGAAGGTTGCAGTTTGGTGGAAGAAACCAGTATTGCAGGTCGGCCTCGATATACGGCAAGAAGATTGGGACTAGACTCCAATAGAGCGGTGTCGCGTGCCCGAGCAGTTGCGGACGCGTTGGATGCAGGATGGATGCAGAAGGAAATCGAACGCTTAGAACGTGCGGTTGAACAAGACCCAGCCCTAGCGATCGGAACAGCCAAGGATTTAATTGAGACTTGTTGCAAGAGTATTTTATCTAGCCGTTCGGTAGTTTTGGCTGGCAATGAAGACCTGCCTAAACTCACAAAAATTCTCGCCAAAACCCTCAAATTAGTACCCGAAGGAATTTCAGACGAGGCAAAAGGTGTGGAAATCATAAGACTAATCCTGAGGAATTTGATGGCAATTACTCAGTATCTTGCTGAACTTAGGAGTCTATACGGATCAGGCCACGGTAGGGATGGAAAACATAGGGGACTGGAAGTTCGTCACGCTCGGCTTGCAGTAGGAGCGGCGGCCACATTTGTTGACTTCGTGACTGAGACACATAAGCAACGTGGAAAATAGTTGAATGAAATTCCCTCCTTCATTCCTCGATGATATCCGCGCCCGGGTTTCGGTCTCATCCGTCATTGGGCGCAAAGTGGCTTGGGATCGGCGGAAGACCAATGCGGCTAAGGGGGATTATTGGGCGTGTTGCCCGTTTCATGGTGAGAAGTCGCCGAGCTTTCATGCTGATGACCGGAAGGGGCGGTATTATTGTTTTGGCTGCAAGCAATCTGGCGATATTTTCACTTATCTGATTGAGAAAGAGGGCGTGCCTTTCCCTGAGGCTGTGGCGCAGTTAGCGGCGGAGGCCGGATTGCCGATGCCGGTTATTTCTGAGGCTGATGTTGAGCGCGAGGAACTGCGCACAAGTCTCTATGAAATCATGGAAATCTCGGCGAAGTTCTTCGAGGCGGAGCTGCAAACGGCGCGGGGGGCGAAGGCCAGGGGCTATCTGGCGGATCGCGGATTAACGTCCGCTATCCAGAAAGAATTTTCGATTGGGTATTCGCCCGATGATCGTTCGGCTTTGCGTACGCATCTGGCCAATAAAAAAATCACCGTTGAACAAATGGTTGAAGCTGGGCTGGTGATTGCGGGTGATGATATTCCCGTGGCCTATGACCGCTTCCGCGACCGCGTGATGTTTCCGATCCGCGATCCCCGTGGCCGCGTGATTGCCTTTGGAGGCAGGGCGTTGCGGGCCGATGTTCCAGCCAAATATTTGAACTCGCCGGATACGCCGCTGTTTCATAAGGGCGAGATTCTCTATAATTTTGATAAGGCGCGCGGCGTTGCGCACACATCTGGCCAACTGATTGCCGTTGAAGGCTATGTTGATGTGATTGCCATGTTCCGCGCTGGTTTCACCGAGACCGTGGCGCCGCTCGGCACGGCACTCACCGAAAACCAACTGGCCTTAATGTGGAAGACGGTGCCAGAGCCTGTCCTCTGTTTTGATGGTGATAGCGCTGGGCAGAAGGCCGCTTACCGTGCGTTGGATTTGGCATTGCCATTGTTGAAGCCCGGGCATTCACTCAAATTTGCATTTCTGCCAGAGGGGCTAGACCCTGATGATCTTTTAAAAACCGAAGGGCCAGAGGCTGTAAAAACAGTTGTGAATGCCGCTGAACCCATGGCCTCGGTTTTGTGGGCAAGGGCGCTGAATGAGAATGATCGCTCCACACCAGAGCGGCGCGCGGCGTTTGAAAAAGATTTACGCATTCAGCTTTCACAAATCGTCGATGAAACTGTGCGCAAGCATTACCTCTCGGATTTGCAGGAGCGCCTCACTCATCTGTTCAAAGGCCAGCAAGGCCAGCGCCGTGCGTTCACAGCGGGCAAGCCTCAAGCCCGTTTGAAATGGGGTCAGAAGCCTTGGGAATTGCAACAGCCTGCATCGCAAAAGCTAAAAGCACTCGCAGGCAAAAGCAATTCCAACACCGCTGCAGAGCACCGCGAGCGGATGATCGTCCTCACACTGATCAATCATCCTGAGCTGGTTCACGAATTCTATGCCGAATTTAGGAAAACAGATATTGCATCGCGCGAGCTTGACTCTATGAGGGCCAATATCATAGATAGCGCGTTCTCGATGGAAAGCCTTGAACCGGCGGTCCTTCGGGGCCATCTGTTGTCAAGAGGGTTTGGGCC
>JAYWEV010000166.1:0-11662 GCA_043779145.1 Aestuariivirga sp. | reverse complement strand
GGTCGGAGCGACAGGATTCGAACCTGCGACCCCTAGTCCCCCAGACTAGTGCGCTACCGGGCTGCGCTACGCTCCGACGATGGGCTGGCTCTAGCATTATTAATCGCAAACGCCAAGCTTAAAGCTAAAGCGCAATTTTTTTAGACATCAGCCAAAATAAATCGCCTCTACGGCCCGTAAGCTTTTGCGTTTCGCCGCCAACAATCAGCCCCCAACATAGCTCTGCGGCAATCACTGCAAGACCCACGCCTAAAATTCCAAACAGTGGCTCAAACAGCAACCAGAAGACGATCAAAATAAGCACGCCAATCAGGCAGGCAAAAGCTGAGCGCACTTGAAAGCCGCCGATTGAAAGCATGTGTTGGTTCATTCCGCTCAACGCACGAACGGCCTGCCCGATGATCAACAGCACCAGCAGCCAATGCCCTTGCTCATATACTGAGCCGAAGAAACTCAAGAAGTAGCGTCCAAACAAAATTGCAACGATCAGCGCTGCGATCACAGTTCCGAGGGTCAAAAAATTCATCCGCATTAAAATTGAATCAGCGGATTTTGAATCGTGAATGGTCAAAGCATGCGTCAAATCACTTAAGACAAATTGCTGGGAAGACTGGATGATGAAGCCTGCCAGACTGGCCAAGCGAATTGTCAGACCCAGAAGTGCCACTTGTTCATGCGGCAATAGAAAACCGCCGATCAATGTTACAACGTCGGCAAACAAAGTGGTGACCGCTGCAACGATCATAAGCGCTAACAAACGATTGCGGAGTGCTGCGGTAAGTTTTGGCTTAGCATCCGACCAAAACTTCAGTCTCAACCCGCTTTCCCTCATCATGAAAGCCCATGTGAACGCAACAATGGTGTTAGAGACGATAAACGCGCAGAGCACATGGATCAACGATGGATGAAAGCCTAGAGCGAATGCACCGGCTATGTATATAAAAAACAAACTCGGCCTGAAAATAAAATCCGGCAAAAACGCAAGTTTGTAGCGGCGCAACACATTTGCAAGTGAGCCGTTATAGCGCATTAGCCCTGATGGAATGGCCGATAAACATCCAAATATAAGTGCAATTCGAAGGCCCGGATCAATGGGCAAGAAGATAACGACAACTCCCACTATTAAAAATAACGTCAGCGTTACGATCGCAAAATCGCGCAAAAACGCACCATGAAAGGCGGCAATTAGGCGGTTTAATTTTAAAGCTTGAAAGCGCGGCAGTTGAGTGAGCGACAGAGATGGATAACCAGCCGAAACAATCAAGCTGAAGATTGCAGCCATCGACATGGCTAGAAATATGATGCCAACATCCCTTGCTGCGAAATTACGTGTTAAGATCAACTGAGTTATCAAGCTTATGCCAGCGCCTGCCAAGCGTGAGCCAACGCTTCCCAAGGCCAGTTGAATCATTTTTCCCAGAGTCATGTGCGCGCGCTGCGCATAATTAAACTAGCGTCCAAGTGGATCCAGCATTTTGCGCGCATCTGTCAGGTCTTTCAGCGCAGTTTTCAATGCATCTGATTGAACTGACGAAAGCTTATGCACGATCTTAGGCGCCTCATCCAATGGCCTTGCCAATGGTGCTTTGCCAACGCGTGGTGCAACTTTTGCAGTTCCCGGAGGTGGTGCACCTTCACGTGCTGCATCACCTTTACGGGGCATAACCTCACCGCGACCAATGCCTACAACGTAAGGCCCGCCTTCTTCTTTAAGAATGCGCTGCACACCACGTATGGTGTAGCCTTGGCTATAAAGCAGTGTGTGAATGCCTTTCAGCAATTCAATGTCAGCAGGACGATAATAGCGTCTGCCGCCTGCCCGCTTCATTGGCTTTATCTGCGTAAACCGCGTTTCCCAAAAGCGCAGCACATGCTGCGGAACTGTCAATTCCTCAGCTGCTTCACTTATCGTGCGAAACGCATCTGCTGATTTTTCCAAATTAAGTCTCCTGCCCCCTAGTGCGTTTTGACTTTTAATGAAAAAGTCAAAAGCGCCATCAGTTTATATTTTCGATCAACTTTGCTTAACTTTGACGATTCCGTCAAAGTTCAGGTTGATCTAAATCAATATCAATCGATTTCGCCCGGTTCCTCGCCGTTGATAATGTTTTTCATGATTTGGCTTGGTCTAAATACCAGCACACGGCGCGACGTAATCGGCACTTCTTCGCCAGTTTTAGGATTTCGCCCCATACGTTCGCGTTTGCTACGCACCATGAACGTACCAAATGATGAAAGCTTAACTGAATGGCCATTGACCAAGGAGTCTGCAACCAGATCCAAAACCGTATTGACCATCTCTGCTGACTCAGTGCGCGACAGGCCGATGTCCCGATGCACAACTTCTGTAAGATCAGCGCGTGTGAGAGTTTTACCGCTCATGTAACCCCCTGAAAATATAACCGACTCATAGCCCTCTGAGGACGCTCGGTCAAGTTAACAACCTATCTTCTCAATAACTTAAACCAAATTCTTAATATCGCGCAAGTGTGGCACCCCAAGTAAATCCTCCGCCCATGGCCTCCATGAGGATCATTTGGCCGCGCTTGATACGACCATCCTTTAATGCAGCGTCAAAAGCTAAGGGAATAGAAGCAGCCGAAGTGTTGCCGTGCTCGCCCAGCGTCATTACAATTTTGGTTTCGTCAATACCAAGTTTCTTGGCCACGCCTTCTAGAATTCGGCGGTTTGCTTGATGCGGTACAAACCAATCGATGTCTGAAGCTTGCATCTTAGCTTCAATCAACATGTCAGCAATTACAGTCGAGATGTTTGTTACAGCGTGTTTGAATACCTCGCGGCCTTCCATGCGCAAGTGGCCCACAGTTTTTGTCGTCGATGGTCCGCCGTCGACGTAGAGCTTATCGTTATACCTACCGTCGGCGCGAATCTTTGATCCCAAAATTCCGCGATCGCTATTGTCGCCCTTGCCCTCTTCAGCACTTAGAACAAATGCCCCAGCACCGTCTCCAAACAAAACGCAAGTGGTGCGGTCGGTCCAATCCAAGATGCGCGAAAAAGTTTCAGAACCAATCACCAGAACGCCTTTAGCTTGGCCCGTCTTGATCAGTGCGTCCGCAGTCGAGAGCGCGTAAACAAATCCAGAGCAAACAGCTTGCAAATCGAATGCGGCACCTCGTGTGATGCCTAGGTCAGCTTGCACCATGGTTGCAGTGGCTGGAAATGTGTTGTCGGGCGTTGATGTTGCCAGAATAATAAGATCGATATCAGCAGCCGTCATGCCTGCGTTATCCAACGCCTTTTTACTCGCCGCCACGGCCAAGCTGCGGGTGGTTTCGCCTTCTCCTGCGATGTGACGAGAGTGGATGCCGGTGCGTTCAACAATCCATTCGTTGGTCGTATCGACAATTTTGCTGATATCTGCGTTGGTCATCACGCGCGCAGGCAGCGCTGTTCCCACACCGCGAATTATGCTTCTGATCGTCAAATAATTTACTCCGCAGCTTGGGCTTGTTGCGGCAACAAGGTGTTAATATTTGCGAGATCAGAGGCAATGCGGGCCACCAATCCATTTTTCACCATATCAACGGCTACATCAATGGCTGTGGCAAAACCCAAAGCATCAGTGCCGCCATGGCTTTTCACAACCACGCCTTTGAGCCCCAAGAAAACAGCTCCGTTATGTTTGCGTGGATCCAGTCTTTCGCGCAACGCATCAAATGCACCGCTGGCCAAAAACGCCCCCAGCCTGGTGATAATGGTGGATGAAAGTGCCGCTTTCAAAAATGTCGTAATTTGTTTGGATGTTCCTTCAGCCGTTTTAAGTGCAACGTTGCCCGTAAAACCTTCAGTTACAACCACGTCAACCTTGCCTTTGCCAATGTCGTCGCCCTCGACATAGCCTGCATATTGAAGGGGCAGTTTGAGTTCGCGCAACATGCGGCCTGCTTCTTTAATGGCTTCATTGCCTTTAATCTCTTCAACGCCAATGTTCAGCAAGCCGACTGACGGATGTTCAATACCAAATAGACACGAAGCCATGGCCTCACCCATAATTGCAAACTCAACGAGTTGGCGTGAATCAGCACCTACAGTTGCTCCCACATCAAGCACAACGCTCTCACCGCGCGTGGTTGGCCAAATTGCCGCCAGTGCGGGCCGTTCGATGCCAGGCAGGGTTCGCAGCACAAAGCGCGACATGGCCATGAGAGCACCTGTGTTGCCGGCCGAAACAATGGCTTGGGCCTCGCCCGTATTCACGGCATCAATCGCCTGCCACATCCCGCTTTTATATCGGCCACGTCTTAAGGCCTGGCTCGGCTTTTCGTCCATCGCTACGGAAACATCGACGTGGCGCAATTGCGAGACATTTGCCAGTTTCGGATTTTTATCCATCCACGGTTTCATTTTGGCCAAATCACCAATTAATATAAATTTCAATTCCGGATGACGCACAGCCGCCAAGGCCGCGCCGGGTATCACCACCTCAGGCCCCAAATCGCCGCCCATTACGTCTAGGGCGATGGTTCGCTTGTCTGTCATCTGACTAATAATATCCGATTCTGTTGCTTCTTCTGCCCAAAGCTTAGGATAAAGGCTTGTGGCGGCGAGACAACATTTAAATTTGCCGAGAATTAGTTGGCCTTTTTTTCTAACTTTAACAATTTTCCGAGCGACTTTTTCTCTTCTTCGTCAACCTCAAGGTGCGCTGCAAACTCTTCGCCTGCTTTGCGAGGATAGGCATCAAGTTCCAGTCCCATGGTTTCAGCTACCAAATCACCCAAATCAACAATACCATTATCGATAATATCGGCATCCTCTTCAATTCCATCAATGGCTATTTTGGGGGGCAGAAAATAACGCTCAACGTCGAACGTTTTGCTATGACGAAAAGGTTCAAGGCTAACGACGGAGACCTGTTCGAGATCAGCTTTAAACTCGCCTGTCACTTTTAACCCGCCGCCGCGCCAAGGTGTGGCAACCAAGTGGACTTTAATCGAATAAATTGCGGGCACATCTAGTCGCAATGCGAGTGCGGCACATTCTGCGGGTTCGGCAGCAAAAACTTCGTGGCTGCCCTTACGCGGAACGCGGTCTACTATGAGTGGCCGTGAGAACTCGAGCTTTGGCAATTGGTTTTTTTTCATTATCTACCTAGTTCTCCATCGAGCAATGTTGCAACTGGTACTATGGATAGCTCAAGCTTCCAATTTTTAAACCACTCCAGTAATAGTAGCGCATTCTCAGTTGCCTCGCCGCTATAAACATTTCTTTGAAGAGCGTTAAGAATTTCCGAATCGCCCTTTTCAGCAGCCAGCGCATAAGCTTGAATGCGCCCGGCAAACGCCTCGGCCATCGGGCGGATTTTCTTCGACACTGATAAATCCCCCACGCCCATTTCGCGCAGCGTTCGATCCAGATCATTGAAAAATACATCGGTTAAGTGTTGGCGAAACTTGGCGTTGCCGCCACGCAAACGATCCTGCACCAAAAACATGTGCAACACGATCATATCAAATCGCCCGTCCAAAGTGTCAGGAACACTCATATCCAGATAGAATTTTTCCTGCCGCGCAGCCGCCACAATCGCCCCATAGAGACGCGTGGCTGCATATGGTTTGCGCCCAAACAAGTTTCGTAAAATCATCAGCTTGCCCCTCTCATGCGATGAGGGCAAAAGGCATTCAGGTTTTTTCGGTGGGATATAGATTCGGTCATGATCAATTTTAAAGTGCGCGGCAAATTTTCAATGTTGGTGTTTGCTGGTGTTTTGACGGGTCTTATGACGGCTTGTACGCCACAGATCAACCACCGCGGCTATTACCCTAAAGCAGGTGCCTTTGCACAGGTATCAGAGGGCATGTCAAAAACTGAAGTTGAAGGCATATTAGGTTCGCCTTCGACTACGGCCTCGATCAACTTTCAAGGTGATAGCTATTACTATATCACCAGCATCACCGAGGCGCGCTCATTCTTATCACCAGTTGAAACCAATCGGCAGGTCATTGCGGTTCGGTTCAACAAAAATGACCAAGTTGCATCCACTGCGCAATATGGTCTGCAAGATGGCCGCGTCATTGACATTAACACGCGCAAATCTCCGGTCACGGGCTCAGAGCTGACATTGCTACAGGAGCTTTTGCATTCACTTGGTGCAGCAACCCCAGGCGTGGGCGGCGGTGATAGTTTGCTCAAGCGGAAATTCTAATCCACACTAAAATTTATAATCCCCTAGGGGGCATTGGTCTCGTGCTCGCAGCCGTATTCCTGTTTGCGTGCCAAGATGCGATCGGCAAATATTTTTTGCCACTTACTCTGTGCCCTACGTTCAAGCTATTCGGTACTTGCTCAATCTCACAGTCATGCTCGTCATTTTCATTCCGCACAGTGGCATATTTGGACGACCCATGTTTATTGCTTTCACATTCCGCGAACGCGAAGCGCAAATTTTAATCCCCCCTGTCAGCGCTCGCTATATGCACAAAGAGGAGATTGAGAAATATGAGGAAAGTTCCAGTACTTCGCACTGATGAAGAAGCAGAAGCCTTTCTTGATCAAGATTTATCTGATTTAGATTTTTCACAATTCAAACCCGTCAAATTCGAATTCGCCGCGAAAGACGAGCGCATCAACATGCGCCTGCCCTCCTCATTGTTAGTGGCGGTCAAGGCCAAAGCCAAGGCAGCGGGCATGCCCTATCAGCGGTTTATTCGGGCGGCGTTGGAGAAGGTTGTGAGTGGGAAGTGAGGATTATTCGAAAAACTCTTCGTCGATTTTTTTCATTTCAAATATTTCTTCAACGCGGCAACCGACGTTAAATCGTATCATAAGTTGAGAAAGAGATTTTCCGTCGATCAAAACTATTCTTTTGCCAAGTTTTTCGACCGTTTCCACGGCCGACTTTGTAAAAGTTGA
This sequence comes from Aestuariivirga sp., assembly GCA_043779145.1. Lineage (GTDB taxonomy): Bacteria > Pseudomonadota > Alphaproteobacteria > Rhizobiales > Aestuariivirgaceae > Aestuariivirga. Next base: position 4,786 of record JAYWEV010000166.1, on the reverse strand, counting down.
AGTCGTAACAAAAAGCCCCTTGGTGGCTTTGTGCATATCTAGGCTGCCAAAAAAATCTCTAATATCGCCAGCGCCAACTGTCACATCCTCGGCATATCGCTTTGCTTGAACATAAACGCGATCAAGCCCCAAAGTATCTTGATCTATTACCCCGTCAATTCCGTTGTCTCCAGAGCGACCAATGGCCTTGCCAGCTTGTGCAAATGTGCCGCCATATCCCATAGAAAGCAGAAGTTGGACCACCACTCTTTCGAAGAAGGCGGGTTTTGATATCCTCAGTCGTTCAAGGATGTCTGTTCCCAAAGTTTCGTTGATCGCATTATGTGTCAAACGCATAAGTGCATCAGGTGTTTGACTTGTCTCCATCGCGGCATACTGTGGTTGTGTTGAGCCATTATCGCTGTCAGTGCCGCTACTTGTTCTGTTTTGAAAGGCAATAAACTCAGGGAATTTTTTGAGAAAATTGATATCAATACGTTCTGCACCGCTCTTCAAAACTTCCCTACCCCGTTGTGTGATCTGAAAGTGAGCACGCTTTGTTGCTTCAACTAAACCTGCTTGCTTCAGGTAAGACTTCGCCCAGTGAACCCTATTAGAAAAAGTGCTCTGTTTCCCGCTTGGGATTAGTTCGGCGAGATCATCGTCCGAAAGTTTTAACTCTTCAGCCAGTCGATCAACAACATCGCCAATTCGCACTTCACCAGATGAAGATTGAACTAACACTGGCAACATTAGGCTCTGGTAATCCGGCAATGACACTTACGTCCCCCAAAAGTATTGAGCTTTGGCTAAGGTAGCACCAAGCAATAGAAATATGCGAATAAAAAAGCCGGGGCATTGCTGCTCCGGCTTTTGGATTTGAGATTGGGGTTCCCTCACCTATCCCAAATCGCTTTGCGATTTGAGCCCCTTTCCTCTCCCGCTACGCGGGCGAGGACGGTTGTTAATGCCCGGCCAAAACCGCAAGCATCAACAAGGCCACGATGTTGGTGATCTTGATCATGGGGTTGACCGCAGGGCCGGCGGTGTCTTTGTAGGGGTCGCCTACGGTGTCTCCGGTGACGGACGCTTTGTGGGCTTCTGAGCCCTTCAAATGTTTCACGCCCTTGGAATCCACGAAACCATCTTCGAATGATTTCTTGGCATTGTCCCAAGCGCCGCCGCCTGCTGTCATCGAGATGGCAACGAACAGGCCTGTTACGATTACGCCCATGAGCATGGCACCAACAGCTGAGAAGGCTTGGGCCTTGCCAGCGATTGCGTTAATCACGATGAACACCACAATTGGTGAGAACACGGGCAGCATCGAAGGAATGATCATTTCCTTGATCGCAGCTTTGGTGAGCAGATCCACAGCGCGGGCATAATCAGGCTTGGATGTGCCCTTCATAATGCCTGGGTCGTCGTGGAACTGGCGGCGCACTTCAACCACCACAGCTTGCGCTGCGCGGCCAACTGCTGTCATTGACATGCCGCCGAAGAGATATGGCAACAGGCCGCCGAATAACAGTCCGACCACCACGTAAGGCGACGACAAGTCGAACGACACATTTACGTTTTCAAAGAACGAGCCCGGCGTTGCGTGAGCAGCAAAGAACTTCAAATCTTGCGTGTAGGCTGCAAACAATACGAGGGCTCCCAAGCCAGCTGAACCAATGGCATAGCCCTTGGTGACGGCTTTGGTGGTGTTGCCCACAGCATCAAGCGCATCGGTGTTGTGGCGCACTTCTTTTGGAAGGCCCGCCATTTCAGCGATGCCACCTGCGTTATCGGTGACAGGGCCAAACGCGTCGAGTGCGACTACCATGCCTGCGAGTGCGAGCATTGTTGTGACCGCAACAGCGATGCCGAAGAGGCCAGCCAAATTGTAGGTGACCAAGATGCCTGCAATAATAATGATTGCAGGAATGGCGGTTGCTTCCATCGAAACGGCGAGGCCTTGGATCACGTTTGTGCCGTGGCCAGTGATGGATGCTTCAGCGATCGAGTTGACGGGGCGCTTGCCAGTTGCGGTATAATATTCAGTGATCCAGATCAACAGACCCGTGATCACCAAACCTGCAACGCCGCAATAGAACAGGCTCATTGGTGTGAAGGCTTTTTCAGGCGTGCCCAAAGCTACGTCCATTCCGCCGAAGATCGCAGAGATAACGGGATAGATGACGATGAGGGATAAAACACCAGTGGCAATAATGCCTTTGTACAAAGCGCCCATGATGTTGTTGTTGGCGCCGAGCTTCACAAAGAATGTGCCGATGATTGATGTGATGACACATGCACCACCGATGGCCAGTGGCAATACCATGCCTGCAAGCTTCATGGCATCAGGCAACACGATGGCGGCCAGAACCATGGTGGCCACTGTGGTCACCACATAAGTTTCAAACAAGTCAGCGGCCATGCCAGCGCAGTCGCCAACATTGTCGCCCACGTTATCAGCGATGGTTGCTGGGTTGCGCGGATCATCTTCGGGGATGCCTGCTTCAACCTTGCCTACCATGTCGCCGCCCACGTCTGCACCCTTGGTGAAGATGCCGCCGCCGAGACGTGCGAAAATAGAAATCAGCGATGCGCCGAATGAAAGAGCAATAAGTGCGTCGATCACGTCACGGCTGGTCGGATCCATGTGCAATGTGCTGGTGAGGAAGCCAAAATAAAGTGTGACGCCCAAAAGGCCAAGGCCCGCAACCAGCAAGCCCGTAACCGCACCCGCTTTGAAGGCGAGATCAAGGCCACCGGCCAATGATTTGGTGGCAGCTTGTGCAACGCGCACATTGGCACGCACCGACACATTCATGCCGATGAATCCAGCCAGGCCTGATAAGATTGCGCCGATGGCAAAACCGATGGCCGAGAATTTGCCGAGCAGAATAAATGCGATAATAAAAATCACGACGCCAACGGCACCGATCGTATAATATTGACGTTTCAAATAAGCTTGCGCACCTTCGCGCACCGCTGCGGAAATTTCTTGCATACGGGCAGAACCAGCGTCAGCGGCCATCAGGCCGCGTGTGGTGATAATGCCGTACACAATTGAGAGTGCCCCTGCGAGCACGATCAGCCAGAGTGTATTGGTCATGTTGAAACCTTTGGTCAAAAAGTTGTTGTTGCTCCGGAACCCTGACCGATGGCCGCGATGGAATCACGCTTCACTGCGCCGGTGCCGGAATGTGAGGCAGCTATGGCAAAAATTAGCCACATTTGCAATTGGGAATTGAGGGGAAGATGCTGATGCAAATGATTGGCGCAACTCATAAATTTGAGGGGAAGTCAGAAAGTACGGATTCCAAATAATGGCCGAAATATGATTATTTCTTAGTGTAGCATTTTATGCTTGACAGCGTACGGTGGGCCTGCTAGATCTCGCTACACTCCACACTTGGGTTCAAACATTTCCACCACCCTGCCCTGACAAGTCTTGCAAGCTCACGAAGACGACGTTGGGATGGGGGTGCGAGAGATTTGCGCTTTAATTGTTGTCCCAGCAAAGTTGGGTCGGTTCATGGCGATTGGTGTTTTGTCTGGTGGTGTGATCGCAACGGTTTTTGCAAAATTGGGTCCGCAAGGCGTGTCGATTGTCTCGATGCGGCGGGCAAGCCGAAATGAAAGGAAAGCCTATGAAAAATACTCTGCGCAAAAAATTCAAACTCACTGACTCGGAAGAAGCGGCATTGCAGAAGGAGATTGCTTCTGATGGTGATGCCCAAGAGGCGAGCGACGCCGATTTGGCACAAGCCAAACCTTTTGGCGAGGCCTTTCCAGACCTGATGGACACAATCCGACGCGGGAGAGGACGGCCCGCTGTTGCCAACCCACGTAAGCAAATCTCATTGCGCTTGGACGGCGATGTGATAGAAAAATTCAAATCGACTGGCAAAGGCTGGCAAGGCCGTTTGAATGATGCCTTGAGGAAGGCTGCGGGGCTTTGAGGGCCCTTTCTGATACAAAGGAGTTCCGCGAGCTCGCCGCTCGAGTCATTTGGTTCGAACCGCCGGATGTGGCTTTAGGCGATGTGCCGCGCTTTATGGCTTATGCATTTCGTTATGCAACGTATGAGGATATAAAGGTATTGCGAGGCGTAATGAGTGATGATGATTTGCTTCTGGCACTCGCAAATGCGCCGCCGGGGATTATTGATGCACGCTCGTGGTGCTATTGGCATGTGGTGTTGGGGGTGTTTCCGGCTCCGGCGATGCCGAGGTGGGGGTTAGCGAGTCAAGAGAATGAATTGAATGTGCTGGCACTGTGATTCCGTAATTCGTAATTCTGTTGGCACACTGCTATCGGTGATGAAGTCGAAGTGGTCAAACATGTAACTGAACCTGTAAGAAAAACTTAACCCGAAAGTGTCAATTTGCAGTCTTAAGGTTTTTAATGTGGGAGATTTTTACCGTATGCAGAAGTTAGCACGCCTATTTGTGACCTTTACGATGTTCGTGCTCAGCACACCCGCTTTTGCAGTTGTTGTTGCTGATAAGCATACCGGGAACGTTATAGTATCTTCGAAGCGCAATGAGATTTCAGGAGGCTTGCTAAGTTCGATGCATGCCACTGCTGTTTTTTCAAAACGTAAAGGTTATGGAATCGGCGTAGAGTATCTGACCACAGGAAGTGGATGGGCACATTTCGCGGAAGTTTGGTCAAATGGAAAACAATATCGCTATGATGCAGCAGCGGGACGAGTTCTAAGCAGAGTTTTGAAGGATAGCCAACGGACTGGAAAGATGATTCATTCTCGGAGTTTGATTCGGGAGTTGGATGATGTCTGGCAAATCTCCATTGG
>JAYWEV010000165.1:0-11774 GCA_043779145.1 Aestuariivirga sp. | reverse complement strand
ATTAACTCCGCGGTTTTAAGTAATCTCCAGTTCCAGAGGCGCTCGTTCACCAGCAGCAAAAATCGCCGCAAAAGCGTGGGTGTTTATAAGCACTCAACTCGCCGGACTATTCGACCGGCATATTCGTGTTTGTTTGCGCCCGCGCAACCCTTCACTTTCTTCTCCCGAAAACGGAATAACCGTTTTCATCAAGCGCAGAGTCTTGTCCTCAAACTAATAATTCAACGTGATCACAACCGTATCAGCGTAAGAACCGCCCGGTGGTGTTGCTTGCACCGGAATTTGGCCATAAGCATTATAGACTTGAGTAAGGCCTGTTGCAGTTCCAGCAATCATATCAGCGCCAGCGGTTGACCCCCAGGGTTGATTGAGACCCGCATTTTGATAGATGCCGTATGAAATTTTCTGACCTGAGCCCGCGTTAGATAAAAATCTTTTGATTGGGCTCGTGCCCCCATTGGCGCCGTTGCTTAGCCCAACATTATATTTCACACCATTGGTGCAGGTGATCGAAATTTGGTTGCTGGCAATTTGTGCTGAATTCAAATCTGTGCGCGTGCCAAAGCTCATAGGCGTTGCCGAAATGTTGCAGCTGTTATTATTGATCGCAGTCACTGTGAACGGTGCGCGCGCCGCACGGGTTGAAACCACTTTGCAATTTTGTGCAGGTGCATAGCCATAGTCAATCAAAGTGTTTTTGCCATTATAAACTGATCGGTAAACGCCCGCTGGCGCCAGCGCCAATGTTCCGGTGATCTGCGCACTCATACTTTGTGTGAGTGAGCCGTTTCCTGAACCATTCAACGTCAGTGAAAGAATTGGTGGCAGTGGCGCATAGGGCCAAACATAAGAACCCCAAATCTGGCCTGAAGGTTGGTAAAGATTATATGGCAATGAGCGTGGGCCATTGCCCATCAATCTCGGATTGCCAGAGTTCGATCCACCTGTGCCATCACCGATGTTTGGACAAATTGCAATGGTGCTGTTGGGCGTGCCCGTGCAAATGGCCGTGAATGTGCCAGACGTTAGAGGGGTTCCGCCAACACTTAAATTGACGCTGCCAAAATTTATATCCGTCATCGTGAAACTGCATGACTGCGCGAAAGTTGATCCAGCTGAAAAAAGCCAAGCTATCAATATCACAAAAACCAATCTCACAGACATTGCAGCGGTCCAATCGAAGTTTGCGTCTCAGCGTCAGCTTTAAATTCAAATGTGGCACCACAAGTCGTGTTTGCGCCTTCAGCGGTTAAAGACACATGTTCGCCGATGTTCGACAAAAATACTTCGCCATCATAGCCCATCACAAACGGTTCATCCTTGCCATCAACTTTAATGGCTGTGCCCGGTGCAATAAATTTATCGTTTGCGTCTTTCAGAATCACGATCACTCCATTGCCGTCTTTCTTGACACCAAAGTCAATCAAAACACCACTCTTAGCGCGCGGTGCCACGTGTTTTTCAGTGTCGGTCACGCTCGAGTTGAGCGGCAAGTTTTCAGGATTAATGGTGATTTTGTTGCTTTGATATGAATGCAATTGGCTGATTAAAAGCTTTCCGTTCTTGCCGGTCTTGCCGACAAATCTATTTTCATAACTCACATCGATGCCTTCAAAGCCTGCATCAACAACTGCAAAAGAATCGCTGATGGGATTGCCCAGAAACAGGCCGCCTTTAGAGGCAACGATTGATCCCTCCACATTGGCGCTGCCGCTAATTTTCCCTTGTGTGTGTGCCAGTCTTCCAGTGGCAATTGCAAATGGGCTGCGATAGGAACCTTCAGCTACCACATTTGCTTCACCTTGATTATCGGTGGCCGACACGCGGTAGCCATAAGAACCAAAATTTGTATCAAGCGGTTTTGATACCTCAGCCGTTGCAGCATAAGCACCTTTTGCATAACTGCCACCGGCAGAAGCATTAATGTCTTTTCCGAATGGCATGGAGAGGCCAATAAATGCGCCATAATCCGCGCTGTTATTCAGATCGATATAGGCGTTTGCATAAACCGAAAGTTTGTCGTGAAAGGATTTGGTAATGTTCGCGCCGACTAGCATTGTTTCAGTGCCGTCATTGGCGACTTGATGGATAAGGCTGAGGCCCGTGCCAACGTTGAGATCAGAGAAACCGTAAGAGACTGAAACTTGATCCAAGGCTTTGGGCGCACCGTTTCTATAGATACCGTTAATTGGCAATTCTGTGACTGCTGCAAGGTCTACAAATTTCCCAAATGTGCGCTGCGTTGAAGCCCGCACCAAAAGGCTGCCCAATTCAATGTCCCAGGAGGCATAACCCATATAGCCAAGTTCACCTTGATACATGCTCGCAGATGCAGCCGTATTGAAAGTGCCTAATGGGCCAGCCACAAATAATGCGCCAAATCCACCTTCGATCATATCCAATCTGGCTTCCGCGTGGGCTTCTACAGTGATTGCGTCATTAACACCATACCGTGCACTTGCAATGCCCATGATCTCGCTGTCGTAAGCAAAATTTTCTGTGCCAAACCCGCGTCTGGCTAAACCGATATCAAGCGAATAGTCGAAGAGATGCGGCGCTAACAAATCAGGCGAAGTATAAATCTGCGTTTCACTTTGGGTTTGGCGGCCGGATGTATCTGTGATTACGACACGCGCCGTGCCGTTCGATGTGATCACAGGAAGGCGGTCAATTGTAAACGGGCCAGGTGCGACCTGTTGCGAGAATGTCTTCGCGTTGTTGATATAGACATCAAGCGTTGAAGGAACTGCAGCACTGCCAGCCAAGCTTGGTAAAGGTTTCGTGATAAGATCAGGCCTAATGCCAAAATTGCGCTGAAGCTGCGCTCCGCCCATGCGCACTGGCCTGGTCCAGCTCAGGCCGCCACTTACGACATCGCCTATCGTATAATTTTCGGCACGTTCCTGATTGGCATAAGTCCAATTGGTATCAAGACGGATTGGGCTGAACTCCGAGAACGTTGTCGTACCGATGACGCCGGTTTGCTGGATCACACCGAACCTAGAAAATGCTCGCGCATCTAGATTAATAGAAGCGCCACTGAATTTAGCTGGCTCTCCTGCTAAATCTAAGTTCGCTGCGCCGTAGCCAGAATAGTTGAGCACAAAGCCAGTTTCACTTTCAGCCGCCAACATTTGCTTTTTGGGAATGATGCTAATCGCCTTTGCTTCGCGGTTGGCATCAGACACTTGTAGATCAATTGTTTGCTCGGCTGCATCGTAGATAAACTTCAAAGAATCGATTGCCGCTAAATTAATTTGTTCGTCATCGGCACCGGTCCCCGGCACTTTCAAGCCAAGCTCACGCAGTTCCGATCGTTGCGAGGTCATTGAGCCGTCGGGCAATAGAACAAATGCTGCAACAAGATCGATTTTGTAGCCATTGATCAGGACATCAAGTTGCAACCCTGGCGTTTTGGGTGCGGGGGTTTGACCGGGTTCATCATTGAGATGGCCAGCGCCCGGAATCGGATCATCTGTGGGGGTAGAAGGTGCGGCCGGTTCATCATTCAAATGACCTGCCGCGGGAAGTTCATCAGGCGAAGGCGCAGCCGCAGGATCAGCCACTGCACTATCTGCAATGACCTCTGTTTGCTGCGCCCCCGCAATTGGAACTGTGGCTTTGGCCAATGTGATTGGCGCAAAGAAGACGGAAGCGATCAGTATCGCAATAAAGGCGATGAAGCCTTTATTGGACCTGGACTGTCGCTTCGATCGGTCCATCATTGCCCTTGGCGGTTATTTTGATTGTGCTGCCGGCCTTGATGGCCTTCGACTTTATTTTCCAAGAATTGCCGCTGCCAGCTAAAGCATACCCAGCAAGACCGTCGTTGTAGACATCGGTTTCGCCACTGCCTACAATTTGCAACGAAGCAAGTCGAACGTGGCGTTGGCCAATATTTTGCGCGGAAACTTGAATGCCACCCTTGGTGACCTTTGCTTTCCATTCAATTTTGCTGGCAAGACCAGCAGGCGCAAAGAAAACCGGAATATTGTGACGCACGGCAAAGGCGACTGCCTCTGTTCCCTTTGTTGGCGCTGGCGGAATTTCATCAACCAGCAGGCGGTAAGTTTCTTCAGTCGTGATTGGTGCCTTTGACAAGCGCACCACGCGAACCGTTGCGTTAGCACCTTCTTTAATGGTCAATGCAGGCGGACTAGCAACCACGTCCTTTGTAGGCTCCAGCTTATCTACACCGTTTACTTGGGTCCATTTGAACACACGCACTTGGCAGTTCAAAACACCCTTGCCTTCGATGTTAGTTAAAGTTTCAGTCGCCGTTGTTGCCGGTGCTGTTACCTCGATATTAATTGGACTGACTTGCAGCGTGGCTGCAGAAACAGAAAAAGGCACTGCGAGCAAACTTGTTGCCAGTGCCAGACTACGAACCAAGGTCCCACCCTTCGTTTTCATCATAAATCCCCTAAAGTTGATTGAGTTTGAGCGGTACCGCCCCGGGGTTATTCATCCCGAGGCAGTGTCGTTTTTTCGGTTTGTGAGGCTGGCCTGGCCAGCCGCGCCAATCTTAGTAGTTAACGTAAACCGTCTGTGTTTGTTGATAGAGGCCAGTCGCTGGATAAGCAGTGGCTGTTGGCAACTTAACATCCATGGTGTTTGTTGCTGTGCCTGTGCCAGCAGCAGCTGCTATGCTAGCAAAGGAGTAGGCAACTGGAATTGTGTTTGCACCGTTTACCAAGCTGCCTGTTGTAGACAAGCTTGCTGAACCAGAAACAAACGACAAGTTGTAAGGCGTGCCGGCGTTGCAAGTGACTGATACTGTTGAAGTACCGGCTTCTGTACCAAGAATGGTCGAAAGGTTGCCGAAGTTAACTGCGGTAGCTGAAACAGCACAAGCTTTAACAATATTCACTTGGACATTAAATGTGCCCGATGAAGTTGCGGCGAAAGAAGAAGAAGCGCTGGCCAAAGCGGCTGCAGCAACGATTGGAAGAAGATATTTACGCATGACATTACCCTTAATTATCTAGTTTATTTGCACCTGGGACCTAAACCGTTGCCACCCGCAAGAAATATAGAACTTACAGAGTTGCCCCCGGGTTTTCCCTGCCGTATTGATAGCGTTGTGGGTCTTAAACACGGGTTCAGAAGGCTGGTTAACTCAAAACTCCAAAATTGTTCCGATTTGAATCAATGCATATTTTTTCACCGCAAAATTTGAACAATACGGAGTCAAATCAACAGTTTGCAAATTTTAGGTAATGTCGAATTGAGTTTGATGATTCATCGATTGTTAACGATGCCCCGCAATCGCGTGTTGCACTCGAATGAATTTAGTTGTTGCGGGTAGAACCTCAAATGCCTTTGACCTGGTTGTGTTGCACTCATAAGGTCGAACCTACAGTTCAAAAACAGAAGTGAAATTTGTGACAAAACGGATTCTTCAATTCGGCACCAGTCGATTTTTACAGGCGCATGCCGATCTCTTTATTCATCAGGCACGCGAAGCTGGACAAGATATCGGCCCAATTACAGTTGTGAAATCAACATCTGGACAAGAACGAACGGGCCGCATATCGGCATTTTCAAACCCAGAAGGATTTCCCGTCATCATTCGTGGTATGGTTGGCAACCAAATTATTAACGATACTTATACCGTCAAAAGTATTGATAGTGCGATGATCGCCGATCGAGATTGGGCGGAGCTTGAACGGTTGTTCTCATATGAAGCTGAAATCATTATTTCGAACGTTAGCGAAAGTGGTTACGATGTACCGACCGAAGACGCATTATCTGAACCCCTTTCCGGACAAGTTCCAATTAGCTTTCCAGCCAAACTGCTGAGTTTGCTGAAATCAAGATTCGACGCTACTGGCCGCCCAATTTTGATATTGCCATGTGAGTTGGTATCAGAAAATGGCAAATTTTTGCGGCAGATACTGAACAGAATTGCGGTAAGCTGGAGTTTACCCGCGCAATTTACAAAGTGGTTGGACGAGAAGGTTATCATTTTTGATACATTAGTCGACCGTATTGTTTCGGAGACCATTGAACCCATTGGTGCAATTGGCGAGCCCTACGCACTTTGGGCAATCAAACGAGATCCACGTTACGAGATTCCGTTTTCACATCCCTCGATTATTTTGACCGACGATCTGAGCCCATTTCTGCGTCTCAAACTCCACATTTTAAACTTAGGTCATAGTTTTCTTGCAGAAATATGGAGTGCTGAGCAGCGCGCACCTGCTGAAACCGTTAGACAAATGCTAGATGATCCCAATATCAAAAATCGACTTTTGAACTTGTATTATAATGAAGTTGTTCCTGGTTTTACAATTCGCGGAATGCAGTATGATTCCGAGCGATACATTGAGAAGACGATTGAACGATTTCAAAATCCGTTTCTTGACCACCGCATAAGTGACATCTTTCAAAACCATGTTACCAAGATCGAACGGCGCGTCGTAGAATTCATTAAATGGGTTCGTGAAGTTGATCCCTCTGCGCGGTTTGAACAACTGGAAGCTTTGGCAAATCGTTATCGCTTTGAAGTTTAACTGACTATTCATTGGTTAATATCTGCCGAGCGGAATTTTCATCAGTCACTAAGACATCCACAAATCCAGCCCTTAAAGCGCCGCATAGGACAGGAATTTTGTTTTTTCCCCCGGAGGCTAAAATAACGCAGGGAATGTTTTTTAGTTTTTCAGGCGGCAAAGCTATAACACGGCGATTTATTGGATGATCAATAACTTCGCCATTTCGGTCGATCCAGTGGCCGCAAATATCACCAACTGCGCCAGATTTGCGAAGGCTGGTTGCTTCGGCCTTCGAGATAAGTCCAACTTGGGACATTGTGTTTGAGCCTTTCAGCTCGCCAACTGAAAGGAGAGCTAAGTTAACTTTTCCGCCGCGCTCGAAAACATCCCGCACCATCGATTGATTCAAAAATACGTCGCGTGTTTCTTCTGAGTCTGTAAGCGCTGGCGCGGCTATGTAATAGCATTTTGCACTAATTATATCCGCCAAATGCAGCGCTGTTTCGTGAGGATTGACCAGCGACGCTTGGGTTAACCCGCCCATCAATGAAACGACTGACAATGATTTGTGGTTTTTACGCGGAACGGAACTCAAGGAATAACGCAACGTTTTACCCCAGCCCATGCCCACTGACATATTTTCTTTGAGTTTAGAGCCAAGATACTGACCAGCCGCGTTTCCAATGATTTGAGGCAGTTGAGCTTCGTCCATCGAAGAAGGAACAATAATTGCGTGGGTAAGATTGAATTTATCTTTCAGCTTTTCCTCTAAACTAATACATGCGGCGAGCCTGCCAGTGATATTGAACTGCACAATGCCATGATCACGAGCGACAGCAAGCAGGCGGTTTACCCTAATGCGGTTCAAGCCAAGCTTTTTTCCGATTTCTGCTTGAGTGCTGCCTCCTACAAAATAAAGCCAAGCGGCACGTGTAGCCAGTTGTTCTTCGGGATCAAAGCCTGCGAGTTTGTCATTGACTGAGATATCCATCTTCGCAACTCTTTCAACTAGGAGATTAACTTTTTCGATGAAATTTCTGCCATCGAATGTCGAGTGGTTTTTCTTCCAGCAGCGCGGTTAGAAGTGACTTCGTCAACGGCATTGAAGCTTCATCCAAAATGCCTTGTGCCATCATTGATTTCAAACATTCGCCCGTTGCCCGACCAAGATCGGCACCTTCAATGGTTTCACCTTGCATCGGCCCTGCTCTAATTTGGTCGTAAGTTAGACCTCGCCCTAAATGATTTCCTAATCTCGAATTACGGCCAGCCTGGCAAGTCACATAGAGATCGCCGACTCCTGGCATGCCCCACACGCTTTCACTTTGACCTCCCACTGCCTTAGTTAGGTGCATCAACTCTCGAACGGCTTGATCAAAAATAATGGCGGCGGCGTTGTTATTTTTGGCGCTATTTTCAACCTTAGAGATTTGCTCTAAATTTCCCTGTGCCCAACCAACTGCAATTGCAAAAAAATTTTTGTATGCAGCACAAATTTCCACTCCAATCATATCAGTGGATGGACGAGGATGGTAATAATCCGTTTCTAATTCGCTACAAAGTTGATCAGCAACGCCTTCATTTCGGGATACAATCGTCGTTCCAGTTGAACGGCGAACTGCGAGTTCGCCGGCAATGCAGGGGCCGGCAATGGCAGCAATCATCAAATTCTTGCCGAACTTCTCACTCAAGCCTTTGAGAACTAGGTCAGGTAATACAATGAGAGAATTCGCTTCGGCGTGCATACCTTTTGTGATCATCAATATAGTCGTTGGCTTCTGCATGGATTGGAGCAACTGCTCCAAAGCCCATGGTACACCTAAAGACGAAACACCCATTAAAATTAGATCGGAATCCTCTACAAGCGCAGTTGCAAGTTCATGATGCAAGTATCCCTGAACCTTGGGCGGCATGATGACGTTAAGGTTTGGGTGAAAATTACGTGCCTTGATGCTGTTTATAATATCAGTGTCGAGATGTGTGCCAACGAGTTTCACAGCATAGCCACGATCAGAAAAAGGCAATGCCATGGCAGATCCCATCACACCTGCGCCGATGATGGTAACCGTTTTCACTTTATTGCCATCATTGTTGCTGCATCAAAGAGGTGCACCTTATCCAAACGCGGTGCAAACTCGACAACACTACCTCTTTTAAACACTTCACGGTCCCGGATTATGGCGCAAATTTCGATGTCATTGAGCTCGGAATAAACATGAATTTCGGGTCCTGTGGGTTCCGTGACTGTAATTCTTGTTTTGAAACCTTTGCCCAATTCAAGATCTTCAGGCCGAATTCCGTAAACAACCTCTTGGCCGAGGCGAGCCTTGTAATTTTTGGGCAAAGGCAACTTTGTACCCCATGCGGTTATAACGTGGGTCTTCTCAACGACCCCCCGTATGAGATTCATAGACGGTGACCCGATAAATTGAGCAACGAAGAGATTGGCAGGTGTGTCATAAACCTCGAGCGGTGTTCCTTGTTGTTCAATCACTCCGTCTCGTAAAATCACAATTTTATCAGCCATTGTCATAGCTTCGATTTGGTCGTGTGTAACATAGACTGTTGTTGTTTTAAGTCGCTCGTGAAGATCCTTTATTTCTGTGCGCATTTGAACACGCAATTTTGCGTCCAGATTTGAAAGCGGTTCGTCGAACAAAAATACTGCTGGGTCGCGAACAATTGCGCGGCCCATCGCGACGCGCTGGCGTTGACCGCCCGATAGTTCACGCGGAAATCTTTGAAGATATGGTTCGAGGTTAAGGATTTTTGCGGCCCACGCTGTCTTTTCATCAATTTCATTCTGCGGACGTTTTGCAAGCGTCATTGAAAAGGCCATGTTATCCCTGACTGTCATATGGGCGTAAAGTGCGTAGTTTTGAAATACCATGGCGATGTTACGGTCTTTGGGGTGTTTCTGATTGACTCGCTTGCCTGCGATTTCAACGTCCCCGCCAGTGACAGATTCCAGGCCGGCGATCATCCTTAGTAATGTTGATTTTCCACAGCCAGAGGGCCCTAGCAAAACAACAAAACTGCCATCATCGATTTGCAAATCGACGCCGTGGACAACTTCTACATCGCCATATTTCTTGACTATTTTTTTCAGTGTTACGGATGCCATTTTACGCCTGTTTCAAATTAGTTGTTTGCAGTGCTTGCAGTTTTTTGTTCCATTGCGAAACGGTGGGCCAAAGGTCGCGATACACTTCGAGAATTTCGCCATAACGCTTGTTTTGTTTTGTGCGGGGATGGAAAGTTTTTGACGGTTTGCCAGTCATCGCAGCTGCAGCTGTTGGAATTGATTTAAACCAACCCACCCCTTTTGCTGCGGCACATGCGGCACCCAGTGATGATGCTTCCACTGTTTCCAAACGTTTCACGTCTCGGCCAGAAGAATCTGCCAAAATTTGGCACCAGAGATTGGATTTGGCACCTCCGCCAATTGCAACATAGTGTTCGATTTTTTCGGTCGCGGCTTCCACCTTTTGTGTGGCAACGACCTGTTCTAATGTAAGCCCCTCAATTATTGCACGGTAAATATCACCACGATTATGGGAAGGGCCGATGCCTGCAATGACGCCCCGTGCAGCGGTATCCCAATAGGGTGTCATGACACCAGACCAATAGGGAACCAACATAAGGCCTTTTGCGCCGATGGGTGATTGCTCGGCGGCTTTTTCAAGTTGATCGAAAATTTTGGGGTTGGTGTTTGCGTCAACGCGAAACAAATTTTCAACTGCCCAGTTTAAAAGGAAAGTACCAGACCTTAGGCAAGTCTCGTAAATATAGCCTTCTTCGGCGATTGCGCTCATGGTGCGGAAAGCTAAGTTATGCGCATAGTTCTTCCCGTAATTGCCAGACACGACTGCTGTGCCCAAATTGACATAGGCCCGGCCTTTAACGAAAACATTGGTGCCTGTGCCTGCGCACTGCCCATCCCCGCCACCTGCGACGACTAATGTTCCAGCTTTGAGCCCTGTGATTCTCGCAGCGGCTGATGTTACCTCTCCGATGACTTCACCCGGCCGCGAAAGTTTAGGTAGCTGATCTTCTGTTAAACCAACAGAAGATAAAAGTGTTTCGGACCACCGCATCTCGGCCATATCCAACATGCCCATCGGGTCAGCCGAACCTGTTGAGCTGTTCCATTCGCCAGTTAAATAATGCGCGACTACGCCGTGCACTTCTGCTGTTTTGTGAACGCGCTTCCACATGGTCGGCATATTTTTTTGAAACCACGCGCAACGCATCAAGCACGTGATCACATCCAGGGGCTTTCCTGAAATGCGGTGAATGGCCTCTGCGCCAAGATTCCTGTCCATATCAGGCAAAATTGACGTTGCCCTTTCATCTAACCACAATGTGCCAGGTCTTAAAGCTTTTCCATTCCGATCAAATTGCGCGAACGATTCGCGCTGGCTGGAAATTGCGACGGCGGCAAAGCGATCAGCAGAAATTTTTTTTGTCAGTTGCTTTAGTGCTTTGGCTGCAGCTCCCGTCCAATCATTTGCTTCTTGTTCATACCAACCAGGTTTTGGATTGCCTATTGCAATGGCTGCCCGCCCTTCGGCTACGGCGCGCCCATGCTTATCCCAAGCAATGGCTTTTGTTGCCGTTGTTGATGAGTCAAGTCCGATGACAAGATCTGGTTTCATGATTGGCAAATAAAAATATGGAGGCAGCTAAAGAGCGCTGCCTCCACTTTTTTAATTTACAGACCTGCGTCTGCAACGGCTTTGTTGATCTGCGTGGCAATTGCATCCATGCATTTTTTGGCATCGCCGCCGTAATCCTGACCTGTGAGCAATTTGCCCAAATTGACAGGAATTTCGTTGTTTGAGAAACCAGCCCACAATGGCATATCTGGCTCGGAAGCCATGTCATTGTTGATGGTTTCGAGAACAACTGGCAAATGGCGAGTTGTGCCGGGGCCAACAACTTCCTTGGCCTTCACCCGTGGATCAGCGAACGAAGACAGCCGCATTGGAGCAAAACCACCGCCCAATGTGCAACGTGTCATCACATCCTTTGAACATGCCCACTGCATGAATATCCATGCCGCATCGATGTTCTTAGAATATTTGGACAACGCCAAAATCGAACCGCCTTGGTGACCAGCGTTTGGAATTTCTCCAAAGCCAGCATCCCCAGCGGAACGATAGGCTGCACCACGGATCGGACGTTTAGCTTCAATGAGGCCTTTGACCTTAGAATCAGCAGCATCCATACCTGGCATGAATTCATCCCAGCTATTGACGAGTGCTACTTGCCCTG
>JAYWEV010000164.1:0-11785 GCA_043779145.1 Aestuariivirga sp. | reverse complement strand
ACAAAGCTTGTGGCATGATCGTTACCTCCAACAGCCTTGAATCACTAAACATCTGATTTGCATAGAACCAGATTCAAATCGACCGCTCGATGCTCTAGCGCAGTTTGCTGGAACGCGGTTGATCTCGCCAGCTTTTCGATTTCTTGCACCACACTATTCATGCGAGCAAGGCTCTCGTGCGAAATAAATGCAGGCGTTGCTGCAAAGAGGTGGGGGTGGGTGACAGCCAAATCACTCCAGAGAGTTCCGACATCGACATGGTCTTGCAATGTTGCAATCAGTCGGGGGCGATCCAGCGTCATGCAGGAACACTGAGCATTCAGCACGTCAGCGGGGCTGGATGGATTGTGTTGAAGGTTCATAGCGTTGACTTGGTGGGCGAAGTCGTACGTGTGATCGTGCCTTCAAGTTTAAGTGCGCTCGCCAGTGTGTTAGAAATAGTTCCGTATTTGCGGATGTTGGTGTGCAAGAGTTCGAGTCGACGATCATCTTCTTTGGTATCGACGATGATTTCGTAGTTGATTTCTGTCATGAGGGGTGGCGCATCCTGCCTTATCGCATGCAGTCGAACTTCGATGCCAGTGAGATCAAAATGCAACATGGGCAAGGCCCGCTCTGCACCCTTGATCATGCAAGCAGCCAGTGAAGCCAGTAAGAGTTCGGCGGGATTGAAGGCATCTTGTCGCCCCGCCACGGCTGTATCGAGTATGATGCTTGCAGACTTGGCATTGGCATTGGCTTTGCTGCCATGGCTGTCAATTCGGCTAGCGCTGACGCGATATTCGAGTTTAGGTCCTGATACCACGCTCATACCAATCCTTTGAACTATTCACGATTTTGACGACTGACAACATCACCGGAACTTCGATGAGGACGCCTACTACTGTGGCTAATGCGGCACCCGAATTAAGGCCAAAAATGCTGATGGCGGCGGCTACGGCAAGCTCAAAGAAATTACTTGCACCAATCAGCGCAGACGGGCCAGCAACACAGTGTTCCTCACCGCTCCAGCGATTGAGCAGATAAGCAAGACTCGCGTTGAAATAGACCTGGATCAAAATCGGCACAGCGAGAAGCGCAATCACCAGCGGCTGGGCGAGGATTTGTTGGCCTTGGAATGCGAAGAGTAAAACTAAAGTGGTGAGCAGGGCCAAAAGTGAAACGGGTTGTATCGATTTCAATAGCCCCTCCAGCGCTGAATCTCGGCCAGAAGCGAGAAGCGAGAAGCGAGCGGCGGATGATTTGAGCGACAATCACGGGCACCACGATGTAAAGAGCAACTGAGAGCAGCAAAGTCTGCCAAGGAATTGTTATTGAGGAAAGGCCGAGGAGCAACGCCACGATGGGCGCGAAAGCCACAATCATGATGACATCGTTGAGCGCCACTTGGCTCAAGGTGAAATGCGGTTCGCCTTTAGTCAGGTTGCTCCAGACAAACACCATGGCAGTGCAGGGGGCAGCAGCCAAAAGGATGAGGCCTGCAATGTAGCTGTCAATCTGGTCAGCCGGTAAATAGGTTTTGAACAGTCCGCCAATAAACAGCCAGCCAAGCAGAGCCATGGAAAATGGCTTGATGGCCCAATTGATGAACAGTGTCACACCGATGCCACGCCAATGTTTTGTCACTTGTCTCAAGGCTGCAAAATCAATCTTGATCAACATGGGAATAATCATCAGCCAGATTAGGATCGCCACCGGAAGGTTGACCTTCGCCACTTCCATGGAACTGATCGCTCCAAACACACCGGGCATGACTTGGCCCAGAGCAATACCGACGACAATGCAGAGGAACACCCAGACGGTGAGGTAGCGTTCAAAAAGGTTCAAGGCGGGCTTTGAAACCAGAGCAGCGTCAGTCATTTTGTTTCTCTATTTAAGGTCGTTGATTGTGTTGGCAGTTGCTCCATCCAATTTGCCGATGGCCCTCAATTCGCGGCTTAGCGCCATGGCATCAAGACTTGAGAAGGGCAAAGAAGTGAAGACACTGATACGTGATCTCATGGCTTTGAAAGCGGTAGCGAAGGCGCGTTCTTTTTCGATGTCGAGGCCTTCGACTGCCGGAGGGTCATCAATACCCCAGTGTGCGGTGGCCGGGTGACCGGGCCAAATGGGGCAAGTTTCTCCAGCCGCGCTGTCACAAACTGTAAAGATGAAATCCATTTTAGGCGCATCTGGCTTTGCAAACTCATCCCAGCTCTTGGAGCGGAATCCTTCCGTCGGATACCCAAACGCTGCGAGTGTTTTGATGGCCAATGGATTTACCGTGCCTTTCGGTTGGCTACCAGCAGAATAGGCTTTAAATTTTCCGACACCCTCTTTTTGCAGGATGGCCTCGGCCAAGACAGAGCGCGCAGTGTTGCCTGTGCACAGGAACAAAACATTAAAAAATTTCTCAGGCACAGCTTACTCCTTCGGTTGAACAACAGGCTGAAATTTCGTTGACGAGTGGGCCGCACAGCTCGGGCTTGCCGCCGCAACAATCGCGCAAGAGAAACAGGACAAGCTTATGAACGGCACCTAACTCAACGCGATAGATCATGCTGCGACTGTGTCGCTCGACAGAAATCAATTCGGCACGGGTCAGGATCGCAAGGTGAGTGGACATGGTATTGTGCGGCACAACCATGCGTCGTGCGATTTCGCCGGCAGGGAGCCCATGAGGTTCATTGCGCACAAGGAGCCTAAACACTTCGAGCCGTGTTGGTTGAGCGAGCGCGGAGAAAGCAGATATCGACGTTTCAATGTCCATATGTCGAGTTATATAGACATAATAGTAACTGTACAAGGTCTGAGATCAGCTGTCCTTCTGCTAAATCCTGGCGCACACTTTTTGCTATCCGCGTGCTTACATCTATTTCTTGAAATTGAGGTACTGGTCCGGTTTGCAGCTGGATTGCGCTCTATCTCGCCACGCTCGATCAAGCGGACTTGCCAGTCTGCAAATAAGCACCGCCATTCACATGGCAAGTTTTAAAAATAATTTTCCACTGATAATCGAGAGCAATTTTCGTTTATTGTAGATACGCCTCAAAAAAATTTACGTGTAACCTAAGCGTAATTCAGAGTAACATTGCTGGCTCGTCTACAAAAAGGAAGAACCCGCCATCTTACTAAGATAGCGGGTTTTCATTTGGTTGCCGAAGCGAGATTTGGACTAACAACCTTCAGGTTTTGCGCCACCAAAAATAATTGATCACGAAAAGTTGAATTGGAGCTTGGTTGCTAGTTGGTTGCTAGGGCACTTTTGCCACTTGCGCATCATTTGCTAAGCTATTGGAAAGATTGGTGGAGACAGGCGGGATCGAACCGCCGACCTCTTGCATGCCATGCAAGCGCTCTCCCAGCTGAGCTATGCCCCCGTTAATCAGGTATTGGGGTTTGGGCAACTGAACGCCCAAACGCGATTGGTGATCTAGTAGGCCATTAGGCCAGACGCAAGAACTTTATTGTTCTTCGTCTTCTTCCTTGCCGCCGCCTTCAACGAGGTCAGCCATGTTGCCTTCGTCTTCTTCTTCAACGAGGAATGTATCGTCTTCATCGTCATTGGTGGTTTCTGCGGCGTCTTCGCCCAGATCCACATCTTCAATGCCTGCGGTTTCGTCATCAGCTTTTTCTTCAGCTGCGGCTTCATCCAAGCTGATCAACTCAACTTCGCCTGAATCAGCATCATCTGCTTCTACCCGAGGCTTAGGCTGGGCTTGGGGCACCATGCCAGGGAATTCGGCCTTCGATGGCAGAATCGACATGGCCATAAAGCTTGTTGCACAGGATGGGCAAACAATGGGGGATTTCAATAAATCATAAAAACGGGTTGCACAATTAGGGCAGGTCCGCTTGGTTCCAAGCTCAGCTTTAACCACTGCAAATTCCTTCATAAATAGGGTTGATTGAGCGGGCTTCTGCCACGGGTTGGGCGGAATGTCAAAAGGGGAGTTTTAGGGCGGGCGTTTAACGAAATGGCAAAGCCCTTGGCGTGCCACGACCAAAGGGCCTGTTTTATGCGTTCGCGTTATTGGAACTATGCCACTTCTCTTGATTGCACTTCAGCGCCTTCAGCCAGCCAAGCCGCACAGTCTTCGCCAAGTTCTTTAACGGCGCGGGCGGCATAGGCACGAGACTCTGCTGCTGTGAGAGCATTTTTCCAGCGGCCGTTGGTGCCCTTGTTGATGAAAGTTTTGGCACCGCCCTCCCAGAGCAGACCGCCCAGCGGCACAATTGATTCCGCATTGGCTTTCATATAGTCGAAGGTGCAATGCGCGGTAATCTTCTGCAAAGTTTCTACATCAGGCGCGATCCCAAGGAATTCACCGATGTCACGGATGGAGCCTGAAAGATCATTCTTCAAATCATTGAAATGCACAAATTTCACATTTGGTAATTCGCGGAGTTTCCACCAACTGCGCACATTTTCCCAATAAGGCCAGAACGGTGCGCCATCTTGTTCAAACCATTGTCGGAAAAATTCTTGTGGGCTTGGCGGTGGACGATCAATGGCTGGGCCCACGCGACCCGGTGTGTTATTCAAAGCGCCATACCAATGGTCATTGGCATTGGCGTAATGATTATAGAGGCTCCACACCATGTCGCGGCCATCGCGGCCCACATAGATATATTTGGCGCGTGGCGAAAACACCAAAGCATCAACGGGCAAATGGGTTTTAACAACGCGCCGATGCTTTTGTTGCTCAAGTGCCGCATAAGCTTCCTGCGGCATGATGCGCAAATCAACCCACGGCGACATTTCTGAAACGTTGATGCCTTCTTTGCCTTCAAAAATAAGTTGCGAAATAATCTGCTGCATCCACGTGGTGCCGGATTTGGCATAAGTGGAAATTACAATATCATCGTTGCGGAAATTGAAACTGTTCCAGCGCGTTGAATCCATATGATGATTGTGAATATCGCGGGTTTTCATAACGGGGAAAATGTTGATTGAGGTGTTCATGGCGGAGGTCCTTGTGAGAGGGCGTGCAGCGAGGCAGCATTGCCCCGCTGCAAATTGCATCAAATGGCGACAGCGATCGTGGCCGTAGGTGGCGCTGTAACACCGCCTTTCATCATGGCCTCTTTCAAGGCCGGATCGCCAAGGAAGGCTTGGGCTGCCTCAAGGCTGGGGAAGCGATGAATAATCACCATCATGTTGGGGTCTTTGGGATCGTGGAACACTTCGGCGCCGGTAACTCCGGCCTTCTGGCGGATGGGTTCAGCACTGTCATAAACCACGCGCCAAGCGGCATAGTCTTTTACCGGATGGCTGACGACAGCGAGCACAGGGCCCATGGCGGCAGCTTGGGCTTTGCCCACAAGGCCAGCGGTCACAACAGTGGCAGCAACACCGGCTGCGGCTTTGATAAAGTTACGTTTAGACATGGTCGTTCTCCTTGGTTTAAGACAAGCGTTCTCCACTGCTCAAAAGGGGTTCCTGATGGGCTTGGCACTTGCCGGATTTTTAAGTTTAAGTTCGAAGGGCGTTTGCTCTTCAGTGAAGTGACAATCATCCATTTCGCGATGTTCGTCGATGCCCGCCGCCGCAATCACTTCGTGCAAAAACTCAGGCAGGTCGGCGCACGGGTGCCTTGCAAAAATGTGGCTCCGCTCATAGCGTTGTTCTTGGGGGCCGATTTGGAGCGAATGTGACAGATTTGGAATGGAGCGACTTTAAGGTGATCCTTGCGTTGTCGCGGGGTGGATCCGTTGCTGGCGCGTCACGCATCTTGGGTGTGGATAGTTCAACTGTCAGCCGGAGGTTGGCAGCTGCTGAAGAAGCCTTTGGGGCCGTGCTGGTGTTGCGCGGGGGCCGGGAGTTTCGTTTTACAGCTGAGGGCAATATGGCTTTACACACCGCAGAGGCCATGGAAACTTCCATTCAATCCACGCAATCGGCCATAAAATCCGCCAAGCAAGCAATCGAAGGCAAAGTCAAGATCACCACGGTGGGCACGTTCTTTCACTTCCTCAATCCGATCTGTGCAATTCTGCACAAGCAACACCCAAACCTCCATGTTGAAATTCATGATAACGATCTGATGGTCAATCTGGCGGCGGGCGAGGCTGATATTGGCCTGCGCTTTGCTCAACCCAAGGAACCTGATTTGATTGCCCGCAAGGCTTGTGATTTGGGTTGGTGCGTCTATGCGTCCAAGGATTATGCCGCGCAATATGGATTGCCGAAAACGCCCGAGGAGCTACGCGAACATCGCCTCATTCTTTTTACAGAAACACGCCATCACTTGCCTGGCTTCGCCTGGATGGAGCAGTTTAAAACCCACGAGGAAAGATACGCACGGGTGAATAGCACCAGTGTGGCGTTGCGCTCGGTGCTCGCGGGCGTCGGTATCTCGGCTTTGCCGTGCTATGAAGAAGATGAGCACACCAATTTGTTGCGCGTATTCCCTGTACCGTTTTATCATCAACCTGCCTATATCGTTTATCACGAGAGCTTACGGGACTCGGCCCGCATTCGCGTGGTGGTTGAGGGGTTGCTGGCTTATTTGCAGATCAAATTGAATTTATTGACAGGCAAACGCTCCTAGCAGTTTTTGATGACAGGTTTTTTTAAACCGTGTAATCGGTCGCCATGACCCATATTTCAACAAACCCTACGCCCCTGATCTCGCGCAAGTCTGCCGCCCTCAAAGGCCGCATTAAAGTGCCCGGTGATAAATCCATGTCGCACCGCGCATTGATGTTTGGGGCGGTGGCCATTGGGCAGACGCGCATTACGGGGCTTTTGGAAGCCGAAGACGTGGTCAACAGCGCCAAGGCCATGGCTGCTTTGGGTGCCAAGACCGAGAAGTTGCCCGATGGCACTTGGCTGGTCGATGGTGTGGGGGTAGGCGGCCTAAAATCACCCATGGGTGATTTGGATTTTGGAAATTCCGGCACAGGGGTGCGTCTTGCGATGGGCCTTATGGCTTCGACAGATTTAACGGCGCGTTGCATTGGTGATGCCAGCTTGTCAAAGCGGCCGATGGGGCGCGTGACGAGACCGCTATCGGCATTTGGTACAAAGTTTGAGACATCAGAAGGCGACCGTTTGCCATTGAAGTTACACGGTGCGGCCAATGCCAAGCCGATTTCTTACATTTTGCCTGTGGCATCAGCGCAGGTGAAATCGGCTGTGTTGCTGGCGGGCTTAAACACCAAAGGGGTGACCACGGTTATTGAACCGATCGCTACGCGTGATCATACGGAGCGGATGCTTACATCATTTGGTGCCAGAATCAGTGTGGTGATGAAAGATGGTGCGCGGCATATTTCGGTTGAAGGCCAGCATGAATTGAAGGCACAGGATTTGGATATACCGGGTGATCCTTCATCGGCTGCATTTCCGATGGTGGCGGCGCTGATTACTGAGGGTTCAGATATTGTCATTGAAAATATCATGCTGAACCCCACACGCACTGGCCTCATCACCACGCTGCAAGAAATGGGTGGTAATATCACCATTGAAAACGCACGCGTGGCTGGCGGTGAAGATGTGGCTGATTTGCATGTGAAATTTTCGCTCCTGAAAGGGGTTCGGGTTCCGCCAGAGCGGGCACCTTCGATGATTGATGAATATCCCATTCTTTCGGTGGCTGCTTCTTTTGCGGAAGGCACAACGCGGATGGAAGGTTTGGAAGAACTTCGCGTCAAAGAAAGCGACCGCCTTAATGCTGTGGAAGCTGGCCTGCAAGCCAATGGCGTGGCCACGGCATCAGGCCATGATTGGCTTGAGGTTCATGGCGGCGGAGCGCCCGGGGGAGGGCGAGTGACCACCCATATGGATCACCGCATTGCCATGAGTTTTCTGGTCATGGGCCTTGCTTCGCGTATTCACACGAAAATTGACGACAGCGCCTTTATCGCCACGAGCTTTCCGGGCTTTACCGATTTACTGAACGGTATGGGTGCGCGGATTTCGCCAGCCTGATGATTATCGCCGTCGACGGGCCATCAGCGGCGGGCAAGGGAACGCTGGCCCGCGGCATTGCCCAGCATTATGGCTTACACTTTCTGGATACGGGTGCGCTCTACCGCATGGTGGGCTTGCAAATGATCCGTACACAGACGGATTTTGCTGATGCTACAAAGACTGCAGATTTTGCGCGCAATTTGAATGTTGATGATTTTGAAGATCACGAATTGCGCAGCGAGGTGGTGGGCAGTGCAGCTTCAAAAGTGGCCGTCATTCCTGAAGTGAGGTCTGCACTTCTAAAATTTCAACGCGATTTCGCTCGGCGCTTGCCGGGCGCGGTTTTGGATGGCCGTGATATTGGCACGGTGATTTGCCCTGACGCTGATGTGAAGTTTTATATTACGGCGTCAGTTTCCACCCGGGCCGCTAGACGGTTTAAAGAGCTGAGGGGCTTGGGTGTGAATACAACGCTCGAAGCTGTCACCGATGATATTATTGCCAGAGACGCCAGAGACGAGCGCCTCAACCTTCCGGCCCGCTCGTCCAAAGATGTAATCGTGATCGATAATTCGGAGCTCGGCGTAAAAGAAGCGCTCGCCAAAGTATTGGCGGTTGTTAAAGCGAAGACAGCTAAAGCGTAACAGTTACTTTCAGAAATGTCGCTTTTATCATGGTTCGGCCTTCTACCTTGCTGATGTTTTGGGCACTAAACAGTGTTTCCAGTTCCTTTTGCAACTCTGCGGCCTTGCCATTTTTCTCGGCGGCCTCGAAAGCATTCATGGTTGGACCATAGTAACTTCGAAACTCGCTGACAAATCCAGACGGTGTTCCCGCAAAATTGAAGGTATAGGTTTCGCGTGTAAAAGTTATGTTTGCTTTAGCAACACCCACTGCTGTGAATCTTTCAACCACATCGGCTTCTACGCCCCACTTTATTGGGCTTATGAATCCTTCTGGCGGGGGTGGCGAATAGGCCGAGCTGATTTTCAAGATTTGTGCAACAAGTGTTGGGTCACCGGGAATCCAGTTACCCATCACGATACGACCGCCCTTTTTCGTCACACGCACTAATTCTTTGGCCACGTCAAAAGGCCTCGGTGCAAACATCGCGCCGAAGATGCTGACCACAAGATCAAAACTCTGATCTTTCAAGTCGAACAAGTTAGATGCATCGCCTTGTTGAAATTTACAATTAGCGAGGCCCTGCTCCTTGGCGCGTTTATTGCCAGCCGCAACCAAATTGCTGGCGATATCGATGCCCAAAACTTCGGCACCGTGCTTTGCTTCGGGGATTGCTGTGGTACCATCACCACAGCCTACATCTAAAACTTTCAGACCTTTTGTGATCTTCAAACTTTCAACCAGCGCCTCACCGCTTTCGCGCATGGTAGCTGCGATGCGAGTGAAATCACCTTTTTCCCATAATGCTTGGTTCGGATTCATTTGCTTATCTCCTTTGTTTGGTTTGGCAAACTTATTAGACGCGAGAGGCGGGTGGCCAGTGTAGCTTATGGAGTGCGCTGATACAGTTTATGTACCAGTCAAGCCGCAATCGCCATAGTGCTTCGCACCATCCAATGATCAATTGTATCAGCTAAGGTTCGGTTGCCTATCATTACAATTTTCTCTGCCACAATTTGCGCCCGCAAAGTTGAATGGCCCATCCATGCTGATGTCATCGCCTTGAGATCAGCAGTGATATAAAGATCAACATCAAAGCCGGGATCGACTGAACAAAGGTCAACAACTGCGTCCGGCTTGGCGATGATCCAATAGCGTTGTTCAATTTCGGGCAATTCTGGGTAGGTGAATTGGATGACCGTGCGCTTGCGCTTGGGGAAGGTCACAGTGTTGATCTTGCGCCGCATGTTCCACATGAGCAACCGTGCATCTAGTTTTTCGAGTGTCACATCGGCATCAATATTGCGGTGGGCCCATTTGCCAAGCGCGTGAATGATGGGTTGAAGTTCATTTCCCATATCGGTCATCGTGTAATGGATTTCGTTGGTCGATTGATCTTCGTTGCGATCAATGATCCCGTGCAGTTCTAATTCTTTCAGGCGTTTTGACATCAAGGTGGGTGACATGCCGGGCACGCCGCGGCGAATTTCGTTAAACCGTGTCGAGCCTTGCCACATTTCGCATAGGATCAGCAGCGTCCATCTCGGTTCAATAATTTCGCAAGCTTTGGATACGGGGCAAAATTGATTGTAGCTGTCATTTGACATGATCTCACCTCTGGGTGTCATTATGCGGCGACGGAGAACGGAGAGTCTAGTATAGAAACTGTAGTGGCTCGAAGGGAAGTTGGGGCTTTGGGGTTGGTTTTGGGGGTGATTGGGGTTGAGAACGGACTGCAGTCACATACTGGGTGTTTAAACGCATTTTGAGAGCCCTAGGGCGCGATTCTGGGTTGGTAAGCTAGGGGTATAGCGGGGAAGGGCAAATTTGCTGTACGAGGCAGTTAGGGGCCTTAGAATTAATTTCTGCTATAGGTTTTAATTGTATAGTCGACTTGCACTCAGGTTGTGCATTGTTGCGCGACGCCACCCACCTTCCCCGCCGTTACTCCGGAAAAGGGGCGTAATTTTTGTGCAAAACAATTCTGCGCTTACCAATCCAGCTATGAAGAAGTTTGGTGAAATCGGCTGGGGTTGCCCTGCCTTCCCATCTGGGCTATAGCGCGGCGATCTTGAGGTCGGGAGTTTACTCTCGGATATCACTGGGGTGGGTTTTGCCCATCCTGAATTGTTTTAAGCGTTTGTTTGCTTTGCGATGCCTCTATGCAGTGAATTGATGTTTGGAATGCCTTTAACCGCTGCATTGCAGCCTGCGTTTTTTGAGCTTGAGTGGCTAAGCCCTCCGCCGTGACGCATTAAGGAAATACCCCATATGGCAAAATCTGCCGTTTCGATGACCCCTACACTGGAAGATTTTGAATCACTGCTGGCCGAGAGCTATCTCGACCGCCCCGTGAGTGAGAACACTGTCGTTAAAGGCAAGGTTCTGGCGATTGAGAATGATTTTGTGATCATTGACGTTGGTCTGAAGACTGAAGGCAAAGTTCCGCTGAAGGAATTTGCCATGCCAGGCAAAGAATCAGACATTAAAGTTGGCAGCACGGTTGATGTTTATCTCGAGCGCATTGAAAACGCTTTGGGCGAAGCCGTTCTCTCCCGTGATAAAGCCAAGCGCGAAGAAGCGTGGACACGCCTTGAAGAAATGACCACCAAGGCCGAGCGCGTTGATGGCGTGATCTTTGGTCGTGTTAAAGGCGGCTTTACGGTTGATCTGGGCGGCGCTGTTGCGTTCCTTCCCGGTTCACAAGTTGACGTGCGCCCGATCCGCGATGTGGGCCCGCTCATGCATGTGTCGCAACCTTTCGTGATTTTGAAGATGGACCGCCGCCGTGGCAACATCGTTGTGTCACGCCGCGCTGTGATGGAAGAAACCCGTGCTGAGCAACGCTCCGAACTGGTTGGCAACTTGGTTGAAGGTCAAGTGGTTGATGGTGTTGTTAAGAATATCACTGATTACGGTGCCTTCGTTGATCTCGGTGGTATTGACGGCCTCTTGCACGTTACAGATATTGCATGGAAGCGCGTGAATCATCCTTCGGATGTTCTCACCGTTGGTCAGACTGTTAAAGTTCAAATCATCCGCATCAATCCTGAAACTCAGCGCATCTCGCTGGGAATGAAGCAATTGGATAAGGATCCATGGGAAATCGTTGCTGAGAAATTTGCTGTTGGCTCCAAGGTTAAAGGCAAGGTTACGAACATCACGGATTACGGCGCATTTGTTGAACTGGAAGACGGCATTGAAGGCCTCGTTCATGTTTCAGAAATGAGCTGGACCAAGAAGAACGTTCATCCCGGCAAGATC
>JAYWEV010000163.1:0-11803 GCA_043779145.1 Aestuariivirga sp. | reverse complement strand
TTTCTCAATCAGCTTGAAAATGCCCTCAGCTGCCCCTTGCGCTGCATATCCTGCATTTTCGCCCCATCCTGCATTCAACGACCCGTCTGGAACGGCATTATCCTGCTTTACATCACCAAGATTTTTGCCCGCAGGCGTGGATACCAGCCATTGCAAATGGACCATCTGGCGACCAGCCAAAGGCGGATCTGTGGCCACACGTCCCTGAATTGAAAGTGCATCTTTGCGCGGCTTTGACAAAACTTCCCAACCGGCATCGGCAAGAACTTTGCGCATGGCGGCGGTGAGTTGTTGATTGCCTTTTGAATTGCCGCCGATAACGGGCAAAACCGCCACGGCTTTGATCTGCTCACTGCCTGGCTTTGACAGAGCAGTATCTTTGATCGGCGCTGGCTGAACTTCGGCAGCGACCGCTTCAACAGGCGGTGATGCCGCCACTTGCGGGCCGTTCAGCGTCTCCAAATCAACATCATTTTCAGCGCCGGGGCCAGCTTTCACATAAGCCTCCCATGGCGGGCGAATTAACGAATCTTGTTGGGCAGGAAGCGGCGCTTCCTTGGCCAACGGCAAGTTTGAAGCGCAGCCTGCAAGAAAGGCTAAAACCAATAGAAGAAAAACTCGCCTCAGCATCATTGCCTCAAAGCAATGGTCGAAATCAAACGGCCATAATCTTTTTCTTTAATGTGAGTGGTGCGACGATAGCTGAAAAAGAGTTCCGAATCAGAATAGGTGCAGAGCGCTAAATCAACAGCCAGCCCCACACCAAACGACTGCATGTGGTCAATTAAATATGCTGGTAAATCAAACATATAATGATCATTCCTTACAGATGGAATGAAGTATTTTTGATGCGATTTATAATGTTGTAAAAACGGCTTTGGAAATTCCGGCCCAACCTCATATGCCTTCTGCGAAATTGTTGGGCCAAGAACCGCAATAATATTTTTGCGCTCAGCGCCCAAGCTTTCCATGGCTTCAACAGTGCTGTCAGTCACACCCCTCAATGCACCTTTCCACCCCGCATGACATGCCCCGATCACTCCGGCTGTAGGATCGGCAAACAAGATAGGCCCGCAATCGGCTGTAAGAATACCAAGCGCTAATCCGCGCTTGTTCGTCACCAATCCGTCAACCTTTGGCCGTTCAACAAACGGCGCATCTACGATCATCACATCGGCTGAATGAACTTGATAGGCCGACACCAAATGCGAAGGGGCAACGCCCATATCACCCGCCACCTTTGCGCGATTTTGCGTGACCAGAGCAATGTCGTCCCCCGAACCTAAACCGCAATTGAGCGACGAGAAAATACCTGATGAATATCCCCCTTGGCGCGTGGAAAAGCCATGGGTAATGCCGGGCAATTGCAATGCGTCAGAAGTGATCATGTTGCCTCAAACGGATAAATCGGCTGGCGAATATTGTTCGCCACCGCCATCACTTTAAACAAATTGCCCATTTGATTAGCATCCGCAAGCCTACGCGAAGCCACCATGAAATCTTGCTTGGCTTGGCCTTCAAGTTTAGCGGCTAGTTTTTCTGTGCGAAGATCAAGGCCCATCGCTTTCAGGAATTGGCCTTGGGTCAGCATCGGCAACAAATCAACGCCGCCAGAAATGAAGCTCTTGGCCAAAGCTTCAAAATCCACATGGGCCGTAACGTCAGACTCACCTGGTTTATCGAGCACGGAAACAAATTCATGTTCTCTAAGAGCTTGCAGCGTATCACCCGCCGCAGTTTTCAGATGGCCATAATCAATGATCAAAGCCATGCCACCATGTTTGGAAATATGCGAGCCTAAATCCTCCGCAATGGCTTTTGAAACAGGCGAGACTTCATAAAGCCCCTCCTCACCTGACATGGGTGGAGCCGGAACCAAACCCATTTTCAATTTGCCGTCACCATATCCAACGCAGCGTTGAAACCACCGACCTGCTCTATTTTCAAACTGTTGAATGGGCAGTGCATCGAAGAATTCATTGGCGATGATGAAGCATGACATGGCGGGCAGAGTTTCGATGGTATCGTGCCAGGTCACTTCGCCGAGTTTTTCGCGTTGAAACATTCGCAATACGGGGCTGGTTTCGACCAAATGAACTTCGGCACTTTTAGCAAATTCAGGCACGGCTTTCACGGCACGCAGAATATCGGCCATCAAAGTGCCCCTGCCTGGCCCAAGTTCAACCAAAGCGAATTTCTTGGGTGATCCGAGTGCAGCCCAACTGTTCAACAACCAAACACCAATCAATTCGCCAAACACTTGGCTGATTTCGGGAGCCGTCGTGAAATCACCAACTGCACCAAAAGGATCGCGTGTCATGTAATAACCAAACTGCGGATGGCCCAAACACAAAGCCATATAGCGATCAAGCGGCATCGGCCCTTCGGCCTCAATCATAGCTACTATAATTTCTTCGAGCTTCGTCATGTGTTGCGCGATCGGAGCAAAAGCCAAATGCCAACGAACACCAATGGCAATGACAACAACATACCCATCGTCACAAATCCAAACAAATATCCCAATTGCGGGTCTGGCACGCGGTAATATTCAACAAAGATGCGAGACAAACCATAGCCCAACGCAAATATGCCAGATGCCCGGCCCGGATGCGCTAAGGCTTGATATTTATGCGTTCCGATGCGCACCGCGAGAAATAGAACCAGCCCTTCCAAAATAGCTTCGTATAACTGACTTGGATGGCGCCCAAATGTTTCACCTGGAAAAATCACGGCCCATGGCACATCCGTTTCGCGGCCAAAAAGCTCGGCATTGATAAAATTGGCAACACGAACAAAGCCAAGCGCAGGCGGCACTGAAGCAGCGCCTAAATCTAACATGCGGTCGAGGCCCATGCCGATTTTCTTGCCATAAAAATAACAGACCACAACGACGCCCAGAAAGCCGCCATGAAAAGACATACCGCCATCCCAAAATTTAAATATGTCCAGTGGCGAGGCGAGATATTTTGGCAAATTATAAAACAGAACATAGCCTAGCCTGCCCCCGCCAACCACGCCGAGAAAAAACCAGACAAACATGTTATCAATTTGTAACGCTGTCATGGTGGGCTGCAACCGGCCCCAGAGTGTTGTGCTCGCCACCAACCGCTTCATGTACCAGGTGGCAAACAACAAGCCCGCTACATAACCAAGCCCATACCATTTGACGACCAATGGGCCGAGTTCGATGGCATTGGGGCTGATCACGGGGAATTGAAGGGCTGCAAACATAGGTGTTTCTGTGCCTCATTAACCTGTGAATCGCAAGGCTTCAGAATGGTCTTGAAACAACCTATAAGAGTGCTTAGCTATGCAGTAACAAAGGAACTTGCATCATGAACACGCCAAATTCTTCCCGTTTTTTTGACGAACTCGCAAAACTAATGACCAGCGCCACAGGTGCGGCCCAAGGTGTGCGCAAGGAAGTAGACGGCTTGGTGCAAACCCAGGTCGAACGCGTCTTGAATAATTTGAATGTTGTAAAGCGCGAAGAATTTGATGTGGTGCGCGACATGGCCGAAAAGGCCCGCCTTGAAAACGACCGGCTCTCAACCCGCATCGCCGCTCTTGAAGCATTGCTCAAGAAATAACTTAAAATCGAATCGAGTTGTGATTCTTCCATATTAAATTCATGTGGAGGAATCAGTGCCGCCGTTGCCGAAACATCTGCAACGCGTCAAATTACGTTCTGAGAGCGCGACGATTCGTGTTGTCCTCAGAGGAATATGAATATGACGGCCTTCGAGGCACAGCACCGTAATCCACTCGACCGCGTTGAACGCTTGGCCGAGAGCAATCATTGGAACATTGACCGCACCAATGATCATGAAGTGGTTATGCAAGTAGGTGGCGGCTGGGCTGACCTCAACCTTTCTTTTACGTGGCGTGATGATTTAGAGTCGCTGCATTTTGCGTGCGTGTTGGATTTGCGGGTGCCGCCTAGACGCCGCGATGAAGTTTCCAAACTTTTGGCAATCATCAATTCACAAATGATCCACGGCCATTTTGATCTATGGGCCGATGGTTCAATAGTATATCGCTATGCGCTTATATTGGCGGGCGGTGCAGAGGCCAATGACGCACAATGCGAAGCGGTTATTCGTGTTGGCGTTGAAGCGTCACAGCGCTATTATCCTGCAATTCAATTTGTCGTGTGGGCCGGGCATTCTGCTGAAGATGCCTTGCAATCCGCATTACTTGAAACCATGGGTGAAGCATGAGCCAATTCATAAAAGAGTGTGAAGCATGAGCATCGTTTTGAAAGGAACTTTGGTTCTGGCTGGTTGCGGCAAGATGGGCGGCGCGATGCTCGAAGGCTGGCTGAAGGCCGGTGCTGATCCTAAAAAAATTATTGCCATTGATCCCAAACCGCCAAACGAAGTGATGGATGTTTTAGTCCAACACCGCATCAAACATAATCCAGATTTATCGGCTGTAACAGATGCCGAAGTGATCGTCGTGGCCGTCAAACCACAAGTAATGGAAGACGTGCTGCCGAACTTGGTTATATTGAAATCATCAACGCCGCTGATCCTTTCTGTGGCCGCTGGCAAAACGATTGCAACCTTTGTAAAACATTTCGGGACCGATGCAGCAATCATCCGCACCATTCCCAACACACCAGCAGCTATCGGCCGCGGCATCACTGCAATGTCGGCCAATGCCAATGTTTCAGAAGCGCAAATGAAACTGGCTAACACGCTTTTATCATCCACTGGTGAAGTTGTGACCGTCGAAAATGAAAGCATGATCGATTTGGTCACCGCCGTTTCAGGCTCTGGCCCGGCTTATGTTTTTTACTTAACGGAATGCTTGGCCAATGCCGGTGAAAAAATAGGCCTTCCTGCTTCCCTTGCCATGCAATTGGCCAGAGCCACTGTAGCCGGATCAGGTGAATTGATGCGGCAGACAGGTATTGACGCCGTTACCCTGCGCCAAAACGTAACCTCGCCAAATGGAACCACTTACGCGGCGCTGCAAATTCTGATGGCAGACGACGGTATGAAGCCGCTTTTTGAAAAAGCAATCAAGGCAGCAGCAGATCGCTCGAAAGAGCTCGCAAGTTGAGCGGCCAAATCACCTTCGACGAATTCGAAAAAGTCGATATCCGTATCGGCACGATCATCGGCGTCGAACCATTCCCCGAAGCGCGCAAACCAGCTTTCAAATTAAAAATTGATTTCGGCCCAACACTTGGCATAAAGAAATCTTCGGCACAAATCACCAAGCACTACACGGTGGAAGCATTGATCGGCCGCCAAGTGGCAGCTGTTGTGAATTTCCCTCCACGCCAGATCGGGTCTTTTATGTCTGAGGTTTTGACATTGGGCTTCCCCGATGATGCAGGCGGTGTGGTGCTTATCGGGCCAAGCATGGCAGTTGCTAATGGTGGGAAGTTGTTTTGATACCGATTTCTGTTAGGTTCAGCCGGAAAGGCAAAGCCCATGCAGCAGATCAAAACCATCGCCGAACTTGAAACGATCTATCATCAAGCGCCCGTTTTAGCTTCAACCGCTAAAGAAACTGATTATCTGATGCCGGAATATCAAAAGCTGATAGCGCTTTCGCCATTCGTCTCGCTGGCAACAATCGGCCCTGGCGGCCTGGATTGCAGCCCACGTGGCGACAATCAGGGTTTTGTTCGCGTGCTCGATCCAAAAAATTTAGCCATGCCGGATCGGCGCGGCAACAACCGCATTGATAGTTTGCGCAACATCGTGGCCGACCCGCGCGTGGCGTTATTGTTTTTCATTCCAGGCAGCGGCACAACATTCCGGGTGAATGGACGCGCGCATTTGACGACCGATGCAGAGCTATGCAAATCCTTTGAAATGGAGGGCAATCTTCCGCGCTCGGTGATCATAATCAAAGTTGAGGCGGCTTACACACAATGTGCGCGTGCGATTCTGCGCGCTGGCCTTTGGGATTCTTCCAAGCATGTTGAAAAATCAGAAGTTCCAACAATTGGTGAAATGCTAGAATCTGTATCCCAAGGCAAAATCAACGCAGATGAATATAACACCAATTGGCCAGCCCGCGCCAAAATTTCAATGTGGTGATCTCAAATCGGTATGCGGATCGCCACGCGAAGCCCACCAATGCTGTTATCATCCAGCTGAATGTCGCCGCCATGGGCCAGAGCAATATCAAGAGCAATAGCTAAACCCAAGCCTGAACCTGTCTGATCCAAGTTGCGCGATTTATCTAATCGCACGAAAGGCCTGAATGCGTCATCGCGCAAATTCACCGGGATTCCGGGCCCATCGTCATCAACATAAAGCCAAAGCCGCTCGTCGCGAATCTCGCCCGATATCTCAACTAACTGGCCATAACGCACGGCATTGCTGATCAGGTTCGTCAGCAAGCGGCGAAAAGCATTTGGCTTTAATTGCAAAATGAGTTTGGGCACTTCTAAAACTTTAATATTCGCCTTCTCGCGCGCGAAGGATTTCACAACTGACATCACGGCATCTTGTACCTGCACCGAGGATATCTGCTCGCCGCCATCACCTCGCACAAAGGCCATGTAATCTTCAAGCATGTGCTGCATTTCAGATACATCTTCATGCAGAGGCTTGGTGCGCGCATTATCGCCAAGCACAGCAAGGCCAAGTTTAAAACGCGTCAATATAGTGCGCAGATCATGCGAAACACCAGCCAGCATCGTAGTGCGTTGATCAACGTGGCGCGCAATGCGGCGTTTCATGTCGATGAACGCCTCGCCAGCTAGGCGCACTTCTGTAGCACCTTGGGGACGAAACGATTCATCATCCCTGCCCTTGCCAAAAGCTTGCGCTGCCTGGGTCAAATCTAGAATTGGGTTTATTTGGTTTCGCAAAAATATCACAGCGATTGATAAAAGTGCAGTGGTCGAAACCAGCATAAAAATCAATAAAAACGGAGCGCCTACAACCCGTGATCGATCAGGGTCTATGCGCGCGGAAAAAACTAATCCTTTCTCAACTTCTGCCAGAATCTGAACCTTGCCACCTGCCGCAGCACTTTCGACCCAATAGTGCCGGGATTTGTCGGCATTCAAATATTGCTGGATGCGTTGATCCAAAAGTGAGAGGTTGGGTTGAAAGTTTGCAGGCACTTCCTTGCCGCGAGTGTAGTCAAAATCCATATGAAGTTGGTCAACAGCAGTTTTCTTAATGCCTTCCAGCGCTCCATCAGATTTATCGGAATGCTCATAGCTGCTAATCAACAGGCCAATCTCGTTTGAAAGCGTGTTGGCGAGCACAAGTGTTTCATTGTCCCAATAGCGCAGCAGAATATAGCTCGCCACAATCAGCTGCAGAATGATGACAGGGATAATGAGAATGGCCATAGCACGTCGGTAGAGACCGGCAGGCGCATAGCGTTCCAGCACTTCATTGAAGCGATCATAAAATGTGAGTTTTGGTTTAAGCTCCATAATCAAAACTGGTCGATAAACAGCGCATAGCCTGCGCCGCGCATGGTTTGCAGATATTTCGGATTAGCAGAATCCTGTTCAATCTTCTGGCGCAAGCGATTGATTTGCACATCAACACTGCGCTCGTTTTCTTCAGCACCCGTAAGCGCCAATTGCAACCGACTAAAAGCCTCGCCGGGCTTTTGCGCAAGAATACGCAGAATATCTTTCTCACGCGATGTAAGCTTAACGGGCACGCCACCGCGCAAAAACTCGCCGATTGAAAGATCAAACTGGCAATCACCAAATGTAATTTTTTTCTGTTTTGTAACCTTTGGTCCGGCACGACGCAACAGAGACTGTAAACGCAACAACAATTCTTTCGGCTCAAAGGGTTTAGCTAGATAATCGTCACTGCCTGAAGAAAGCCCAATAATTCTATCTGATGTTTCAGACAAAGCTGAAAGCATAAGAATTGGCACTTCCGATTTTTCCGCGCGCAGTGAATTTATGAAACTGAGGCCAGTTTCGCCCGGCATCATCACATCAAGCACAATAAGATCAAACGCAATTCCGTGCATTTGCTTACGTGCTTCCAGAGCAGAAGCAGCCGTACTGATGCGGTAATTATGTTCCAAAAGATATGACTTCAGCAATTCGCGAATGCGCCGATCATCATCCACCACCAAAATATGCGGTGCCTCAGTCATGTGAATTTTCAATCCATTGCTTTGCTGCGTTCTGATTTTCAGGATTGATCAAATGAAACAACAGATCACGAAAATTTTGACTAGAACCACCATTCACTTCATGCGCGGCACGTTTGAAGCGAGCAATCTGCGGTGCGATAAGTTTTTGCTGCAACGCTTCACCCAAAACCGTCAAATGCAACAACCGTTGCCGCCGATC
This sequence comes from Aestuariivirga sp., assembly GCA_043779145.1. GTDB lineage: Bacteria > Pseudomonadota > Alphaproteobacteria > Rhizobiales > Aestuariivirgaceae > Aestuariivirga. The sequence goes on along the minus strand of JAYWEV010000163.1, from coordinate 3,498 downwards.
TTGCTCACCTTCTTTCTGAAACACATAACCTTCAGCGATCAACTCCTTTAAAACGCGAGCTAAACTCTGCTTGGTAATCTTCAAAATCTCGAGCAAACTCGCCACTGTCATGCCGGGGTCACGCCCCACAAAATGCAATACCCGGTGATGGGCACGGCCAAAACCCAAGCCTTCCAAAACCTGATCAGGATCGGCCACAAAATCGCGGTAAGCAAAGAACAATAGCTCGACTAAGGCCACCGATTCTGTTTCATCCAAACCATGATTTAAGTTTATGTCAGCCATATTGACATATTTTCCACTTCTGTTAGCGTTACATCTGTTCTAGCAATCATGAGCACCAATGCAAAACAGTTTAGGAGATTTCCATGTCTATCATCCCATTTGACCTACGTGACGGCCATATTTGGATGAACGGGAAGGTCATTCCTTGGAAAGATGCGCATGTGCATGTGCTAACCCACGGCCTTCATTATGGTTCCTCAGTGTTTGAAGGCGAGCGAGCTTATAACGGCAAGATTTTCAAGTCGAAGGAACACACCCAGCGCTTTCGCAAATCCGCCAACATCATGGATTTTGACTTGCCGTTTACCGACGATGAGATCAACGCAGCCAAAGACGAAATCGTGGCGATCAGCGGTGGGGGCGACCAATATGTGCGCCCTGTAGCCTTCCGCGGTTCGGAAATGATGGCCGTATCAGCCCAGAGTAATACAATTCACGTGGCCATCGCAACCTGGGCCTGGCCCTCGATGTTTGATCCCGAAACCAAAATGAAAGGCATCAAATTAGACATCGCCGAATATCGCCGCCCTGATCCAATGTGCGCACCTGTGCATGCCAAGGCAGCGGGCCTCTATATGATCTGCACCATCTCCAAACATAAAGCTGAAAAGAAAGGCTATGCCGATGCAATGATGCTGGACTGGCAAGGCCGTGTTGCTGAATGCACTGGTGCCAATATTTTCTTCATTAAAGATGGCGCAATCCATACGCCAATTGCTGATTGCTTCCTCAATGGCTTGACACGCCAAACGGTTATCGCAATTGCCAAGCAGCAAGGCATGGAAGTGATTGAAACCCGTATCATGCCAGAAGAAATGACCACATTTAACGAGTGCTTCATCGTGGGCTCGGCCGCAGAGGTAACCCCCGTAGCAGAGATCGGCCCTTATAAATTCAAACCCGGCAATATGAGCCGCAGTCTAATGGATGCATATTCCAACGCGGTGCGGGCCTAACCGCAAAAAGATACGTATGTAGACAAGCCATATTAATAGTCTTAGTTTCAAACAAACTGGGGCTGCGGGAAATGGATATCTTCTTTCGATTTTTCAGTGTGATGTTGGCTGGAATAGTATTCTCTGTGTCTGCACATGCGGCTAACATAACGATTATCAGAGCAGAGTCTCGCGATACTGCGGCATTAGTCCTTGTCGAAGGTGACTTTGAACTAGGTGACGACAAATCTTTTACAAAGATAGCCCTGCAGCTTGATCACGCTATAGTCGTATTTTCTAGTGACGGAGGAAATTTAAGTGCTGGCCTAGGAATAGGCAAAGCAATTCGTTTGCGCCAATATGATAGCTTTGTAATGACAAATTCTACTTGTGCTTCAGCATGCGCGATTGCGTGGCTGGGCGGCATTCATCGTTATATGCAAGACAATGCACGCATTGGTTTTCATGCCGCCTATAATGACAACAATGGCCAATTGCAGGAAAGCGGTATCGCAAACGCTTTAATTGGTTCTTACCTTAATCAACTTGGCCTACCTGAGAACGCTATTGGCTATATCACGCATGCGGCACCTCAATCGATGCAATGGCTCAATGTTAGCGAGGCACGCGCTAATGGAATAGACGTCCAGCCCGCTCCAAGCGATCAAACCGATGAAACAACTATTGCCCAACCGCTGCAAAACGATAATGCCCAAGACTATAGAGTCGCAGTCGGTATCGACCTCTTTGGTTTTGATCTGCCCAATATGCCACTCCACAACATGACTTGGGCAAATTGTTCTGAGGCCTGTTCAGCCAACAAAAGTTGTCAAGCCTTTACATTCAATCGAAAGTCACGCACCTGCTTCCTGAAGGAAAATGCAGATTTGGCAGTTTTGTATGCTCCTGCGACGTCGGGCTATAAAGACGAACTAACCCAGGGAATTAAGCAATCGAGTTTCAATATTTTACAAAGAACTGATGTCGTTGGCGGCGATTTCAGGAACCTAGGCAATTCTTCGATGGAGAATTGTTTGCGTATTTGTGATGCAGATAGTGCATGCCGTGCTTTTAGCTTCACGCCAAAAAACAGAATGTGTTGGTTAAAATCTGCCGCCAATGCGATATCAAAACGAAAGGGTGTGGTATCTGGAGTGAAATAGACTCCACGTTGTTGAAACGGCCGATATAAATTTAAACCCGGCAATATGAGCCGCAGTTTGATGGATGCATATTCCAACGCGGTGCGGGCCTGATGTTTCATTCAAAAAACTGACATAGATTTGCCATGTGTGAAATGCTATTTCACCGATCATGAAACGGCGACACTTACTTAAAATAGCGGCATACATACCGTTCGTGAATTTGGTCTCAACACCTTCGCGTGCTGAAGAACCATTCACAGTTTTTGCATCCGATGCAGATCAGGTGGAATACAAATATCGCAAACGCGAAGTCGACTATAAAACTAACGAACGCGCAGGCACGATCGTCGTCGATACTAAGCACAAATACCTCTACTTCACGAAGGGCAACAACCGCGCCATTCGTTACGGAATAGGTGTGGGCCGCGAAGGCGCACTTTGGGCTGGTGGTGCAACCGTTAAGCGAAAGGCCAAATGGCCCAAATGGACACCAACCCCAGAAATGCTCGCCATCCACGAAAACTATAAACAATGGATAGACGGCATGCCCGGTGGCCCTGACAATCCTTTGGGCGCCCGCGCCATGTATCTTATCCAAGACGGCGGCATCGACCAAAGCTTCCGCATTCACGGAACCCCCGCCCCCAAAACCATCGGCCAAGCCACAACTTCAGGGTGTTTCCGCATGTTGAACATCGACGTCATCGATCTCTATGACCGCGTGGAAATTGGAACGCGAGTTATGGTGCCGGAAAAAAGCGCAAACAAGAGCCAGTCTCTTTTTGGTTTGTGAAAAACCCGAACGCCTGATTCAATTCGCCAACTTGCGCTCATAGATCAACGCATAACTATCTTCATAAACTTTCTTCCAATTTGAAAGCTGCGATAGCCCTATATTGCGCGGATCATCGGGCGAAAAAATCGTCCAGCCAATCTCAGGATCTTCAAGAATTTTATTAAGTGCAGCAGAGTTTCCGGCTTGTCCACTGGCCAGATAGCTGGTCATAAACGGCCCCAGAAAAAGCTGTTCAGCCCGACCATCAATATAGGTTTTAATATCGGCAAGAATAAGCGCTCCGCCAAAATTATATTCGTTAAACACCTTCATTTTTAATGCTGGGTCATTTGACGAA
>JAYWEV010000162.1:0-4491 GCA_043779145.1 Aestuariivirga sp. | reverse complement strand
GGTGCAATGAGGCAGAAAAAAATCGGAAAACGCATGCAACCTGAATCCTGTAAATTTTTATTAAAAGCTAAGGTTGGAGACGACATTTGCAATTGATGTAAATCAACTACACCTCTTTCGAGGCCACAAGTATCGGTATGATGAATTCTAGGATAGAATTACCAAGAACACGCACGTTGACTACGACTGCTTTCACACAATTAAACGCTCAACCTCTGAGAAAGTTCCATCATGTAGCTCCTCGGAAATTACATAGGCCCATTAACGAAAACCGATGTATTTGGGATGAGTTGTCAAAGTAAGGTGCCAAGCTTTTTTGAGTTGAAACCCCAAATGTCTGATGTCCAATTAATATGGATTGATCGTGGCCCAATTGAATTGGAGGTCGAACCTATCTTGGATTTGACGATATGTAACTTTACGACGGTGACGCATACGTCTGTTTTGAATGTAATTCCTTCTGATGTCTGTAAGATGCTTTTTGAGGTTTACTTAATGTGGCATCAAACTGGCAATTTACAGTCAAGAACCAGTTGGCGCATCGCCCCCCCTTCAACCATCGTTGTCCAGCGTGACCGGCCATAAGCACCTGAACGATGAGGCCAGTACCAATCTTGGCCGCGTGATTCTAGAGTCAGGACTCATTGATTACATCCAGAAGATTATGGTTGCAGCGATTGCGATTGCCGACACAATGGTGTGAGCGTATCGGTCGTAACGGGTATAAATGCGCCGCCAGTCTTTGAGTTTTCCAAACATATTTTCGATTTTATGGCGCAGGCGGTAGAGTGTTTTGTCGAAGGAGATTATGGTTTTTCGATTGGATTTTGGTGGAATACACAGCGTGATGCCGTAGATCATCAGGGCTTGACGAAACCAGTCAGCGTCATAACCCTTATCACCCAATAAGTTTTTAGCGTTTGGAATGGCATCAATCATCAATGCCGCACCTTTGTAATCGCTCATCAGGCCTTCAGTGAGCAATAGAATGATCGGGCGACCCGCACCATCACAGACGGCACGAAGTTTTGAGATTAGCCCTTGTATCTCGACATTCAGGTTGCAGCATGCTGCTGCCCGGTTGTCGGCCCAATTGGTCTTTGTAAGCCTATGAAGTATTTGTAATTTCTTTTGATTTCAGGGTTTCACCGACTTGCGCAGCGTTTTCTGCTGATTATGCTTCAAGATGCTTCGTCCGATCATTTGAGGATGAAGCATGTACATTGGCAAACTGGTTTTTGCGCAACTGCTGGGCCATTTGCCCTTGCACACATTCTGGCGCTGTGTGGCGCGTTATGGCGGTGACCGGAAGATGCAACAGTTTATCTGTCTTGACCAATATCTGTGCATGGCCTTTGCCCAGATGACCAATGGTGAGAGCCTGCGCGACATCGAAGCGTGCTTGCGTGCGCAACGCAACAAGCTCTATCACATGGGCATTGGCAGTGCCGTATCGCGCAGCACTCTGGCCGATGCCAACGAGACACGTGACTGGCGCATTCATGCCGACTTCGCATAAGCTCTCATTGCCATCGCCCGCAAACTTTACGCAGGCGATCATTTCGGTGTTGAGCTTTCACAAACTGTCTAAGCCTTCGATGCCACCACAATCCATCTTTGCCTGACGGTGTTTCCCTGGGCCATATTTCAGACCATCAGGTCTACCATCAAGCTGCACACATTACTCGATCTGCGTTGCAATATTTCCAGTTTGATTCACATCACCGATGGCAAAGGCTCTGATTATCAGGCACATGATGTTCCCATGTTGGAGGTCGGCAGTTTCTACATCATGGATCGCGGGTACATCGACTTCGCCCGCCTCAATCGCTTCAATCTGGCAAGTGCCTTCCTCGTCATCCGCGCCCGTGCCAACACGCGCTATCGCAGACTTTATTCGCACCCCGTTGATAAATCTTCAGGTCTCATCTGCGACCAGACCGTCCAGCTTGATGGACAACAGTCGGCCTCCACCTATCCAGAAAAGCTGCGCCGGGTGCAATATCGCGACGCCGAAACTGGCAAGTGCCTCGCGTTTCTGACCAACAATTTTGATCTCCCCGCCATGACCATTGCCCAACTTTATCGCTGTCGCTGGCAGGTCGAATTGTTTTTCAAGTGGATCAAACAACACCTGAGCATCAAAGCCTTCTACGGCACCTCCGAGAACACCGTGCGCTCACAAATCTATATCGCCGTCTCCGTTTATGTCCTGATCGCCATCGTAAAAAACGCTTGCGCACCAAGGCCAGCCTTTACACAATTCTCCAGATTCTAAGCCTCACACCCTTTGAGAAAATCCCCATGGATCGCGTCTTTTTCGAGGATGACTACAGCGCCCAACAGCCATCAAGAGTCAATCAATTGAATTTGTTCGATTAACAGCCGGACAGTAGCGGGATGTTCCCCTTTTTAAGCAGACTGGCTGCTATTCGGTGGGCTTTAGGAGGCGTGGTATCAATCATCACCTTATCGGGTGTGCCAGCCATTCCCGGCAACTCTGCTAAGATGCGGTTGAATACGCCAAGCCTGCTCCAGCGAATAAAACGATTGTAAATCGTCTTGTGCGGACCATAATCCTCCGGAGCGTCACGCCACCGAAGATCATTCTTAATCACGAAAATAATACCGCTCACAATGCGCCTGTCATCAACACGGGCAACACCGTGAGACAATGGAAAATATGGCTTAATCCTGCGCATCTGTGCAGCTAACAACCAGAGCAAATCACTCATGGCAACGCCTGCTCGCTTCACCAATGAATCATCACGCCAATATCTTTGCAAGCATTTTAATAGGTCCTGATCCTAGTTCACTCTTGAATTTTATAAATAATCGCCGATGTATAGACCAGTCGCGATGTTATGGCGAAAGTATAGAGGACGTGTTTTATGTATCTTGGCCTTAAATCCCTGCTTGTTCCCTATTTTGGCCAGCCTGAAGAGCATCGTATGATCGATTTCGTTTGTTCAATAGCGCCTGAAATGGGTACACATATTTCTGTAGTTTATATGTCTCGCATTCTCAAGGAATTGGGTGTTGAACAACGGAAAGGCTATCAGCTGAGATATAAATCGGAGGGCTTCAAATCGGCGATGGTATATCTTGATGAGCTATATCAATCTCAATTGAAAAGCGATGCTGATAATGTACGGATTGTCATAGCCAAACGTTTCGAAGACGAAAATATTCCTGAATTTCAGGCAGGCGATCCAATGGGGGTTGACTCGATAAATTACAGCTGGGACCAGTCACTCGCAATGAACGCAGATATGAGCGTTGTGTTGACCAATAGGGCAATTGTTTCAGATCTTGTCGTAATAAGTGCTTCAGCGCTTGAGGTCGGCGGTCAACGGGATCCACTAATGGAGGTCATCAGAGATAGTGGTCGACCCCTGATCATAGTCCCAAGTGGAAAAGGAATATCCGTTAGCGGGCCACGTAGAATTATTATTGGCTGGAAAAAAACTGCGCATACCGTGAGGGCCATGACTGCAGCGTTGCCGCTTCTCCGCGCTGCGCATGAGGTTCTTGTATTGGAAATAGCGGAAAGTAATATTTCCAATGACAATGACGTATCGCACTCGGACGTTGTTCAGTGGCTGTTGCGCCACGGCGTCAAGGCAGAGTCCACCCGACGTGTTGACCTGAGTGGAAATGCTGAGACGGTGTTTGACGAGGAGATGGATCGTTTTCAGGCAGATCTCTTAGTTGTGGGAGCTTATTCAAGGTGGCGTATGCGGGAAATCATATTCGGTGGCTTCACTCAGCATCTTTTGAGCACCATGAGAGTTCCTACTTTATTCTCGTACTAAACGTTCAGTCACGGTCGGGCTTCAAGGTTGGCTGCGGCTTCATAGTCAAGTGGTGGCGTCTTCTGCTTCAAAATTTAGCTTTTCCATTCGAGAGTTGAAAGCTGGACCCAATCAACTGAACAGTTTCCCCGTTTTCACAGTTGAAGTCTCTGCCATAGTTTAAGGCGCAGCAGGGAGCTGCAGCGGGTGAAGTAAACTGATCGGTGGATATATTCGTCCGTCAAGGCCCTGGTGTGGTCTCCTTGTGATCACCATGGCCTCACGCGCAAGATTCCTGACAGTCTCGAAAGTGAAGCACCCTCCGGCTGTCGCACTCTTTTGCCACTGAGGCGTAGGCCTGAGATAAACCTCCTCGCCAAACGGTGCGCCGCCGAACCATCCCGCGCCAAGTCGGTCATGGCATTGCAATCTTCAGTCCGCAAAACCAGCGCTAATCATAATCCAGTCAAGAACCCAATCCCCAGTCCTTCGCGACTGGTTTATCGAGGTCTCAATGAGTTGGGCATACTTAAAATCACACCTGCGCAATGGTTAAAAAGCTAACTCAACGGCACACAGTCTTAGAGCGTTTCCCATCTAATTCGAATAGCCAGAGTTTTTGAGATAAGCGCGGCACTCTTGCGAGGAGAATGAGCGCAGGGTGTTTGCGATTTTCTCCCACAACAATTTGACAGTT
>JAYWEV010000161.1:0-11928 GCA_043779145.1 Aestuariivirga sp. | reverse complement strand
GGTTCTGCCACAATGGAAACCTTACACTTGGTTACCTATCAATCCTACCAGAGCATCAAGCACTATTTTTGCTTTCAGAATGAAGCTTTTGAAATATGGCCCGCAGCAACTCAGCAAAAAATAACTTAAAGCCGTTGAAACCGAAACTTTTTTATCAAATTTCCAACCATTCATTTGACATCCTGTAAAATATCTGCGATCAAACTGTGAAATGACAGCGCTAACATAAAATACATTGGTGGGAAAAAATCGGTGCGTTTGTTGTTGGAGAGACAGAAAAGTCAAATGTTGTAATGGATCAGCAAGTTCACTCTAACTGAAAACGATAATGGAAAATGGGAATGTCTAAGGTAAATAATCACTTAGAAAACTCATCTGCTGGATTGGGGGCACGGCTTATACTACACATGCAACAGCTACTGAAAGTGCGCGAGTTGAATGTTTTTCTCGCTTTGCTCGCGGTAGGCGCATTGATCAGCCTGTTCACACCCTATTTTCTAACTACTAATAATTTGATGGGAGTGTTCCGCTCTTTCTCGATGACGGCGATCATGAGCATCGGTATGGTGATGGTCATCATCACTGGTGGCATTGATCTCTCTGTTGGGTCAGCCTTGGGTCTTTCATCGCTCGTTACAGCGCTCTGCTTTAGTTTTGGAATGCCGACAGTGCTTTGTGTTGCGGCAGGCCTGGGTGTGGGATTGGCTTTCGGTGCAATCAACGGCTTGCTGATTACGGGCATTGGGCTTCCACCTTTTATTGCGACGCTTGGCACACTCAGCATTGGACGTGGCCTGATGTATATTATAACACATGGTGTGCCGCTGACGCCAGATACACCAGAGAGTTTCTCTTTGTTGGGGCAGGGCTATCTTGGTTTTGTACCCGTGCCGGTGATCATCATGATCGCGATGGTTATTGTATTTTCTATCCTTATGACGAAAACCAGATTCGGTCGTCATGTTTATGCCACCGGCGGAAACGAAACCGCGGCGCGGCTGAGCGGCGTTAAAACCAACCGCGTAAAATTTATCGTTTACATGACGTCCAGCACCATTGCAGCGCTCGCCGGAATAATCAGTTTTTCACGGTATCTTTCGGCCGAACCCGCATCTGGATTTGGTGCCGAACTTGACGTGATCGCTGCCGCTGCCATTGGGGGCGCTAGTCTGTCCGGCGGCATAGGCAGTGTAGGAGGTGCCGTGATCGGCGCTGCTTTGGCAGGCATTATTGCCAATGGTGTCGTTCTCATGAACATCAACACATATGCGCAACAAGCCATTACCGGTGCAGTTATTCTGATTGCTGTGAGTATGGACGTGCTGCGTACCAACAACAGAGGAGGTCGTGGGTAAGGATAAAAAACAGACTAATGTCTTAAAGAAGAGAACCGATAAAATTCAACGTCCTGGAGGATCAAATTATGAAATCTTTAAATCTATTCCGCGCCGCAATGTTAGCGCTACCATTGATGTATTCAGTCGATGCCATGGGCAAAGATGCCAAAGACATTGTGATTGCTGTTATTCCAAAAGTAGCTGTGCCATTTTTTGATGACTGCAATACAGGTGCCAAAGCTGCCGCTGATGCCGCAGGTATTCAATATCAATGGGTTGTTCCACAAAATACCCAAGGTTCAACACAGGTCAAGATCATGGAAGATCTGATTGCCAAAAAAGTTGATGGCATTGCAATTTCCGTGAACGAGCCAAAATCAGTTGAAGGTGTGATCAAGGCAGCGATGGCTGCTGGCATTAAGGTTGTGACTTTTGACAGCGACAGTGCCAATAGCGGTCGCAGCATGTATATCGGTACAATCAACAAGGCGGCGGGTGCAACTATGGGTGAATCCATGGGCAAAGCGCTCGGTGGCAAAGGCGAAGTCGCCATTGTGACCGGCCAACTTGGTGCATCTAACCTTAATGAACGCATTGACGGCATCAAGGAATCTCTCGCGAAATATCCTAACATTAAAGTCGTTGCCACCGAAGGCACCGAAGATGATCTCGCGAAAGCTGTTTCAGTTGATGAAGCGATTTTCCGTGGTCATCCCGACCTTAAAGGCATTTTTGGCGTGAGCCAAGTGGGTGGTCCTTCTGTCGCCAAAGTCATGGCAACAAAAGAATTCGGCGACAAAAAGAATGCTGTAAAGGTATTCGCCTTTGACGATCTTCCAGACACTGTAAAGGGTGTGAAGGAAGGCTTCATTTCGGGCATCATGGTTCAACGTCCTGTCACCATGGGCAAGCTTGCAGTTGAACATTTGTTGGCTCAAATTAACGGCACTGAAAAAGGATCAACGAATGTTGATACTGGCGTAACAGTTGTCGATGCGTCAAACTTGGGTAGCTACACTAAGTAAATCTTAGTTGGCCCTCGACCCGGGCAGCGGATGCTCCCACCGCTGCCCGGTTCTTATTTACTATTTCAGCCCGTGAGAGTGCCTATGCCCTTCCTAGAAATGCTCAATATTTCAAAGACGTATCCCGGAGTAAAAGCTCTGAGTGACGTGGGCCTCGTCGTGCGCCTTGGAGAAGTTCATGCTATCGCAGGCGAAAATGGAGCAGGTAAAAGCACCCTTATGAAAATCATGACGGGTGTGATCAAGGCAGACGCGGGGGGCGTCATCCGCATTGAAAATATTCCAACGTTGATCAAGGACCCCATCCATGCCCGTGCTTTAGGTATCAGCATCATCCATCAAGAACTTTCCATGGTGGAAAATTTGACTGTTGCTGAAAATATTTTTCTGGCGCGCGAACCCTTGGGGCGCAGTGGTTTCATTGCTTCAAAGCAAATGAACGAAAATGCCCGAAAAGTGTTGAGCGCTCTAGACATCGATTTGGACCCACGCACACCTATGGCCAAGTTGAGTATTGGCCAAAAACAAATGATAGAGATAGCTCGCGCTATTTCTTATGAATCCAAAATTATCATCATGGATGAGCCAACAGCGTCCTTAAGCCATTATGAATCAACAACATTGCTGCGCGTGATTAAAAAACTGCGCGATGAAAACATTGGTATTGTTTACATCACCCACCGGCTTGAAGAAATTTTTGAAATTGCCGATCATGTCACTGTATTGCGCGACGGAAAGACGATTGACTCTCGCGCCATCGCCCACATGACCAAAGATATACTCATCCATAAAATGGTCGATCGCGAGCTTTCTGAATTTTTCGGTGAGCATGTGTCTCATGCAACCAATGAAGTATTGATGTCTGTGCGTGGCTTATCAATGAAACATGCCAGTCCACACCAAGCCCATGTGAGAGATGTAAACTTTGATTTACACAAAGGTGAAGTGCTCGGATTTTTTGGTTTGATTGGAGCTGGGCGAACAGAAATCATGGAAATGATTTTTGGTTTACGTCCCTATGGCGGTGAAATAGAGATTAATGGCAAGGTTCTCAAAATTAAGGATGCAGCAACAGCGATTGAAAATGGCATCGGCTTTGTGACCGAAGATCGCAAGATGCAAGGTCTTGTACTGGGCATGAAGGTTCGTGAAAATTTCAGCCTCACCCATCTTTCTGATTATTGTTCGTTTGATTTTGTAAACCGGCAGAAAGAGGCTGCCCAATGTGATAACTTTATTCAGGAACTTGGGATAAAAACACCAAGCATTGAGGAAAAAGTGAATAACTTGAGTGGTGGCAACCAGCAGAAGGTGGTTATTGCAAAATGGGTGGCAAGACGCCCGCGCATTTTAATCGTGGATGAGCCAACCCGGGGTATTGATGTCGGTGCCAAGGCCGAGGTGCATGCACTATTGGCTAGGCTTGCTCAGCAGGGCTTCTCTATTATTTTGATATCATCTGACTTGCTCGAGGTGTTGGCTGTGAGTGATCGGGTTTTGGTCATCAAGCAAGGGCGTATCAACGGTGAATTAAATCGTGCAGAGGCCACGCAGGAACGCGTGATGCTGGCTGCAACCGGTTCGTAATCTTTAAATTGAAATGAGGAGTTAGATCGTGAACAAGCGCATCGTTTTTACGGGTGGAACTGGCAAGGCCGGGCGGCACATGGTGCCCTTGCTGTTGGGAAAAGGTTATTCCATTCTGAATGTGGATTTGAAGCCATTGAATTTGCCCGGTGTGAATACACTGGTCGCAGATCTTACCGATAGCGGGCAGGCGTTCAATGCGCTGTCTTCGCACTTTGGTTTTGAGGGTTATGAAGAAGGCAGAGTTCCGCAAGCACCAGATGCTGTCGTACATTTTGCTGCAATTCCCCGCGTTATGATTGAGCCCGATAACAAAACCTATTCCGCCAATGTGATGAGCACGTATAATGTCATCGAAGCGGCTATGAAGCTTGGAGTTCGCAAAGTGATAGTTGCTTCAAGCGAAACCACTTATGGTGTGTGTTTTGCGGAAGGAGACAAGGATTATCACTCGTTTCCACTGGAAGAAGACTATGATAGTGACCCGATGGATTCTTACGGCCTGTCAAAAGTGGTCAATGAGAAAACCGCACGGGCTTTTGCGATGCGTTTTGGTGCGGATATCTATGCGCTTCGTATTGGCAACGTGATCGAGCCACATGAATATGGTGCTTTTTCGCAGTATGTGGCGAACCCTCCCATGCGTAAGCGCAACGCATGGAGCTATATTGATGCGCGCGATTTGGGCGAGATTGTGCACCTCTGTATCCAAAAAGATGGCCTTGGTTATCAGGTGTTTAACGCAGTCAATGATACGATCACCGCTGATATGCCAACCAAGGAGTTCTTGGCCAAATATGCGCCCAATACGCCGGTGACCCGCGAGATGGGGAAGTTTGAGGCGCCTTTATCGAACCGTAAAATTCGTGAAGTTTTAGGCTTCAAGGAAAAGCATTATTGGCGCAACTATTTGCCAAAATAATAAATTGGTTAAAAAGGCGCCCGTGAATATCTGGGTGCTTTTTAGTTGCGTAAACGATTGCGCCATCCAAGACCGGCAACCGTGCCATCAGCGGGGCGATATTCGCAGCCCACAAAACCTTGATAACCTAACGCATCAAGATGTTGAAAAATGCGCGCATCGTCAAGTTCTCCGGTCAGTGGCTCATGTCTTTTTGGAACGCTAGCAATTTGCACATGCCCAATGATCGGCATCAGTTTTTCAAGATTCATCATCACGTCACCATGAATAATTTGGCGGTGATAAATATCATATTGAAGTTTGAGGTTCGGTAAAGCCATATCGACGATTAAGTTCGCGGCGAAGTTGAAGTCATTGAGAAAATAGCCGGGCATGTCGCGTGCGTTGATTGGCTCAATCACAATCGTAATTCTGTGCGGTGCAGCCGCCGCGCAAGCAAATTCAACTGCCTTCCGGTAGGTCGCCAACGCGGTTACGTTGGCTTTATCGGCAAGGCCGCTCATTACATGAAGCGTTGGTACCTTGAGCACCGTGGCATAATTTAAAGCAGTTTGAACCGATCTCTGAAATTCTTCTGCGCGTTCCGGTAAAGCTGCAAGACCTCGCTCACCAGAGGCCCAATCACCGGGCGGCAAATTAAACAGAACTTGTTTCAACCCATTTTGCATTAACTGATCAGCGATTTTCTCAGGCGGATGATCATAGGGAAACAAAAACTCAACAGCGTCAAAGCCAACATCTGCTGCGGCTTTGAAGCGATCAAGAAACGCCCATTCGGTAAACATCATTGTGAGGTTGGCAGCAAATTTAAGCATCAGCTAACTCACTTTTTGAGGGGGCAGTTCGAGCCCGGTGATCTCTGCGATCATACGAGCAACTGAGGCATCATCATCACCATCCATTCCCGCTGCGGCCGTCATTAGGAACATTTGTAAGGCAGTGGAAGCAATTTGCAGTGGAAATTTCTCTTGGCGAGCCATGTCACTGACAATGCCAAGATCTTTGGTGAAAATGGATATGGCGCTTCGCGGAGAATAATCGCCATCCAAAATATGCGGCACGCGATTTTCAAACATCCACGAATTGCCAGCTGATGCCGTAATCACTTCGTAAACTTTACCTAAATCAAGGCCAAGCTTTGCTGCAAATGTCATGGCCTCACAGGCTGCAGCAATATGAACACCAGCCAAAAGTTGGTTGACCATTTTAAACGATGCGCCAGCGCCTGCAGCATCACCCAGATTATAAACTTTGCCTGCAACCAAATCGAGCGCAGGCTTAGCCAGTTCGAAGGCTCGGGCGGTGCCTGATGCCATGAATGTGAGTTGGCCGCTTGCGGCTTTCGCCGCACCGCCACTCATCGGCGCGTCAAGATAGTGAAGTCCAAGCGCTTCTGCTTCGCTCGCCAACTGCCGCGCATTGCTGGGGGCCATGGTTGCGCAAGAAATAATAACACCACCTCGCTTCATCACGGCGGCAACTCCGTGCTCACCAAAAAGCACGTCGCGGGTTTGGGCTGCATTGACTACTACCACCGCAAGAATGTCACTGCCTATGGCTGCGTCTTTGGCACTGCCTGCAGCAATTCCGCCATTTTTAGCAAGGGCACTCAAAGCAATCGGATTAAGATCAAAGCCAGAAACAGCCATTCCGCCCTTGGCGATCGACTGTGCCATCCCTAAGCCCATCGAACCAAGTCCAATCACCGCAGCTTTTAACGACGTCTGTTCTGCCATCTTTCTGTCCATCCATATAGCATTTCATAATCAAATAATCACGAGTCTGACGTTTCTCACAAGCACTTTATCCAGCTTTGGCACTTTGCTAAGAGGTTCCGATGTTAGCGCTGTCATAAAACTATAGTTATGATATTTATGAAGGATGTCAATCGCGTTTATGCATGTACTCAATAAGACTGGTAAATGTTTCAAATTATCAGTTAAACACGACGAACTGGGTTCTAAACATTTGGTGTGGCGCGCCACGCAAAAGGGTGAAAATGAAGGCGACAAAACAGCAATCGCGACTTCCCGACCATAAATCAAACATTACCCTTGCCGAAGTGGCTAAACTAGCAAATGTCAGCGAAATTACGGTTTCACGGGTGATGCGGAACAAGGGTCCGATCTCGGATGAAACGCGCAAGACTGTCATGGCCGTTGTCAAAAAAATTGGCTATGTCCCTAACCGCATTGCCGGTTCTTTAGCATCAGCAAGATCAAACATTATCGGCGTTGCCATTCCTTCGCTTTCCAATATTGTTTTTCCGGAAGTGCTGCGGGGAATTCACGCCGCGTTGAAGGGAACCGATTATCAGCCTGTGGTCGGCGTTACGGATTATAACATTAAAACCGAAGAGTCTTTTATACGCGCAATCATGGCCTGGAAGCCTGCGGCGATGATCATGGCAGGCTTTGAACATACTGATGCAGCACGCGTAATCCTTGTAAAAAGCGGAATCCGTATTGCTGAATTGATGGATATTGATCCTAAGCCCATCGATATCGCTGTGGGTCTCTCTCATCGCCAAGCAGGTTATGATACGGGGCGCCACTTGATTGAGCGCGGCTATCGCCGCTTTGGCTATGTAGGACATAATTGGTCAGATGATCAGCGCGCCAAGGTTCGATATGACGGTCTTTGCCAAGCCCTGAGTGAAGCTGGTTTGAGTTTTGTTGCACATTCAAGGGTCGAGGGCCCAAGCTCAATGGCGGCGGGCCGGGAGATGACAGCCAAATTATTAGAGGCCAAAGCAAAAGTGGATGTGGCAGTTTATTCAAACGACGACATGGCCGTAGGTGGTGTATTTCATTGCCTGAGAGCTGGTGTAGTTTTACGCGAACAACTTGCGATTTTTGGTTTCAACGGGCTCGATATTGGCGATGCCTTGCCAATCACACTTTCGACATTGCGGTCAAATCGGTTTCTGATTGGCAAAATTGCGGTTGAGAAACTGTTTGAGAATCTTGAACACCGCTCAGGACATGTTGTTGTGGACACAGGCTATGAGATCATTATAGGTGAAACGGCTTAGTCTTTAAATCCCCTTTAAAAAACTCATTGACAGCGCTAACATAAGCCTTCAAACATAACGACAGATAGATGTTTTATGCGCTAAAAATCGGGTAGAAAAAGCTCTACCCATATCTAGTCTTGAAAAAGGAAATATTGATGGCTGATCACGATCAAAAATCTAAAATTGGTTTTATCGGTTTAGGTTTTATGGGCCATGGCATGGCAAAAAATATTGTCGAGAAGAGTTATGCTCTGACTGTTTTGGGTCGCAAAAAGCGTGAGGTTGTTGAAGACTTGGTGGGCCGCGGCGCCAAAGAAGTAAAAACCGCCAAAGAAGTTGCAGAACAATCAGATATCATTTTCTTGTGTGTAACAGGCTCGCGTGAAGTCGAGACGATATTGCGTGGCGATGGCGGCTTGAAGCAAGGCTTGAAGGCCGGATCGATAGTTGTTGATTGCTCGACATCGGATCCAAATTCCACATTGGCCTTGGCAGGTGAACTACAAGTTTTGAAAGTTGACTATGCTGATGCCCCCTTGGGACGCACGCCAAAAGAAGCTTGGGCCGGAACGTTGGATACAATGGTTGGCGCCAAAGACGAAGTTTTCGCAAAGTTGAAACCTGTCCTTGATACATGGGCCGGAAAGGTCGTCCACATTGGTGGTGTGGGTGACGGGCATAAAATGAAACTGCTCAACAATTTTCTCTCGCTAGGTTATGGCGCACTTTATTCAGAAGCTTTGGCCCTGGCAGCAAAGGTTGGTGTAAGCCCGCAGCGTTTTGATAGTGTCATCCGTGGTGGACGAATGGACTGTGGCTTTTATCAAACTTTCATGCAGTGGACACTTGATGGCAATCGCGACGCTCATAAATTCTCGATTGCCAATGCCTTCAAAGATCTTCGCTATCTTGAATCAATGGCTGATGCTGTAGGGCTGGTGAACATGATGGGCAACGCAACCAAAAACACATTTGCTGTAGCTGCCACCCATGGTTCTGAAGATTATGTGCCGATGTTGACAGATCACATCGCCCGCTTGAATAATGTCGATCTGAAAAAGAAATGAGCAGAATGTAATTTTGTCCAAGATTTCAGACATCGCTAATGGTGGCGTTGCCGTCGTAACCGGCGCAGCCTCTGGCATTGGACTTGCTGCAGCCCACTGTTTTGTAGCCTTAGGATTCAGGGTTGCGTTGGTTGACCTAGCTGGCCCGCAGTTGGAAGAGGCACTGAAATCCTTGGGTTCATCCTCATCTTCAAGGACCAACTCAGCTTTTGCCTTTGCTTGCGATGTGAGTAAGATCAATGAAGTTCAGGAACTTGAGCGCACAATAACAAAGCAATTGGGCAAAGTGACTTTGTTGATGAACAATGCTGGTATTCAGCCCGGAAGCTCTGTTCTGAACAGCCAGAATTGGCAACGGATAATTGATGTGAACCTCATGGGTATCGTTCATGGCGTGCAAACATTTGCACCAGCAATGTCAGCTCATGGTATGCCCGGTCTTATCATCAACACAGGTTCCAAGCAGGGCATTACTACACCGCCAGGCGACCCCGCCTATAACGTGGCCAAGGCGGGTGTAAAAGTAATCACAGAAGCTTTGCAACACGAATTGCGCAATAGGCCAAGCAATGTTTTGAGCGCCCATTTGCTCATTCCCGGTTTTGTTTTTACGTCGCTCACTGCCAATGGACGCACTGAAAAGCCAAGCGCCGCATGGACGCCTAAACAAACAATCGATTTTATGATCACATCAATCGATGCTGGTGATTTTTATATCCTCTGTCCTGATAATGATGTGACCCGTTCGCTTGATGAAAAGCGGATAAGATGGGCTGCAGAAGATATCATTCAAAACCGCCCGCCCTTATCGCGATGGCATGAAGATTACAAAACCACATTTGCTGAATTTCTAAAATAATCGCTTTCAAAACTGGGGCCACCGAAATGTTTCTGGGTTGCATTGCTGACGATCTAACCGGTGCAACAGATCTTTCATTGATGCTATCGCGTGAAGGCCTGCGCACGGTGCAAACAACTGGCGTGCCTGCAGAGGCACTTGATCTGAACAATATCGATGCAATTGTTGTGGCACTGAAATCGCGGACTGTTCTGGCCGAAGAAGCAGTGGCACAGTCCTTAGTGGCGGCAGACTGGTTGTTGAACAACGGTGCGCAACGCTTATTTTTTAAATATTGCTCAACCTTTGATTCAACAGAAAAAGGCAATATTGGCCCCGTTGCAGAAGCATTACTTGCTAAGGTTGGCGATCATTTCACAATTGCTTGCCCAGCTTTTCCTGCCACGGGACGCTCGATCTTCATGGGCAATCTTTTTGTAAATGGTGTGTTGCTCGCCGAAAGCCCGATGCGTGACCATCCACTCACACCTATGCACGACTCAGATTTGCGTCGTGTACTTCGCCGTCAAACAGTTTGCGATGTGGGGCATGTTGCCTATGGCGACGTGGACAAAGGCAACGATGCAATTGAAGCAGCTTTTGCAAAAGAAAGAGCTGCTGATCGGCGCATCGCGATTGTTGATGCATTGAGCGACACGCATTTGCGCTCGATCGGAAAAGCTGCCGTCAATTTAAAATTGATCACGGGTGGTTCAGGTGTGGCGATTGGTTTGCCATCGGCCTATGTGGACGCAGGCCTGATTGCGCAACTCACACCACCCGCGGACAAGTTGCCCACCCCTGCAGGGCGGGCCATCGTCTTGGCAGGCTCGTGCTCAGTAGCAACGCGAGGGCAAGTGCAAGCGGCGCTCGCCGCAGGCTTTCCCAGCTTCCGCGTCGATCCGCTTAAGATCGCTGCTGGCAAACTAACAGTCGAAACCGTATTGCGATGGCTTGAAACGCAACCCAAAACGTCAACGCCATTGATCTATTCAAGCGATGATCCAGAAAATGTGGAAAAAGTTCAAAACGAACTTGGCCGTGAGACTGCTGGCTGCAGCGTTGAAAATTTATTGGCAGGGGTGGCCAGAGCGCTTCCACAATTGGGCTATTCGAGACTGCTGGTGGCGGGTGGGGAAACTTCTGGTGCGGTCGTCGAGGGTTTGGGCATCACAGTTTTGGCAATTGGACCGGAGATTGATCCAGGAGTTCCATGGACGTTAAGTCGGTCGGGGCCGAAAATGGCACTTGCCTTGAAATCTGGAAATTTTGGCACACCTGATTTCTTTCTGAAGGCTTGGAGCAAGTTAGAATGAACATTGAGAACCGCTTGCGTGATCAAATTTGTGAATGCGGTCGTTCCCTTTTTAACCGTGGTCTAACCTTTGGCTCGGCTGGCAATATTTCCGTGGCGCTTCCGAGTGGCGGTTGGCTGATGACGCCGACAAATATATCGCTCGGTGAACTAGATCCAGCAAAGCTCGCCAAAATTGATGAAAGTGGAAACCATATGAGCGGTGAAAAGCCTACGAAAGAAGCTTTTCTGCATCGTGTGATGTATTCAAAAAGGAATAAAAAATGTGAAGCTGTGATCCACCTGCATTCTACCCACGCCGTAGCAGTTTCTTGCATGCATGGCATTGATGAACACAACTGCCTGCCGCCGCTTACAGCCTATTATGTCATGCGCGTGGGGCAATTGCCGCTTGTGCCTTATCATCCACCAGGCGATGAAAACTTGGCAAAGGCTGTGGGCAAACTAGCAACCGATCACCATGCTGTATTACTTGCAAATCATGGTCCGGTGGTCTCTGGGACCAGCCTTTCCACGGCGCTTTATGCAACTGAAGAACTTGAAGAAACGGCAAAGTTATTTTTGCTTTTGCGTGGGTCCGATACACGACCGCTTTTGCCAAGCCAAGTGGACGAACTTATTAAGAAATTCTCGAGTTAGACTTATTTGAAATCTTGAATAAATAATCCGCTTCTTCGGCGCTGCAATGGGCCAGATCAAGGTCTGGCTGATCAAGATCAGTGGAGCCCACAAGCACATTGCCAAAGAACGGATAGA
Source organism: Aestuariivirga sp. (assembly GCA_043779145.1). Lineage (GTDB taxonomy): Bacteria > Pseudomonadota > Alphaproteobacteria > Rhizobiales > Aestuariivirgaceae > Aestuariivirga. The sequence continues at coordinate 65 of JAYWEV010000161.1, read as the reverse complement.
GCAAATTGAAACGTCCGTCCTTGCAGCCGAAATACATCATGCGGCCTTGAGTTGCTTTCAGCAGG
>JAYWEV010000160.1:0-29559 GCA_043779145.1 Aestuariivirga sp. | reverse complement strand
GACCTTCAGGTTATGAGCCTGACGAGCTACCGGGCTGCTCCATCCCGCGTTATGCGTTGGCGCGCTTCTAACAGCGTTGAAACGAATTGTGAACCCCTAATCCATGAAATTTGTGCATAGCTGCCAATTAAAAATTTATTTTCCATGTTTTGCGCGATGTGACCTGTTTTGGCACGGTTTGGGTCAGCCCAAAACAATCAGGTAAGGCTCTGTTAATGCAAATCTTTCTGTTGGAAAGGGATTAGAAACTTGTGCGCGTTAGAGTGGCTCTCATGACACGCGTTAGTCCCCTGCGGGATGTGTCGAGGGCATTCCGGGATAATGTACTGCGTACCCGGATACCAGTTTGTAAGCGAAGGGCTCCTTGTTAGGAGCCCTTTGTTTTTTGCGAGTTATCAAACTTTTACGGGTTTACCAGTTTGCCAGGACAATGTTGCTGCATCAGCCAGAATGCCGGCTTGCAAACCATCAAAGCCTGATGGCTTTGGATTGCGGTCACCTGATTCAACAGCATTGATGAAGGTGTTGAGTTCATTGGTGTAGGCTTGGAAGTAGCGTTCCAAGAAGAAGTTTTGCACGGGGTCTGCTTGTGAGCCAGCGCCCGTGTGCAATTGCACGGTGGTGTTGTGCACGTTTGCCGCGGTGAGCATGCCTTTAGAGCCATGCACTTCCATGCGTTGGTCATAGCCATAAGTTGCGCGGCGAGAGTTGGTGATGACAGCAATGCGCCCAGAAGCGGTTTGCATTTGCACAGCAGCCGTATCCACATCGCCAGCTTCGCCGATGCCCTTATCAACCAGTGAAGAGCCCAGTGCTTGCACAACAACAAATTCTTCGCCCATCAGAAAGCGCGCCATATCGAAATCGTGGATCATCATGTCGCGGAACAAGCCGCCCGAACCCTTCACATAGGATGGAGGTGGTGGGTTTGGATCGCGCGAAATGACGGTGACCATTTCGACAGCACCTACGGCACCCGCACGCACACGCTTTTCCAGTTCAGCGAAGTTGGGGTCAAAGCGGCGGTTAAAGCCGATCATCAATGTGGATTTGTTTTTTTCAACGACTTTCAAAATTTCATGAATATTGGCCACATCCAATGAAACTGGTTTCTCGCACATAATGGCTTTGCCATTGTTTGAAGCTGCTTGAATTTGTTCAGCGTGGAAACCAGTCGGCGAGCCGATGAGCACAGCATCCACATCTTTGGCCTTCATGATTTCATCAACTGTTGCAACCTTTGCACCATATTGTGCTGCCAAAGCTTCCGCCGCTGCTGGCACCGCATCAGCGATATAAGCAAGCTTTGCCTTCGGGTTTGCGGCGATGGTGGCTGCATGCACCTTGCCAATGCGGCCAGCGCCGATGACACCAAATCTAACCATAGTCTATTTTCCTTTTTTCAGTTCAATCATTAATCGTCATCCCCGCGAAAGCGGGCAGGGCATCCAACTTTCTAAAGTTTTGTGCGCCTTCGAGTTGGATACCTTAGATTCACGGGAATGACGGGTTTGGGGTATTATTTCTTACTCATCGCTTTTACGAATGAATCCATTTCATCCTTAGGTGCATGCACAATATATTCGTGGCTCGGCCAAGCGCCGGATTGAACTTCGCCAACAAAACTCTTGAATGCATCGATGCGAATATCTTGAATGCGCGCATATTCAACCGACAAGTCAGCATATTTCTTGGAATGGCGTGGCACATGGCCTGTGTTGTAACCCAGCACGTCGCAAGCAAAGAGATATTGGCAATCGCCGCCTTTGCCGCCGCCCATGGAAACTAAAAACAAATTTGTGTGCTTGGCGATTTCTGCCGTCACTTCAGGCGGCACCACTTCTATTTCAACACCGAATGCGCCTACTTCTTCATAACGCTTGCAACGCACCCACACATCCATGGCGCTGGCAGCAGTTTTACCAACACCTTTAAAGCCACCCGTCCAAGTGCAATAATGGGGAACTAAGCCCACATGGCCAATGACAGGGATATAGTCTTTTGCCATGCGTTCAACAGTGTCGAAAGAGGCAGCACAATAAACTGCATCAGCTCCATGGTTCATCATATCAAAGGCCCAGCGCATATAGTCATCAACTGAGGCTGGCGCGCCATAGAGCGCCATGCCGGGCACAGCAAAAAGTGAAGGTGCTACATCGCGGAATTGTCTTTGCTTCAGCATTTCAGGCGGCACAGAAACCATATCAATGCCAGCCGCTTCCGCCGCAGCAACTTCTTCCCAAGTTTCGGTGCGCATCATCGTATATTGATACTTACCCTTGTTGGCGCGCACGTCTGCAACGGTTGGGCGCTTCTTAGCCATTGTTCCTATCCCTTTAACAGTGTTTTTAATTGTATATTTGGATCTGCGAGCTGCACTTCTGTTGGCGAAATATTTTTCGCGATCAACATTTCCGCAAGTCGCACTTCACGGCCTATGGCATTGCCAATACCAATGCCGCTGGCACCAACCAACCGGCCCTCCGAAGTGAGGTGGAACTCAACAAATGAATCAGGAGATAATGTGCGCCTAACGATTGTTTGCCCCATGTTTGGCATGCCTGCGATTTGCAGCGTGAAGTCATATTGATCAGACCAGAACCATGGAATTGCCGTATGAGATTTAGCTCCGCCCAACATATTTCCGACCGCAGTGTTGGCTTGATCTGTGGCGCTGCGCCATGCTTCGAGACGCGTGCGTGTTGCGCCAAAAAGAGCATGTGGAAAATTAGCGCAATCGCCAGCAGCAAATACATCTAGGTCACTTGTGCGCATATTCTCGTCGCACACAATTCCATTGTCGATTTTCAAGCCAGCTTCAGCAGCAAGTGTGACTTCTGGTGCAGCACCAATTCCCGCAATGATTGTATCTGCTGGGATAATCCGCCCGTCGGCCAAATGCACGGCGTGTTTTTCGAGTTTGGAAAGACCAGTCCCTGTCAACACCTGAACGCCTTCGCTCACATGCTTCTCATGAACAATTTTGGCGATTGCTTCTGTCACACCCCGCATAAGAATGCGAGGTTGGGCTTCAATCAACGTCACATGACATCCGCGCTTAACGGCACTTGAAGCCAATTCCAAACCAATAAAACCACCGCCGATGATGACGATTTTCTTATCTCGTTTAAATGCAGCGCGCAGCTTTTGCGCATCTTCAAAATCGCGCAGCAGCAAAGCATGTTTGCCGCCTTCGACATTAAGTTTACGTGGCTTGGCACCCGTGGCCAGTAAAAGCTTTTCGTACGAAACGCTATCGCCATTGCTTAGTAAAACCGATTTCGACTTTAAATCGAGTTTCACAACTTTGGCATTGCGAATAAATTTTGCACTGAGTGAACGTAGTTGATCATCATCTAAAAGCAGGATTGGTGCCGGTTCTTCATCACCGGTAATCGAAGCTTTAGATAATGGCGGGCGGTCATAAGGCAAATACGCCTCTTCACCGATCAACGTAATCGAACCCTGATAATCAGCAGCCCGCAGTGCAATCACCCCGCGCGCACCGGCCATTCCAGCGCCAACAATAACCATGCCAATATTGTTCATAAACTAAGCAATATTGATGAAGACTTTTCCAGCCTCCACCTTAACCGGATAAGTTTTTAAGTTTACACAAACCGGCGCGCCCTTGGCTGCACCTGTCGTATAATCAAACCGACCATTATGTTTTGGGCATTCGATGATGTGATCCATCACCAAGCCATCAGCCAAATGAATTTTCTCATGTGTGCACAATCCGTCAGTGGCATAAAACTTCCCAGAAGGCGAACGATAGATCGCAAAGGTGCGGCCAGCGTGATCAAAACGCTTTACATCTTCTTCGGCAATATCGTCTTTCGCGCAAGCTTCAATCCATTCAGTCATAAAACGTCCTATTCAGCAGCAAGAGGTTGGGTCACCGCCGCAGTGCCCAAAGGCAAGTCGCGGGGGATCACATAAGAAGGGTCTTTGATTTGCTTCATCCAAGCGGGGATCATTTCGAGGTACGCCGCGATAATGCCATTGGCTGCAGGCACAGTATAGGGCTTCATATCCTCATAGAGTTTCGGCAATTGATGATAAGGCACCATTGGGAAAATATGATGCTCCACATGATAGTTCATATTCCAATAGAGAAAGCGCAGAACTGGGTTCATCAAAACCGTCCGACTGTTCAAGCGGTGATCCAGCACATTTTCCGCTAACCCACCATGCTGGGTGAGGCCCGTCATCACATGAAGCCATGCGCCATACATTGTGGGCAGGGGGCCAACCAGCAAAACTGGCAACCAGCTATGCAAATACAATGCGAGCGCCACCGAACTCAAATGAATGAGCATCCAGATACGCGCAACAAAATAAACCCGCGCCCGTTCCATTTCCGGAACAAACGTCATTTCCTCGGGCGTTAAGTGGCCAGACACATGGATGAATAGTTTTTTGATTGCATCAATGGTTTGCGGAACAGCAAAATAAGCGCCAATCAATTTCAAAACCACAGTTGGCCGCATAATAGCAATCTCAGGATCGCGGCCTACAATAATTGTGTCGGTGTGATGGCGCGTGTGGCTCCAGCGCCAAACCGTGGGCGCACGCATGATCATGAAACATGCCACTTGATAAACCGCATCATTCATCCAGCGCGTTTTGAAAGCGGTGCCGTGTCCGCATTCATGCCAACGCGAGTCAGTTGATGACCCATACAAAACACCATAAGCCAAAAAGAATGGCAAGCTCCACCAAGATGGAAACAAGTAAATTGCAAAACCCGCAGTTACAACAAAACAAGCAATCCAAACCAATGTATCGCGGATGGCAGGGCCATCAGAACGCTTCATCAATTCTTTCATTCGCGCACGTGCAATTGGTGCCTGGTACCACTGCGCATTGGCCAAGCCCACTTCCTCAGCACGCTTTGCGTCGCGGCCGAGCAGACTATAATCACGCGGGAATATGGCATCACTCATAGAATAAACCCTCTAAGCGAGCGGGACACTAGAATCAACATTCTGCCGGAACAATTGAATTCTCAGTGTACCTATCAGTTTGCATCATTTTATTTCATATGATAGCAAAGCAGCAATTCAATGCAGGAACGCAAATGGTATCGCGCCCCACCATCAATGATTTGGCAAAAAAAGCTGGCGTAAGCGTGGCCACCGTTGACCGAGTCTTGAATCGCAGATTGCCAGTACGCGAGGATACGGCAATTCGCGTGGTCGAGGCGGCAGAAGCAATTGGTTATCATGCCACCGGACTATTAAAACTGCGATTGACAGAAACCCCAAAGCGTAAATTTGGGTTCCTGTTGCAAAAACCCGATGCTTTCTATCAAACCCTCGGCAAAGAGCTGGTCGCAGCCACCAAAGCGGCACGAACCGTTGAAGGTAAACCTGTGCTCGAATTTATCGAAGACGTAGTGCCAAGTATTGTCGCGGAAAGATTGCTGAAATTTGCGCGGAATGTGGATGCTGTTGCTGTGGTGGCCATGGATCACCCACTGGTGAATGAAGCGGTCGAAGAAATCATCGCTTCTGGCAAACCCGTTTTCACATTGCTGAGCAACATCGCCAGCCCATCATGTTGCGGCCATTTTGGTGCAGATTCGCGCAAATGCGGGCGGATTGCTGGGTGGACAATCAGCAGATTGTCGAGGCGGCCTGGTAAAATCGGCATTCTGGTCGGCAGCCATCGCTATCTCAACCAGGAACTTTCCGAAATCAGCTTTCGCACATTCATGCGCGAACATGCACCCCAGTTTCAGCTGCTTGAACCGATTGTCAATCTGGATGACGATGATATTGCTTACGAAGCAATTACTAAGCTCGTTGAAAACACCTCTGACTTGGTTGCTATATATGTGTCCGGCGGCGGCCAAGAAGGTCTGATCAAAGCGCTCCGTGAACGCCAGTCTGGCGACAGATTGATTGCAGTCTGCAACGAATTGACCCCCGCTACACGCGCCGCCTTGCATGATGGCGTGATTGATCTCACTTTGGGCACACCGTTCACCTCACTGGCCAGGCGGCTGGTTGAAGTGATGGCCAAAGCCACAACGGGAGCCGAAATGCCCCATTTGCCACCTTTAATGCTGCCACCAGAAATTCACATGAGCGAAAACATATAGATAAGCTCTGATAGTTTTTGACAGTTTCCGTGGCATTTAGAATGCGGTGATTGACTCCCATACAAATTGGAATAGGCTTTCCATTATTGCGTTAAGGTGAAATAAATATTTCACTGAACGCAAACCGCAACGCGCCAAAGAAGCACAGTTGGTGGGAGGGTTCGAATTTTTGAATCCATTCTATCAAACCCTATGGCTTGGGCAGATTGCGGCGAAAACGCCTTTCCTCGAAAGGGGATTCCGGCCAAGTCAACGGGTGTTTGCCGGACACTCGATAAAGGGAGTTCTACAATGAAGAAATTTATTATTGCTGCAGCAATGGTGGGCTTGATGAGCTCATCAGCTTTTGCTGGTGCTAAGATTGCCGTTTCGATGGCTAAATTCGACGACAACTTTCTGACAGTGTTGCGCAACGGCATCCAAGCCCATGCCAAGGAAATTGGTGTTGATGTGCAAATCGAAGATGCTGGTAATGATGTTGCAAAGCAACTGGATCAAATCAAGAATTTCGCCGCTTCTGGCGTAACTGCCATCATCGTGAACCCAGTTGATACTTCAGCAACACAAGCCATGTCGGATGCTGCTGCAGCGGCCAAAGTTCCACTGGTTTATGTAAACCGTCAGCCAATCAACGTTGACACATTGCCTGACAATCAAGCCTTCGTTGCTTCAAACGAAGTTGATTCAGGCACATTGCAAACCAAGCAAATCTGCAAACTCTTGGCAACTGCTGGCAAGAAAGAAGCCAACATCTATGTGCTTCAAGGCGAACTTTCAAACCAAGCTGCTGTACAACGCACAAAGGACATCCATGACGTAATGGCAGGTCCAGATTGCGGCGTGAAGCTCAACATCATTGCTGAGCAAACAGCTAACTGGTCGCGCGACGAAGCACAAAACTTGATGACCAACTGGCTCTCAACAAACAAGCCATTTGATGCTGTTATCGCCAACAATGACGAAATGGCAATCGGCGTGATCAACGCTCTGAAAGCAGCTGGTAAGAAGCCATCCGACACACCAGTCGGTGGTATTGATGCCACGCAAGACGCTTTGGCTGCAATGGCCGCTGGAGATTTGATGGTGACAGTGTTCCAAAACGCTGCCGGCCAAGGCTCGGGCGCGCTCGATACAGCGATGAAGTTGTCAAAAGGCGAAAAGGTCGATAAGAAAGTTTACATTCCTTTCGAACTCGTAACCCCAGAAAATCTCGCGAACTACATGAAAAAGAACTAAACTAAAACCTTCGATGCATTAAGGGCGGTGCTGATTGCGCCGCCCTTATGTTATCAGCGGATGGCTTGACGGCTGATGTCTTTTCTCACTTGTTGATTGAGAAAACATATCATCCGAAGCGGGATAGAGCGTTTTGACTTTTCATGGAAAAGTAAAAATTGCCCTAAGGGTATATTTTCGATCAAGTTTTCTGAACTTTGAAGATTCCGTCAAAGTTCAGGTTGATCTAGGAGGCAGAATTGAGTGATAATAAATTAGGCGTTGGTGGATTGACCTACGACAAAAGGAAAAGAGAATGGCCATCAGAGGTCAATGTCTTTTTTGTATTGATTGGCATCACGATCGTCTTTGAACTTATTGGTCGCCTATTTTTGAATGACAGTTTTCTGTTCAACATGCGATCTGACATTCCAGGTCTTTTTAACAACGCGCGCTTGGCCATCATCATAGCGCAAGTCTCCATCATCGGCATTTTGGCTGTTGGCGTTACGCAAGTTATCATCTCAGGTGGCATCGACCTTTCATCAGGTTCCATTGTGGGTGCCACCGCGATGATCACCATGTCATTTGCGCAGACGGCATTGGTCAACGGTAACCCTAATCCAACTGCGTTGTTTCACGATGCAAGCTTCTTTGACCTGCCTGTCATAGTCCCTCTTCTAATTGCAATCACATGCGGTGTGGTGGCAGGATTAATCAATGGTTGGTTGATTGCCTACACGGGCATTCCGCCCTTCATTGCCACCTTGGGCATGTTTGCATCTGCCCGCGGTCTTTCTTCTTGGTGGACGCGTGGTAAACCAGTCTCATTTCCAATTGATAGTTATAAGGCAATCGGCGCTGGCATCAATCCGGTTTTGATTTTCATCGCGCTTGCAATCTTATTTCAATTGATCCTGACCTACACAAAATATGGCAAGCATTGTTATGCCGTAGGATCGAATGAAGAAGCCGCCCGTGTTTCGGGTGTAAACATCACAGGCCACAAAATATTGGTCTACACGATAGCCGCAATCTTGGCCGCAATCGGTGCCTTGGTGGTGTCGTCAAAGAATCTTACAGCCCAAGCGGGCATGGGCACTCAATATGAATTGCAAGCCATCGCCATGGCAGTCATTGGTGGTGTGTCATTAAAAGGTGGGCGCGGCACAATCATTGGAACAGTTCTGGGCGCCTTGATTCTCGGCGTTATAACATCAGGGTTCACTTTCATGAACTTTGACGCCTACTATCAGTTGATGGCTTTGGGTGTCATCATTGTTGGCGCAGTTGTGCTTGATGAATGGCAGCAACGCAGAAAGGCTTTGAGGAGTTAATATGTCAAACATTGTCCTTAAAACTGAAAATCTTACCAAGCATTATGGCGGCGTGCATGCGCTTTCAAATGCCAATTTTGAACTGCGTGATGGCGAACATGTGGCCATTATGGGCGACAATGGTGCAGGCAAATCAACTTTCGTGCGCCAGATCACTGGCGTTGAAATGCCCACCTCCGGCAAAATCATTTTTGACGGCAAAGAAGTAAACTTCAAGAGTCCAATCGATGCCCGAGAAGCCGGTATCGAAACCGTGTTCCAAACTTTGGCGTTGGCTGATGATTTAGATGTTCCGTCCAATCTCTTTTTGGGGCGCGAAAAATTCAAATTTAAATTTGGCCCGTTTTCCATTCTCGATAAAAAGGCAATGCGCGAAGAAACCCTGAAAGCCTTGCAACGCACAGCGGTCAGAATTCCAAATCTTTCCAGCCGCATCCGCAATATGTCCGGTGGCCAGCGCCAATGTGTAGCAATCGCAAGAACCGCCACATTTGCGTCCAAGCTGATTATCATGGACGAACCCACAGCAGCACTTGGGGTGGTGGAAACTGGCCAAGTCGAAAACATAATCAAAACGCTCAAAGCAAACGGCGAACCGCTCATTCTAATTTCGCACAACATGCGTCAAGTCTTTGACCTTGCCGATAGGATCTTGGTGTTCAGACGTGGGCGCATCGTTGCCAATCTGAAGAAGCAGGATACGGATTCTCAGGAAGTCGTATCATACATTACCGGTGCGAAAGCGGGCGCAGAAGTGGCCGACGCGGCGTGAGCTCTAATGAAGCTGCAAAGTTTTGTTAATGCTCTCTATTGAAGCGATTAAGTCAGATGCTATCGACTCATCGATAACAGTTGTTTGCAATTGCCTTTTTATTTTCTGATCAAAAGACAAAATCTGATGAAAATATTTAGCTCTAGTTTTCTTCAATCGCCTCAATCCCTGATCGGGTATGAACTCCACCTTCGCAGAATATGCCTTGTGGAATTTGGGCCAATCGACAGTTTTTAAACCATTCACAAACAAGCTGATATGCCAGCGCTGTTCCACCAGTTTCGCAATGGCCTTGCGTGCGACTTCACTCTCAAGATTTTCCAAAATCAATAACAGCCGAGGTTTCCGCACCAACCTCCGACTTGCCACAAAGCTTGAACTAAAAGGCGCAGAAAAATTTTCTCCATTTAGCTCTTTTCGCCACCGCTGAACAAAAAGCTTCCGGTTGCGCTCCATGCGTTCGAATGCTGCACCCGACGCAAAACTACCAAACTCAAAATGCGATAGTATTAATTCAGGCGTATAAACAACTCTGCTGCCAAGCGAACGGATCCGCATGCACAAATCGGTCTCTTCATAATATCCAGGCGCAAATGTTTCATCCAAGCTGCCTATGCCTATAAAATTCTTGCGGTCCAAAAGTAAAAATGCACCCGAGCAATAATCAACGTCGCGTATGAACATGCCTTCAGCCATCTCGCGCTTGCGGTGGCGTAAAAAGCCGTTTGTTGTGCCATCCCTATAAATAATCGCTCCGGCCTCTTGTAGCCGGCCCGTCGCCAATTTTAACAATGCACCAACCGCACCAATATCACTTTCAGAATCGAATAATTTTGCGGCGTCGTTTAAAGAACCGCTGGCAATCGTGATGTCATTATTCATCATCAATACCAATCGACCCGTTGCCACTGCCGCCGCCCCATTGGTTGCGCCCACAAAGCCAACATTAACAGGGCTGTTGATAACCACGATGTTCTCACACCTATCTAACAACTCAGTGGTTTTGTCATTACTGGCATTATTAAATACAATAACTTCAAGCGCGCAGCTTTTGTCGGCCGCAAGAGATTGCAAGCAACGAAGCGTGTGATAGGCACTGTTCCACACCGGAATGAGAACGGAAATCGTTGGATTTTGAATTGCTGGAAAAATGATCTTGTCTTGGGTGCCCAAAAACGCGGCAAGCTCATCACTATACTTTTTGATGAGACGCGTTTTGCGTGGCGATTTGCCAATCAACGAATAAGCAAATTTTAAGATCGCAGTTTTCATTTCAAGACGTCAGACACTGCTTTGTCCACGTCCATTCGCCAATCTGGCAATACGCTTCCAAAAGCATTATTAAATTTTGTGGTGTTGAGCCGCGAATTCAGCGGCCTTGCAGCCTTAGTCACAAACTCTGCCGAGGTAACAGGCACGATGGTTTTTGTTTTTATATTAGCGCCCAATCGCCGAGCAGTTTCGACAATATGGCAAGCAAATTCATACCATGAGACTGCCCCCACTGGTGCCAGATTATAAACGCCAGAATTTGCCTCAGTATGCAGCGCCTTCATCGTCACCGCGGTAATAAGATCAACACTCGTCGGCGCGCCGATCTGATCATCAACAATGCGCAATTCTTCTCGCTCCTGCGCCAAACGCAATATGGTTTTCAAAAAGTTTTGCCCATGCGCAGAAAAAACCCAACTTGTACGAAATATAAAATGGCGACAACCAGATTTCATAATAGCCACATCACCAGCTAATTTCGACTTGCCATAACTATTGACTGAAACAGTCTCGTCGTCTTCGCGCCAAGGCTGATCTCCCGAACCTGCATAAACATAGTCACTCGAATAATGAATGAGCAAAGCGTCAAGCTTTTTGGCTTGGCGCGCCAATGCACCCGGTGCCTCGCCATTAATCAAAAATGCCAGTTCTGGCTCGTCTTCAGCTTTGTCGACAGCCGTGTATGAACCAGCGTTTATAATAACGCTGGGTTTAATCTCACGAACATAAGCGCTTAAAACCTCTGGCTTTGATAAATCGCCTGGCCCATTTCGATCAAGTGCGACGATATGGGTGATCCCATCCAGCGCTTGAACGAGACTGGTGCCCAACTGGCCATTTTTGCCCAATATCAATATTGTCATTAATTTAACTCTCGTGGCACTGTCGCAAAAATCATCTATTGAAGGATAGTAAGTTTTGAAGCAACACCAAGATTATGGTTCCCAGCATTAAGGCATCTATGGACAAGCCCAAATTTTCTGTTGTTATTTTTGACTGCGACGGCGTTTTGGTTGATAGCGAAATGCTGAGTGCTGGGGTTTTGAAAATCATGATGGCCGAACAGGGGATGCCGCTGTCAGACGAAATGTTCCGCGATGTTTTTTTGGGACGCAGTTTTATCAACGGAAAGTCGCGTGCTAAAACAGTTTTAAATTTTGATCTTCCTGATGATTTTGAAACGAACTACCGCGAGAGGTTGTTTGCAGAACTTAACAAAAGTCTTCAACCTATGGCTGGCATACATGATTTAATTTCTGCGCTGAAAATTCCTTATTGTGTGGCCACTGGCAGCAGTCCGAAACGTTTGGCACTTTCATTAAGCGTTACAGGTCTGAATGATTATTTCGCGAACAACAGATTTACAGCATCGGAAGTCGCCAACGGTAAACCAGCCCCAGACCTTTGCTACTATGCAGCACAAAAAATGAATGTGGCTCCCCAGAATTGTCTGGTCATCGAGGATAGCGAAATGGGCATTCTTGCTGCAAGGGCAGCTGACATGGAGGTTTGGCATTTCGCAGGCGGGGCTCATATCAAGGCTGGGTATCAGCTTCCAAAAAACTTAGGCGTGGTCAAAAGCTTCGCCGATATGCAATGCTTGCATCTTGCCCTTGCTGATATCGGCGTGTGTGATCAGCCAGTGCATTTGAAATTATAGGGGATAGAACCGGGTGGCGCGCAAACATGAAGAAGATAGCAACCGGTTAGACATCGCAGCCCGTGCAGGCTGGCTCTATTATATTGCGGGCAACACCCAAGATGAGATTGCGCGCAAGCTTGGCGTTTCCAGGCAAACAGCACAGAGGTTGGTTTCTACATCAATTTCGGAGAAACTCATTCGTGTGCGGTTGGATCACCCCATTGGTCGATGTTTGGAGTTGGCCGATAACGTCAAGAAAAATTATGGCATTGATTTTTGTGAGGTCGTGCCCAGCGACCCTGAAAATAATTCATTGGCCACTGGCGTTGCCGCAGCGGCAGCAGCAGAGCTAGAGCGTTACTTGGTGTCATCGCATCCAGTCATTATCGCAATGGGCACCGGGCGCATGTTGCGTGCACTCGCCGATCAATTGACACCGATGGAATGCCCACAACATAAAATCGTTGCACTGGTTGGTAACATCGCGCCAGACGGATCAGCTTCGCTTTATGATGCTGTCAGCCGTGTAGCAGAGCGCGTCGGCGCACCGCACTACCCGATGCCGCTTCCTGTTATTGCAACAACGGTGCATGAGCGGAATTTGCTGCTTGCGCAAAAGCCGCTGCGCAATGTTTTAGAATTGGCAAGCCAAGCGGATGTAACGTTCGTAGGCATGGGCAGCGTCGGCGAGGATGCCGCGCTGCTCCGTGACGGGTTTGTAAAATCAGATGAAATGCGCGCCGTAATGAGAGCCGGCGCTGTAGGCGAAATCGTTGGTTGGTCATATGATGACAAGGGAAATTTGATTGACGGCTTAACCAACGACAGGGTCCTCAGTGTGCCCTTGTCCAAGCCCGCGCAGCGCAAAGTAATTGGCGTTGTCATGGCACCCGAAAGAATTAAAGCGGTTCGCGGAGCATTGACGGGCAAGTTGGTAAACGGCTTAATTACCACTGAACATATGGCTGCCCAATTATTGAAATAAATCTTCCGTTTTGCTGCGTTGCAGCACGGATTTTCTATTGACACTATTTGTTTCCTGAGTGAGAATTCGCCCTATCTGTTGGCAAAAGCTCACAGACCTTTTGGGAGGAATCTGAATGAAATCCGTAGTTAAGGGCGTGCTCGGCGCGTTCGCATTGGCCGCTTTGGCCACTACTGCTTGGGCAGAAACAACATTGACCATTGCCACCGTAAACAACGGTGACATGATCCGTATGCAAAAATACACCGACGATTTTACCAAAGCCAATCCAGACATCAAGTTGAATTGGGTCACTTTGGAAGAAAATGATCTTCGTCAAAAAGTAACAAAGGACATTTCAACCAAGGGCGGCCAATATGACGTGCTGACCATCGGCATGTATGAAACCCCGATCTGGGGCAAAAAGGGTTGGCTCGTGCCACTCGCAGGCATTGATGATCCAGCAGACATTCTTCCAGCAGTTGCTGGTGGTCTTTCTGTGGACGGCAAGCTCTATGCAGCTCCGTTCTATGGCGAAAGCTCTTTCGTGATGTATCGTAAAGACCTGATGGCCAAGGCTGGCTTGACAATGTCAGACGCGCCAACATGGGATCAGATCATCGAAGCAGCTGGCAAAATGACCGACCGCGCCAATGGCGTAAACGGCATCTGCTTGCGTGGTAAAGCTGGTTGGGGCGAAAACATGGCCTTCTTGACAGCCATGTCAAACTCTTTCGGCGCACGTTGGTTCGACGAAAAATGGCACCCACAATTTGATTCAGCCGAATGGAAAGATACCCTCAACACTTATCTCAAAGTGATGAAGGATTCAGGTCCAGCAGGCGCTTCAGGCAACGGCTTCTCTGAAAACCTTGCTCTGTTCCAATCCGGCAAATGCGGCATGTGGGCAGACGCAACAGCTGCTGCTTCATTCACCATTGATCCAAAGGCTTCAAAAGTTGCTGATCAAGTTGGCTTCACCATTGCTCCTGATAAGGGCCTCGGCAAGCGTGCTAACTGGCTCTGGGCTTGGGCACTCGCAATTCCTGCAGGTTCGCAGAAAGTTGACGCTGCTCAGAAGTTCATTGGCTGGGCAACTTCAAAGCATTACGGCGAAATGATTGCTGCTAAAGAAGGTTGGGCAAATGTGCCTCCAGGCACACGTATATCGCTGTACGCCAACCCTGAATATCAGAAGGTTCCATTTGCTGCGATGACACTTGCATCAATGAACGCCGCTGATCCAACAAAGCCAACTGTAAAGCCAGTTCCTTATGTTGGCGTGCAGTTCGCTGCTATTCCTGAATTTGCTGGTATCGCAACAAAGGTCGGTGAATTGTTCTCAGCTGCTCTTGCAGGCCAAATGAGTGCAGACGATGCTCTCAAAGCAGCCCAAGACTATTCAACTGCTGAAATGACCAAAGCTGGTTACATCAAGTAAGAACACAGTGTCCCTCTCCGCTTGCGCGGGGAGGGACATTATTTCATCATTACCGAAAACATATCCTTAAATTCGTCATTCCCGCGAAGGCGGGAATCCAGCTAGCCACAATTACGCTTGTGGAAAGCTGGGTTCCTGCTTCCGCAGGAATGACGGGGAGGGTGGCATGAGCGTTGCACAACTTTTTGCGCACTAACTCATTTGATCGCGGCGGAACGTAATTATGGCAACGAGTCAATCACAAGCAATTGGTAAATGGGCCCTAGCCCCCTCGCTGGTGGTGCTTTCTGGTTGGGCCTTCATCCCCCTCGTCCTCACCATATATTTTGCGTTTCTCCGCTATAATTTGCAAGATCCAGATAACACAAGTTGGTTTGGCGTTTCCAATTTCTATTATTTCATGACGGATCCCTATTTCAAAAAGAATCTGATCCACACGTTGCTTCTGGTTTTTGCAACGATCGTAACAACCGTTGTCGGCGGCACACTCTTAGCACTTTTGCTCGACCAACCTTTTTGGGGGCGCGGCATCGTTCGCCTGTTGATGATATCGCCGTTCTTTATCATGCCCACCGTATCATCACTGGTGTGGAAGAATTTGCTGATGCATCCAGTATTTGGATTATTTGCGGGAATCCAAACTTATTTCGGAGCACTCCGACCAATAGACTGGTTCGGGGCCTACCCACTTATTTCGGTCATCATCATCGTGTCCTGGCAATGGCTGCCCTATGCGGCCTTGATTTTACTCACGGCATTGCAATCGCTTGATGAAGAGCAAAAAGATGCCGCCGCCATGGACGGCGCCCCAGCGTTCAGTTATTTCCGTTACATCGTTCTGCCCCATCTGGCGCGGCCCATCACCGTTGTGATCTTGATCGAAACAATTTTCCTTCTCAACATTTTTGCAGAAATCAAATTGCCGGGCGTTGGCGGTGTTGCGGGTAACTTAACTTACCTCGTTTTCTCGCAGCTCAATGATGCCAATGATGTGGGCGCTGCAGCAGCAGGCGGCATCATCGCGGTAGTGCTGGCCAACCTCGTTTCAATTTTCCTCGTCCGCCTCGTCGGCAAGAATTTGGAGGCCTGACAGAATATGGCCCGCAAACAATCAACCAGACGCACAATCGCAATCACTGCCGTGGCATGGATCATAGGGCTGCTGATGTTCTTTCCAATTTTCTGGACAGCTGTAGCTGCCTTCAAATCAGAATCTGACGCCTATTCACTTCCCCAAAATATGTTGACGACGCCGTGGACGTTGGAGAATTTCGGCATTGTTCAAGAACGCTCCGATTATTTCCGGTATGTTTTCAACACGGCGATCATCGCCGTTTTATCGACATTGCTGGGTCTCGTGTTTGCCGTGCCCGCTGCATGGTCCATGGCATTTGCCCCCCGCACCAAAGCCAGCAGCACGATGAGCGGTTGGTTATGGATCGCGATAATAATGGGTTGCGGACTTTTCGCAGGGTTAATCCTTTATGCAAATAACTGGCACCCGCAAAATGCTGTTGTAGGTTTTCTATTGCTGCTCCTCTGCATCATCCCGCCCACCGCATGGGTTTGGACTCGCGGTACCACCGATACACTGCTCTGGATGCTTTCAACCAAAATGATGCCGCCTGCTGGCGCACTGATTGCGATCTATCTCATGTTCAACCGCAATGGATTGATCTTCAAGGATTGGGGTTGGATTAACTTAGGCGACTATAATTTGATCGATAGCTTTTGGGGCATGGTTCCCTTGGCCATGTTGCTCAACCTGCCGATCATCATCTGGATGCTCTATACTTACTTCAAGGAAATCCCGGTCGAAATTCTTGAAGCTGCGCGCATGGATGGTGCCTCACTCTGGAATGAGATAGTTCGCGTGCTCACGCCGATGGCGCTCCCCGGCATTGCATCAACCTGTTTGCTCAATCTCATCTTGGCATGGAACGAAGCCTTCTGGTCGCTGAATTTGACCAACAAATTTGCAGCCCCCCTCAGCTTCTTCATCTCAGAATATTCTAGCCCCGAAGGCCAGTTCTGGGCCAAGCTTTCGGCAGCTTCCCTCATGGCCATTGTGCCTATTCTTATTGTGGGCTGGTTCTCACAAAAACAACTTGTACGCGGCCTTACATTCGGAGCGGTTAAATAAAATGGGCACGATCCAACTTAAAAAGGTCCGCAAGGCTTTTGGCGAAACGGTGGTTATCCCCGGTGCCGATCTCGACATCAAGCATGGTGAATTCGTTGTGTTTGTTGGCCCGTCAGGCTGCGGAAAATCCACCTTGCTGCGCATGATTGCAGGCCTTGAAGATTTAACTTCTGGTGAAATTCTGATCGACGGCAAAGACATGTCAGAAACCGCGCCCGCAAAGCGCGGTCTTTCCATGGTGTTCCAATCCTATGCGCTATATCCGCATATGAGTGTGCGCAATAACATTGGCTTTGGACTAAAAATGGCTGGTGAAACGCCAGAGCAAAGTGCGCCAAAAATTGCAAAGGCCGCGGAGACTTTAAATCTCACAGAATATCTGGATCGCAGGCCAGGCCAACTCTCCGGCGGTCAGCGCCAACGCGTTGCCATCGGTCGCGCCATTGTGCGCAACCCTTCAGGCTTTTTGTTCGATGAGCCACTGTCAAATCTCGATGCCGCCCTGCGCGTGAACATGCGCATTTTCATTATGCAGCTTCATAAAGATTTGGGCTCCACCATGGTCTATGTCACTCACGATCAAGTGGAAGCCATGACGATGGCAGACCGAATTGTGGTGTTGAACCGCGGTGTGATCGAGCAAGTGGGTTCGCCTATGGAACTTTATAACACGCCAAAATCCTTATTCGTGGCGGGTTTCATCGGTTCGCCAAAAATGAATTTCGTCACAGGTAACATTGCGGCCAAACATAAAGTCACCACCATCGGCGTGCGCCCCGAACATATCGAAATTGTTTCAGGCAAAGGCGAATGGCAAGGCAAGATTTTGTTAACTGAACATTTAGGCTCCGACTCATTTTTACATGTGGATGTTGGCGAAGCAGGCCGATTGATCGTGCGCACCTCTGGTGACTTTAAAGGAAAACCAGATGACAAAATCTCTTTGAAACCAGACGCCTCGCGCATTCATAAATTTGATGCGCAAGGCCACGTTGTTTCGTGATCAATTTCCCAAAGTGAGTGCGCCAATGGCAATAAAATTATCAACGGCCAATCTTCCAACGATTGGCAAGTCATTGGCGGTGCCAAACTACAAGCATAGCCAGTTGAGCCAAGGCATCTTGCATTTTGGTGTAGGCAATTTTCACCGTGCGCATTTGGCAGTTTATTTGGATGACTTATTCAACAAAGGCCTGAACCATGATTGGGCATTGGTTGGCGCTGGCGTCATGCCGTCCGATGAAAAAATGCGCCAAACTTTAGTAGCGCAAGATTACCTGACGACGGTTGTCGAACAAGACAATGATCTCAGCACCGCACATATAACGGCACCCCTGATTGATTTCATTCCACCGGCCGATAAAGCCGCGATGATTGCGCGTCTCGCCAATCCTGCAATACGAATTGTTTCGCTCACCATTACTGAAGGCGGATATTTCATCGATCCTGCCACACAGAAATTTGATCCGAAAAATGCACATATCGTTGCTGATGCAAAAAATCTCGCAAGCCCCGCCACAGTTTTCGGCTTCATCGTTGCAGGCCTGGCAGCAAGGCACGCCAATGGCACACCACCATTCACGGTCATGTCTTGCGATAACGTACCGCATAATGGCGTGGTAACGCGTAACGCCGTTGTCGGCCTCGCAGAATTGGCTGATCCTGCTCTGGCCAAATGGATCAGCGCCAATGTCGCGTTCCCTAATGCGATGGTAGACCGCATCACCCCTGCAACAAGCGACCGTGAACGCAAGATTTGCGCGGAAAATTTTGGTGTTGAAGACCAATGGCCTGTGTTCTGTGAAGAGTTCAAGCAATGGGTGATCGAAGATAATTTCACCATGGGCCGCCCCGACTTTGAAAAAGTGGGCGTGCAGTTCGTAAAAGATGTAACGCCATTTGAGTATATGAAAATTCGAATTCTCAACGGTGGACACGCAGTGTTGGCTTATGCTGGTGGCTTGCTGGATGTGCATTATGTTCACGAAGCAATGGAGCATAGTTTGATCCATGCCTTTTTCGACAAGGTGGAACGCGACGAAATCATTCCAACTGTAATGCCCGTACCCGGCACAAACATCGCCGACTATTACAAACTTATTGAACGCCGTTTCGCCAATCCAAAAATTGGCGACACAATTAGAAGGCTTGCCCTTGATGGTTCAAACCGCCAACCGAAATTCATTGTGCCCCCAATTGCAGATCGCTTAGCGGCTGGAAAATCAATCAAAGGTCTAGCTCTAGAGTCTGCGCTTTGGTGCCGTTACTGCTTTGGCACAACCGACAGCGGCAAAGTGATTGAAGCCAACGACCCAAGCTGGGACCGACTTCAATCAACTGCGCGCGCAGCTAAATCTGATCCATCAGCATGGTTGGCTATGGATGATATTTATGGTGATGTCGGCAAGCACCCAGTCATGCTCAAAGAGTTCTCAGAAGCGTTAAACAGCCTCTGGTCGCAAGGCACCACGGCCACACTCAAAGCCTATACAAAAACCGTTTGACATTCCGCACAGGGGTGCAATGTTTCTGTCAAGCTTCGCACCATGGCTTGGCTTGCGCATAACTGCGCCAAACAACATTTGGGAGGAACCTAATGCTTAAAAAATCTCTGGCATGCACGCTCGCCGTTGCTGCCCTGTTTGCCGTTTCCACATCTGCTTTTGCCGATACCAAAGATAAGAAGATTGCTCTCTCGAACAACTATGCTGGCAATAGCTGGCGTCAATCCATGCTCAAAAGCTGGGATAAGGTAACAAAGAAGGCTGTAGCTGATGGCATTGTTGCCGCTGCTGATCCCTTCACCACATCTGAAAACCAAGTCACAGAACAAGCAGCCCAAATCCAAAGCTTGATCCTGAAAGGCTATAACGCCATCGTCATCAACGCCGCTTCGCCAGACGCTTTAAATGGTGTGGTAAAGCAAGCTTGCGATGCAGGAATTGTGGTTGTGTCCTTCGACGGCATTGTGAAGGAACCATGCGCTTACCGAATCGCTGTTGATTTTGCTGCGATGGGCAAATTGGAAGTGGATTATCTCAACGGAAAAATGCCAAAGGGCGGAAACCTTCTCGAAATCCGCGGCCTCGCAGGCGTGTTCGTTGACGATGAAATCTCCAAAGGCATCCACGCTGGTGCTGATCAATATAAGCAGTTCAAGATCGTAGGTTCCGTGCACGGTGATTGGGCGCAGGAAGTAGCGCAAAAAGCAGTATCCGGCATTCTGCCATCCTTGCCTGAAATCGCCGCAGTTGTCACTCAAGGTGGCGATGGTTATGGCGCTGCTCAAGCCTTCAAAGCTGCGGGCCGCCCAACGCCAACAATCGTCATGGGCAATCGCCAAGACGAGTTGCAATGGTGGAAAGAACAGAAGGACGCAAATGGCTATGAGACCATGTCGGTTTCGATTGCGCCCGGTGTTTCAACGTTAGCTTTCTGGGTTGCTCAGATGATATTGGATGGCAAAAAAGTGCCTCAAGATATCACTGTGCCATTCCTGCAGATTGATCAAGCAGGCCTCGAAGCAGCTTTGGCGACGACTGAAAAAGGCGGCGTGGCAAATGTTGAATATTCAGCCGAAGACGCAGCCAAAGTTGTCGCTGGCAAATAAGGCTTGAGTAACAACTCAATCACTCTGGACGGCGTCGAAAAAAACTTCGGCGCCGTCAAGGCTTTGGCTGGTGTCACACTGCACGTGGATGCTAGTGAATGCTTGGGCCTCGTCGGCCATAACGGCGCTGGCAAATCCACACTCATGCATATGCTCAACGGAACGCTTATCCCAGATAAAGGCGTGCTCTCCATTGATGGCACAAAAGTTGGTACTGGCTGGAGTGCGGCGACTGCTCAGGCGGCTGGTATACGTTGCGTATTTCAGGAACTTTCCTTGTGTCCAAATTTAACAGTGGCCGAAAATGCCCGTATCGTTCATCGACCACTAAAAGGGTTCGGCTGGAAGGCGCGTGCCACATCGTTAATTCTCACAAAGCTGAACGAAATTTTTCCCGGTCACGGCATACGGGCGGATGATGAGATTGCAGCCCTATCCATCGGTAAACGTCAGATGGTCGAGATCGCGCGGGCCTTTACGGTAACCGATACACCTCTGCGACTTGTCATACTCGACGAACCCACATCTTCGCTTGATGCCATTACGGCAAAGCAATTGTTGGATTATGTGAAGCGCGAAATCGCCTCTGGCACATCAGTTATTTTGATCTCGCATTTGCTTGGCGATATTTTAGGTACAGCAAATCGCATTGTGGTGATGAAAGACGGTAAGACTGTAGCAGAACGACTGGCTTCATCATTCAATCGTCAATCATTAGTGGCAGCAATGGGCAGCGCGCACACTGTCAAAAACAAAAATAAACACGTCGTAGATTTCTCTCAACAACCAATTCTGGTTGAGGGAAAATCTGGAGAACAGAAAATTGAAATTCGCAAAGGTGAAATTATAGGGCTCGCAGGCCTGGCAGGTCACGGTCAAACGCGGATGCTGCTTCGAATTTTTAGTCATCTTGATATGAAAGTGAATGGCCGCGTCGCCTTTGTAGCAGGTGATCGCCAGTCTGATGGCGTTTTCAATATTTGGTCCATCGGCCAAAACATCACAGTGCGTTCACTCAAAGCAATGCGTAAACTCGGATTATTAGCCGCTGAAGCCGAAGCACAAGTGGCAGCGGACTGGCAATCGCGGATCAAAATTAAAACACCAGATATGAATAATAACATCCTTACGTTGTCCGGCGGCAATCAACAGAAAGTCTTATTCGCGCGCGCCCTTGCAAGCGATGCTGAAATCATACTGATGGATGATCCAATGCGCGGCGTGGACATCGGCACCAAGCTTGAAGTCTATGATATGATCCGTGAGGAAGCAGCAAAGGGCCGCAGCTTCATTTGGTATTCGACAGAAATGGAAGAGCTCAATCACTGCGACCGTGCCTATATATTCCGCAATGGCACTGCAGCTCAAAGCTTGAGCGCTGGTAACTTATCAGAAGAAAAAGTTTTGCATGCATCGTTTGCTGAGTCAGTTGCATCATGAAACGTGAAAGCCTGCGCAGTCTCTTGCCTTTCTTTTCGTTAGCCATAGTCATGCTTGCAACATTTTATGTGGCACCGCTCACCCGCAGTTATTTCGGCTTGAACCTGATGCTGCAATATGCGGTTCCGATAGCACTGGCCACCATCGCGCAGATGTTTGTGATCACCATTGGCGATCTCGATTTATCAATCGGGCCATTTGTAGGGTTGGTCAGTTGCATTGCATCAACCGTGCTGTTCCAAAATCCCGCACTCGGTGTTTTGGCTTTGTTGCTCTGCATCGCCGCTTACGGCTTGGTCGGCGCACTTGTTCACTGGCGCAACCTGCCTTCAATCGTTGTCACACTTGGGCTCTCATTTGTGTGGCTTGGCATCGCGGTATTAATCTTGCCGTCACCCGGTGGCAAAGCACCTGATTGGTTAAAGGCAATCATGGGCTTTCATTTTCCGCTCATACCATTCCCGATCATTGCCAGCGTTATCATCGGTCTTGCAGTGCAATTTGCATTGATGAAATCTTCGTGGGGCGTGGTCGCGCGGGGTGCTGGTGGCAATCCAAAATCATTAGCAAGGGCAGGGTGGTCGATGCTCCAGACCAAAGTGATGATGTATGTTTTGACCGGAACATTCGGCGTCTTGGCAGGTCTTGCATTGCTCGGTCTCACCACATCAGGTGATGCCCATGTGGCTGACAGGTACACACTCTATTCGATAGCAGGCGTGATCCTCGGCGGTGGCCAGTTTGTAGGCGGCCGCGTTTCGCCCATCGGTGCAGTCGTAGGCGCATTAACCCTCGCCCTTGCCGGATCATTCCTCATTTTTCTCAACATATCACCCGATTGGCAAATCGGTGCGCAAGGTGCGATCCTGATGATCGTCTTGGCACTTCGAGCGCTGCTCTCGCCCAAAGAGGCAGAAGCATGAAACACATATTAAGGCAGCCATGGGTCTGGTCATTCATTGCCGCTTTAGCCGTGTGGCTCATCACGATAAGCTATACCCACGGCCAAGGGGCAGGCGAAATTCTAACCGCCGCCCTCTCATTTGCCACTTTCACCATCATCGTGGGCCTTGGCCAAATGCTGGTGATCACGGCAGGCCCCGGCAATGTGGATTTATCAATCCCTGCAACAATCACACTGTCAGGCGTTGTTGCAATGAAAGTGATGGACACCAATGAGGCGATGCTTGTGCCTGGAATCCTCGCTGCATTGCTGGTCAGTTTAATCGTCGGTATTTTCAACTATGCCTTAATCCGCCTGTTGCGCATTCCGCCAATCATCGCAACGCTCTCATCCAGTTTCGTCGTGCTGTCGACTGCGATATTCACAGGTCACGGCATTCGCATAAAGCCACCGCCATCCCTGGCTGATTTTGCCACAGCGCGCATCATCGGCATTCCGTGGATCACAATTCTTGTGCTCGTCCTTTCAATTTTTATTTGGCTCATGATGAAGCGCAGCATCTATGGCCGCACGCTAGAAGCCATCGGACAAAATCCACGTGCCGCTTGGCTTGCTGGTCTGGCAACGGGTCGCACCAGGTTTTTGACATATATATTCAGCGCCTTGCTCGCAGGCGTGTGCGGAATATTGCTGTCCGGCTTTTCAGGCGGTGCGGCACTCAACATGGGCGAAGAATTTCTTCTCGCCTCTATTGCGACCGTCATAATCGGTGGAACATCAGTTGCAGGCGGCAAAGCCTCGGTGCCAGGCATTTGGGGTGCCGCTCTCTTCATGTATTTGTTGGTCACAATGTTGAACACGCTCGGTGCAGAAGCTGGCGTCCGGTTGATCTTTACGGGATTGGTTATAATTCTGGTCATCTCAATCGCTGGCGGCGGCGAAGAATCACGTCGATAAATCTCGCTTGAAACTCTCCAAAATCGCGTTACAGTGGTGAATAATAGTTTCCGCAAAGGAAACATGAGGCCGGGAAACACTTAGGGAGTTGAGGCATGGGATTGTCTTGGAGATTTTCAGTATTAGGTGATCGTCACCGCGCTTTGGGATCAAAGCTCGAAGACTGGAGCGGCATGGGCACCGCTTGGACTTATGATGCCGATATTCTTGATCAACATGCCGCCGTGCGCACCAAAGCTGGCCTTATGGATGTATCGGGCCTCAAGAAAGTCCACCTCGTCGGCCCACATGCAATCGCCGTCCTCGATTACATCACCACGCGTGATATGACCAAAGTTTACCCCGGCAAATCCGTCTATGCCTGCATGTTGAATGATCGCGGCATGTTTACTGACGATTGCGTGATCTATCGCACCGGCCCCAACTCATGGATGTTGGTGCATGGTTCAGGTTCCGGTCATGAAGAAATCGTTAAAGCTGCAACAGGCCGCAATTGCGCCGTGCTGTTTGATGATGATCTGCATAATCTATCGTTGCAGGGGCCGGTGGCTGTGGAATTCCTGGCCAACCACGTGCCCGGAATCCGTGATCTGAAATATTTCCACCACATGCAAACCACTTTGTTTGGTGCCCCCGTAATGATTTCGCGTACGGGCTATACGGGCGAGCGTGGCTATGAAATTTTCTGCCGTGGCCAAGATGCACCGATGATCTGGGATACAATTTTGGATCAGGGCAAATCTCTGGGTGTCATCCCAGTATGCTTCACCACGCTCGATTTCCTGCGTGTTGAAAGCTACCTGCTGTTTTTCCCCTATGACAATTCGCAAATGTATCCATTTGCCGATCAACCCCCCGGCGACAGCTTGTGGGAGCTTGGCCTCAATTTCACCGTCAGCCCCGGCAAGGTCCATTTCCGTGGATATGAAGAGCACTATAAATTAAAGGGCAAAGAGCGCTTCAAAATATTTGGCCTCTTGATTGACTCAGATCAGATCACTGATGGTGGCGATGAAGTCTGGGCCGACGGTAAAAAAGTCGGCGTCATCACCTGCCCAAGCTATTCCAAGCTCACCAAGAAAAGCATGGCCATCATGCGCGTCGATGTGCCCTACGCAAAGCAAGGCACAAAACTCGAAGTGCGCGGCAAGAATGTGAAGGCATCAGCGATTGCCCACACTATAACTTTCGATGATCCAGAAAAGAAAAAGCGGACGGCTGTTGGCTAATGCTGGTTAAGGGGATCAAGAGCAGACCAGTCTACACAGGTCTCACAATAGACGAACACGCCAAACGCCATATCTTCGCTGTTGAAGGTGCGGGTGTTGAAGCCGTGCTTGATCAGGTGAAAACCAACGGTTCTGCGTTTTTAACAACGTCAGAGTTTTTATGTGTTGGCCCTGCAGCGCGATTAACAGCTCTAAAGCCTCATGATTTGTGGACTGCCCCCACCATCCCCATTCTGCTCTACCGCCTGCGTGCTATGCTGCAAAATGCCAAGATGGGTTTGCGGCTTTATGTAGCGGGCACTGAAGGCTTCATCGGTCAGGTCATGCAGGTGGCCATTGAATGTGGTATTGATTTTAATTCAATCCGCACCGAGCATCGCGGCTCCGAAGCGCGGCGCGTGCAATGCGTGCATTGCAAGGGCATCACCGATGATGTGAAAACCCAGCCCTATATCTGCACCCATTGCGGCTTGACGCTTCTGGTGCGTGATCATTATTCGCGGCGCATCGCAGCATTTCAGGGTGTATGTATCGATGCCGAAGAGCCCGGCACTGCGCCTCCACCTGAGCTGATGTTTCCATGACGATTAACACTGAAATGGCCGTGCGCGTAGCCGCAATCACCAAAGTCGCCGATGCCGTAAAGTGCTTCCGCTTTGAACGCGTCGACGGCGAAGCTTTCCCGGTGTTTTCCGGTGGTGCCCATATTGTGGTTGCAATGCGTGACGGTGAAATCCTCCGCCGCACGCCATATTCACTCATGTCATCACCCTTCGATCACAGCGCTTTTGAAATCAGTGTATTGCGTGTCGAAAATTCGCGTGGTGGTTCGCATTTTCTCCATGATAAATTAAAGGTGGGAGATACCCTCACCGTCAGCCAACCGATCAACCTGTTCCCCTATGATCAACGCGGCCGCAAGCATCTGCTCTTTGCAGGCGGCATTGGCATCACACCCATGATGGCGATGATGGACCAGATGCAGCGCGAGGGTCGGAATTTTGAATTGCATTATGCCGTGCGCACCAGAACCCACGGCGCATATTGGCAAGCCCTCCAACAACGTTATGGCGCGCACCGAATCCATATTTATTGCGATGAAGAAAAATTTTTCATTCCAACAGAAAAACTCTTAAGTGCCCAACCCCTCGGCACTCATGTTTATGTCTGTGGCCCACAAGGCATGATCAAGGGCGTTCTGGGCCAAGCGCGAGATTTGGGTTGGCCAAAAGAAAGCCTCCACTCAGAAGAGTTTCTCGCTCCACCACCCGGCAAATCATTCCATGTGAATTTCAAAAAGTCAGCCAAGCAAGTTGAAGTGGGCACACATCAGAGCATCTTGGAAGCCGCTGAAGCCGCAGGCATTGATGCGCCTTATCTCTGCCGGGGCGGCGCTTGTGGCCAATGCGAAACCAATGTCATCGCTTGCGATGGCACAATTGAACATCACGATATTTTTCTGGAACCAGAAGACAAAGCGTCAGGCAAAAAAATTATGGTCTGCGTGTCGCGTCTTAAGGGCCAGAGCATAACGCTTGATTTGTAAAGGATGATGAGATGAACATAAAGTTCAGACAAGAAACCTTCCGCCATGATTTCACAGCGCGCAACAGCCCTGAAAACATCAAGCGCTTTCCATTCCCGTTCAACGAAGACAAATATATGTATTCGGTGAATATGGAGCCACACGTGCCCGCTGGCCCCAAGGGTTATGCGTTCGAAAACATGATTGATGTGGATGAGCATTATGTAGCCGAGATGGAAGATCGTGCACTTGTGCTGAAGGAAGATCCGCTCCGTTGCCAAGCCTTGCCCCACATGATGCAAGCGCAATGGGACACGCTTGAGCTATTGATGGAGCATCAGGCAGCAGGTTATCCTGAACATTTCTCGCTCACCAAGAACGGCGATCAATGGCATTGGATCAACCGCCCAATGAACATCGACCAGAAGTTTACATTCGGCGATGCTTCAACGCTGCCTTATGAACCGATGGAATATATCACCCGTCAATCACAAGGTGATTTCTGCATCGTTGATCAGCGTGACGGCCAACTGTGGATGGATGCAGGTATGGTCACCACACAAGCCGATTGGTCGCTGGATTTTGATATCGGCATGAACTTCATGGAATGGCACGGGCCTGTTCCACTGGCGCATCAGCTCGGTGTGTTTGATCGTGCGTTGAAATTTCTGTTGAACTTGCAACAAGGCAAACCAGTGCGCCGTTTGAACTGGACGATGACGATTAATCCGCGTCTTGATACATCGCCTGAGAACTACCCGAAATGGGGCCAAGACCGATTAACGGTAACGCCTGAGAATGTGGGCAACAAAGTTCATTTGCGTTGTGAGCTGCAAAGCCTGTGGCGCCTGCCGCGTTCAAATGCCATCTTATTTGTGATCCGTTGCTATCTGATCAAAATGGAAGAATTGGTGACCGTGCCGAAATGGGCCCGCCGTTTCCACCGCGTGTTGCGTGATCTGCCGCCGGAACTTGTCGACTACAAAGGCCTCACGCGTTTCCGGCCCATGACGGTTGAATGGCTTTCAAAATTTGATGACGGGGCAACCACAAGCTCTGGCATTTTTCCAGATTGAATTAGGGAGAAACTAAATGACTCGTGTTGCTGTTATCGGCGCTGGCCCATCTGGCCTTGCAGTTCTGCGCGCCTTCCAATCCGCTGCCAAAAAGAAAGCGAAAATTCCTGAAGTGGTATGCTTTGAAAAGCAATCAGACTGGGGCGGGCTGTGGAATTACACCTGGCGCACCGGCCTTGATGAATATGGCGAACCAGTCCACGGTTCGATGTATCGGTACCTCTGGTCGAACGGCCCGAAGGAATGTCTGGAATTTGCCGACTACACATTCGAAGAACATTTCGGCAAAGCCATTCCTTCTTATCCGCCACGCGCTGTGTTGTGGGACTACATCAAGGGCCGCGTTGAAAAAGCCAAGGTGCGCAAATGGGTGCGCTTCTCAACGCCAGTGCGTATGGTGGAATGGGACGCCAGGAAAAAGAAATTCAATGTCACCGTTCACGACCGTGTGAAAGATAAAATGTACACGGAACAATTTGACAATGTTGTTGTGGCCTCGGGCCACTTCTCCACACCACAAGTTCCTGAATTCCCCGGCATCAAAACCTTCGGCGGCCGCGTGATGCACGCCCATGATTTCCGCGACGCGCTGGAATTCAAAGGCAAGCACGTGTTGATCGTGGGCCGCAGCTATTCTGCCGAAGACATTGGTTCGCAATGCTGGAAATATGGCGCTGCATCAGTCACAGCCACTTATCGTTCAAAGCCGATGGGCTTTACATGGCCGAAAAATTTCGAAGAACGGCCTCTGCTGCAAAAACTTGATGGCAAAGTGGCAACCTTCAAAGATGGCTCAACTAAGGAAGTCGATGCGATCATTCTGTGCACGGGCTATCAACATCACTTCCCATTCCTGCCGGAAGATTTGCGTCTGAAAACCGCCAACCGCCTCTGGCCGCTTGACCTTTATCGCGGCGTATTCTGGGAAGGCAATCCGAAGCTATCCTACATGGGCATGCAAGATCAATTCTACACCTTCAACATGTTCGATGCCCAAGCCTGGTATGTGCGCGACCAAATCATGGGCCGCATTAAGCTGCCAAAAGCCGATGTGATGAAGAAAGATTCAAAAGCGTGGCGCAAGCGTGAAGAGAAGCTTGAAGACGCCGAGCAGATGATCTGGTTCCAAGGCGATTATGTAAAGCAACTGATTGAGGCCACAGATTACCCGACTTTCGACATCGAAGCCGTGAACAAGACTTTCATGATCTGGGAACACGATAAAGCCGCCGACATCATGGGTTACCGCAACAAGTCCTATCGCTCATTGATGACCGGCACCCAGCAACCAGCCCACCACACACCGTGGCTTGAAGCGATGGACGATTCACTCGAAGCATTCATGGCCATAAAATAAATTTCTCAAACACCCAACCCCTGTCATACCCCAACCCCCTGTCACACCCAACCCCCTGTCATACCCCAAGCCCCTGTCATTGCCGGACTTGTTCCGGCAATCCACGGTGCCGCAAGCGAGATGTAAAATACAGCAAAGCGTCTGAAGTGACAATCGTAAGCCAAGCGAACTTGAACCGCTACGCTCTAATCGACACACGTAACGCGGATGAATGGATCACCGGAACAAGTCCGGTGATGACAATTTGGTCTGTCATACCCCAACCCCTGTCATTGCCGGACTTGTTCCGGCAATCCATGGTTCAGAACGCGATATGTAAAATACAGCAAAGCGTCTGAAGTGACAATCGCAAGCCTAGCGAACTTGAACCGCTACGCTCCAATCGACACACGTAACGCGCATGAATGGATCACCGGAACAAGTCCGGTGATGACAATTTGGTTTGGCATCACCCAACCCCTGTCATACCCCCAACCCCTGTCATTGCCGGACTTGTTCCGGCAATCCACGGTGCCGCAAGCGAGATGTAAAATACAGCAAAGCGTCTGAAGTGACAATCGTAAGCC
>JAYWEV010000159.1:0-4564 GCA_043779145.1 Aestuariivirga sp. | reverse complement strand
CTACAACAACACGCCGCGCAAATGCCTCAAATTTAAAACTCCGGCAGAAGTCCTCTGTCAGCAGCTGTTGCACTTCAAATGTGAATCCACCTCCCAGCTTTCGCTGGGATGACGGCATAGGTGGGCAAATGCGGAGAACTAGATCCCCAGCAACGCTCTATTCGCCTTCGTATCGGCCTCAGCTTTGGCAAAATCGTCGAAGGCGCGTTCGGAAACTTTGATGATATGGGCGGCGATAAATTCCGCCCCTTCCCTCGCGCCATCCTCAGAGTTTTTTATGCAACATTCCCATTCAAGAACGGCCCAACCATCAAAATCATAGCCGGTCAACTTTGCAAAGATGGAGGCAAAATCTACTTGGCCATCACCTACGGAACGGAAACGCCCTGCACGCTTCAACCAAGGTTGGAATCCGCCATAAATGCCAGTCTTGCCGTTCATGTTAAACTCGGCATCCTTCACGTGGAACATCTTGATGCGTTCGTGATAGTGATCGATGTAGGCAAGATAATCCAATTGTTGCAGCACGAAATGGCTGGGGTCATACATAATATTGCAACGCTTGTGGCCCTTGAGTTTGTCCAAGAACATTTCAAACGTGGCGCCATCATGTAAATCTTCTGATGGATGGATTTCATAGCAAAGGTCTACGCCCGCTTTGTCGTATGCGTTCAAGATCGGCAGCCAACGCCGGGCCAATTCGCTAAAGCCTTCGTCGATCAAACCTTCAGGCCATTGTGGGAAGGGATAAATGTATGGCCAGAGCAATGAGCCGGAGAACGTGGCTGAGCGATCAAGCCCGAAGCGTTCTGATGCCTTTGCCGCCAACATCAATTGATCAACAGCCCATTCTTGGCGGGCCACTAAATTGCCATGCACAGATGGCGGGGCGAACGCGTCAGACAGGCGGTTGTAAGCAGGGTTCACAGCAACGAGTTGGCCCTGCAAATGGGTTGATAACTCAGTCACCACCAAGCCATGGTCGGCAAGCTTGCCCTTATATTCGTCAACATAAGCTTGGCTCGTCGCAGCTTTTTTCAAATCAATGCAGCGGCCATCCCATGTTGGGATTTGCACGCCTTTAAAGCCCTTGTCAGTGGCCCATCCGGCTAGCCCTTCAATTGTATTAAACGGCACATCATTGGTTGCGAATTGGGCGAGAAAAACGCCAGGGCCTTTTATGGTTTTCATGAACCGCTCCTTAAAAAATTAATTCCGCATTGCTCCGGGGCCCGGTGTTGCGCCGGGCGGACATTTGCCAGCGATTATCATGCCCAAAACTTCGTCGTGTGTCACGTCCTTGGTGCTGGCTGTGCCCACAACCTTTCCGTTCTTCATCACCACCAAGCGATCGGCCAAATCAAACACGTCGTGCAAATCATGGCTGATCAAGAAAATGCCGATACCATCGGCTTTGAGCTGCTTGATGAGTTCGCCCACTTGAGCCGTTTCCTGTGGGCCCAAAGCTGCTGTGGGTTCATCCATAATGAGAATACGCGCGTTGAAATGAATGGCGCGGGCGATTGCTACAGATTGGCGCTGTCCACCTGATAACTTCATCACCGGTTCTTTGAAACGATGGAAGTTCGGGTTGAGGCGGTGCATTACCTTGCGACATTCGGCTTCCATTGCCACATCGTCGAGTGTGCCCAACGCAGTTTTTAACTCGCGTCCAAGATAGAGATTTGCAGCAGCGTCCACATTATCAGCTAATGCGAGTGTTTGATAAATGGTCTCAATGCCCAGTGCTTTGGCATCACGTGGATTGTTGATGGCAACCTCTTTGCCTTCGATGTGGATTGAACCTGCATCACGTTTATAAGCGCCGGACAGAACTTTGATGAGTGTGGATTTGCCCGCGCCATTGTGGCCAAGTACGCCTACGACTTCTCCGGCATGAAGTTCGATTGAAGCGTGATCCACCGCTTTGATGCCGCCGAATGCTATTGAAATATCGCGCATTTCGATCAGGGGTGTTCCGCGCGCTGAAATGAAAGCTTCACGGCCCTTGACGGCAACAGGTGTTTCATGAACCTCAGGAGCAACCGGTTTAACTTTGCTCGGTGCCAAGATTTTTTTGACAGGTGATTTTTTTGATGCTTTTACCATTTGCAGCTGCCTCACTTAATATTGCGACGATAAAGCTGGTCTAGATAGACAGCCAGAACGAGTACGAAACCCACAACGATGTTTTGATAGGCAGCAGGCAAGTTCAGCAGTGACATGCCGGAAATGATGGATTGCATCATCAACGCGCCGATCATCGCCCCGTAGATTGTGCCAACACCACCTGCGAGGGCCGTGCCACCAATTACGGTTGCTGCAATCACATAGAGCTCGCTAAACAGGCCCAAATTGTTGGTTGCTGCATTTAACCGTGCTGATGAAATGACTGATGAGATGCCAACCAAAAATCCCATGAGCGCAAACACTTTTACTGTCAGCCACTTGGTGTTGATACCAGCCAGTTCTGCGGCTTCAGGATTGCCACCAGCTGCATACACATAGCGGCCGAAAGTTGTTCGGGTGGCGATGAACGTCATCACCAGACAAACGATAATTGCAATGAGGGCCGGCAGAGAAAAACCAGCGTATTGAATAAGGCCCGTTGTGCAATGAACAACCACATCTTCTGCCATGCAAATTGCAGCACCGTCGGTGTTTTCTATGCCTGGTGGAATGGTTATGTTGTTTGCGACTGCGTAATCCTCCATCACACCTTGCGGCCATGGATAAGACGTCATCACTGCGGTTGTGCCGAGGACTACGAGACTGCCGATTGCGACCAGAAAGACTTCGGCCCATATGGGACGCAACGGGAAATTAAAGCGAATACGTTGTCGGCGGCCATTTACAACCGCAAACAAAATTGCAAGGCAGGCAAGCGCAGCGAGCAGCCAACTCCAAAATGGCCCGAGCCAACTTTGCAGTACACCGCCACCGAACACTTCAAAATTTTGATCCATAGGTGCAACGGTCTCGCCCTTTGCTAAAAGGAAGGCGATGCCGCTGTAAGCGATCAAGCCGCCAAGCGTTACTATGAATGCCGGTATTTTCGCATAGGCCGTCAAGAAGCCATTGAACGCGCCAATCAAGGTGCCCAGCGCCAGGCAGGTAATGACGCCTGCGCCCCAGATTGCAGGATGGCCAACACCAAGTGTTGGAGCAAGTTGATAAACTTGAACCACAGCCGTGCCCACAGCAATTAAGCTCAACATTGAACCAACGGATAAATCAATTTGCCGCATAACGATCAGCAACACCATGCCTGAAGACATCACGGCGATGGACGAGGTTTGCACCAGAAGCGTCCAGAGGTTACGAGGAGTTAGGAAAGAGCCGCCTAACAGGCCTTCATCGGGTGAGAGAATTCCGCTCCACACATCGAAAATGCACCAAACCATAATCAGTGCTGCAATCATGCCCAACATGCGAGCGTCAATTTCGGTGGCGCGGAAAAACCTTGCAATCGGCCCTTCGTTTTCAAGGGCAGGATTTTGGCTGGTGCCGATGGTGTTGGTCAATGTGGCCTCCGATAGAAAGTAAGTGTAATGCAAACTCGTTTTTTTACGTCATACCGTTTTCGTGGGAATGATGGTTCTAAGTTTACTTAACAAAACTGCGCCATCTCATTTCGGAAATGGCGCAGCGTATCTTATTCAAACTCGCAAATGATTATTTGCAAGCATCAACGCCCTTCTTAACACCGGCGCAAGCTTGGTCTTTAGTGATGTGACCAGCCTTGATTGCAACACCAATGTTAGCTTTGGTGATTGGTGTTGGAGCAAGGAGGATAGAGTTCATTTCTACCTTGTTCTTGCCACCGTTGAACTTCTTAACACCAGCGATCTTGTCGATCGCTGTGCCATTGGCCATTGCAATTGCCGCTTCAGCAGCAGCTTTGCCCAACTGAGCAGTATCTTTCCATACTGAAACAGTCTGAGTTCCCAGAGCTACGCGGTTGATTGCAGCCAAGTCACCGTCTTGACCTGATACTGGAACCTTGCCAGCCATGCCTTGAGCTTTAAGAGCTGCAACAACGCCAGAAGCCATGCCGTCATTTTCTGACAAAACAGCATCAACTTTGTTCTTTGTTGAAGTCAAGCATTGCTCCATGTTCTTCTGAGCAATGTCTGGCTTCCAACCATCGGTGAAAGTTTCGCAAACATTCTTGATCTTGCCAGACTTCATGGCAGCAGCAAGAACTTCCATTTGGCCTTGGAACAAGAAGGTTGCGTTTGGATCGCCTTTGTCACCCTTGATGAAAGCATAATTGCCAGCTGGCTTTGCTTTCAAAATTTCTTTTGCCATCAAACGGCCAACGCCAACGTTGTCGAAAGTGATGTAAAGTGCGTTTGGATCTTCGAATTGCACGTCATAAGCAATCGACTTAATGCCAGCATCGCTGATCTTCTTGATCGATGGCAAAATTGCATCGGAGTCAAAGGCCACAACCATGATCACATCTGGCTTCTGAGCGATCAGGCCTTCGATGTCAGCGGCTTGCTTTTGGGCTGAGCCTTGCGCATCTGAGCTGATGTATTTGTCGCCAGCGGCTTCAACT
>JAYWEV010000158.1:0-12006 GCA_043779145.1 Aestuariivirga sp. | reverse complement strand
TCAAAAGTTCTTCGGTTGAACTTGAGAAAGGTTTTTTCTGATAATTGCGGAAACCATCGACCACTGGTTCAAGCACTGCAAATGATTCAACATCGGTTTGATCTTGCACCGCGTCTGTGCGGCCTGGCGTGAACGGAACTTTCACATCATGACCCGCTTTATGAGCCGCTTTTTCAACTGCCGCCACACCGCCCAATACGATGAGATCAGCGAGCGATATTTTCTTAGCGAACGCCTTTTGAATTTTACCAAGCTTAGCCAGAACCCTTGCAAGCTGTGCGGGCTGGTTTACGTCCCAACCCTTTTGCGGCGCTAGCGCGATGCGAGCACCATTTGCGCCACCACGCTTATCTGAACCACGATATGTTGAGGCAGAGGCCCAAGCCGTTGAAACCAGTTCCGAAATAGATAAGCCAGACGCCAATATCTTTTCTTTCAACGTTTTAACGTCTTTTTCTTTGATCAACTTGTGACCAACAGTAGGAACCGGATCCTGCCAAATCAAAATCTCAGCTGGCACTTCCGAACCTAAATAACGCTCCCGCGGCCCCATGTCGCGGTGCGTGAGTTTAAACCACGCGCGCGCGAAAGCATCCGCGAATTGATCAGGATTGGCATGGAATCGCCGTGAAATTTTCTCGTAAGCAGGATCCATGCGCAAAGCGAGGTCAGATGTTAGCATGGAAGGTGAGATACGCTTTGAAGGATCATGCGCATCAGGCACTGTTCCAGCGCCAGCACCGTTCTTTGGTGTCCACTGGTGTGCACCAGCAGGGCTCTTGGTCAGCTCCCAATCAAAGCCAAACAGATGATCGAAATAATCATTGCTCCAAGCTGTGGGTTTTGTGGTCCATGTTACTTCTAAACCGCTAGTTATGGCATGGCCGCCCTTGCCACTTTCATATGAGCTTATCCAACCAAACCCTTGGTCTTCGATTGCGCCACCTTCGGGTTCAACGCCGACATGCAAAGCAGGGCCCGCGCCATGGGTTTTACCAAAAGTGTGGCCACCAGCAATAAGAGCAACGGTCTCCTCGTCGTTCATCGCCATGCGCGCAAAAGTTTCGCGGATGTCGCGGGCTGAGGCAACAGGGTCTGGATTGCCGTTTGGTCCCTCCGGATTGACGTAGATCAAACCCATCTGAACCGCTGCAAGTGTATTTTCAAGAACACGGTCACCCGAGTATCGCTTATCTTCGAGCCAGTTTCCTTCTGCACCCCAATAGATATCCTCAGGCGCTTCCCAAATATCAGGACGGCCACCCGCAAAACCAAATGTTTTAAAGCCCATAGATTCGAGCGCGCAGTTACCTGCCAGAACCATCAAATCGGCCCAAGAAATTTTGTTGCCATATTTTTGCTTCAGCGGCCAAAGCAACCGACGCGCTTTATCGAGGTTACCGTTGTCAGGCCAGCTGTTTAACGGAGCAAACCGTTGGGTGCCAGAACCAGCGCCGCCTCGACCATCGCCCGTGCGATAAGTACCAGCACTATGCCACGCCAGGCGAATGAAGAAGGGGCCATAGTGGCCAAAATCTGCAGGCCACCAATCTTGTGAAGTTTTCATCACTTTGGAGAGATCTTTCTTCAGGGCTTTAAGGTCGAGTTTCTTAAACTCGGTCGCATAGTTAAAGCCTTCGCTCATAGGGTCGGCCAAAGATGAATTCTGATGAAGAATCCTCAAGTTCAATTGTTCTGGCCACCAATCCCGGTTTGCTCTGGAACTTACAATCGTGTGCATCACAGGGCATTTGCCCGCGCTTACGTCAGTTTTAGTGTCCATTTTTTCACCCTTGCTTGAAAAAGCCGACATTAAACGAGACATAAGCAGGCCGCAACGGCCTAAGCGTCACAGCACTGTGGACAGCCAGCCGCTATCTTAACTTTGCCGCAATCAAAGCATTTTACTTAAGCTCCGAACGCGCTAGATTGGTGATTATGAAGACTCTCTCGACAATCCCATCCATCGAAACGCCAAATCTGGTTCTGCGCGAAATTGAAACGCCTGATAGCACAGACTTGGCATGTTTCATGACGCAGGCGCGCTATCAGCGTCACATTGCGCATAAATTAAAGGATATGGATGAGGTCAAAGAATTTGTCCGCCGGCAAGTGTCCGTCCAGAACGACAGCCATCGCCGAGTCTACCATCTGGCGGCTGAAGAACGTCTTTCAAAGGAAGTTGTTGGCGATGGCTTTTTGATCAGTCATCAAGACAACAGCTTGGAAATGGGATGGGGATTGCACCCAGCTCTCTGGTCCATGGGATTTGGCACTGAGATTGGGCGCGCGCTACTTGGCATCGGCTTTGAAAAGCTACGTGCCAAAACCATGTGGTGCAAAATTATGTCGGCCAATGGTTCTTCAAAGAAGCTGGCCAAGCGCATTGGCATGGCTCATTCAAAAACCCATGTGGATTATCCCGTGGGGCAGGGTCGTTTTGAACCGGTTGACATCTACACAATGTCCGCCGATCAGTATTTCGATCTGCCATATTAAGGTTCATATCGTTGCAAAATTTTGAAGTTACCGTCGTGGGCGCAGGGCCCGCAGGACTGATGGCCGCCGAAGTGCTGGCTACGGGTGGAGCCAAAGTGACAATCATTGATCACATGGCTAAGCCCGCGCGCAAGTTTTTGCTAGCTGGCAGGGGTGGGCTAAATCTCACTCACTCTGAGCCATTGGCAGCGATGCTTGAACGCTACGGCGAAGCGAAAGATTTTATTTCGCCAGCCATATACGGCTTCCCGCCTTCTGCGGTGATTGAATGGGTGAACGGGTTAGGCATTGAAACATTCGTTGGTTCATCCGGCCGCGTTTTTCCCAAGCAGATGAAGGCCTCGCCGTTGCTGCGCGCTTGGCTGCGCAGACTTGAGTCGCTTGGTGTTGTATTAAAGGCCAATACTGAATGGACCGGATTGGACAGCACACCGACAATCTTGGCCATGGGCGGTGCCAGTTGGCCACAGCTTGGTTCTGACGCAACTTGGGTTCCAACGCTCCGTGCAGCAAATATCCGTGTGAATGGTTTTAAACCTGCCAACAGTCGCTTCCTCGTGGACTGGACAAAGCTATTCCGGGATAAATTTGCGGGCTCGCCCGTTAAAAACGTGGCCCTGAACTATGCAGGGCAAAAAGTGCGCGGCGAAATTATGATCTCTTCTGAAGGCATCGAGGGTGGGGCGATTTATGCGCTTTCACGCTTCATGCGCGAAATGCCCGGCGAGGAATTGCAAGTTGATCTGCGTCCGGATTTGACAGTTGAACTATTAGCAGAGCGGCTGGCCAAACCACGGGGCAAACAAAGCCAATCAAATTTTTTGCGAAAGGCCGCGGGGTTGTCGCCTGTTGGCATTGCGTTGCTTCATGAATCCAAGGTGGCCATAACTGCCGAGAACATCAAAACGGTTCCTATTAAAATATTGCGTCCTGCAAGTTTAGCGCGGGCGATTTCTTCCGCAGGTGGCGTTGCTTTGGGTGATCTTGATGAAAACTTCAGATTGAAGGCTATTAAGAACATCTATTGCATCGGCGAAATGGTCGATTGGGAAGCACCTACGGGCGGTTATTTGTTACAAGCTTGCTTCTCATCCGCCGTGGCCGCGGCCAAGGATTGCCTTAAAAACGCCATTTGACCAGCCGTCCCTTCGCCACAATTTCGGCTTTTAAGTCCCTACATTGGCGGAAGGAAGACATCATGAAACTTTATGTATTGAGTTTGGTTGCATCATCAATGCTATTCGCAATTGCCCCATCTGCTTTTGCGAGCAAGGCCGACTACTGTTCAGCTTACGCGCATGATTTCGCAGATGGCCATTCTCAAGATAAGGTTTTGTGGCAGCATAAATACGAGATCGCGATGACCGATTGTTTGGCTGAACCTGCAGCTGCAGAACAGGTGAACGCCACCAAAACAAAAACGGTTGTTAAAGCCAAAAATGTTGAACCGAAAACAGCTTCGACCCTTTCGAAGATTGTAAAACAGGTGCAACCAGCGCCCGACAAAACAGCAACTCAAACGAAGCTTGAACCGGGTTCGGATGCTTGGAACAATTATTGCGCAAATAAATATGCATCATTCGACGCTAAAACCGGAACCTACACGTCCAAGACCGGAGTGACCCGAAAGTGTGTCGTGTTTTATCCTTAACCTTCTAAAATAATCTGTGCGGCTTTCCAGGCTAACATCATAGTGGGCGCATTTAGATTTCCACTGATGATTGACGGAAAGGCAGAGGCATCAATCACACGCAATCCGTCTACACCATGAACGCGAAGCTTCTGATCGACGACGGAAGTTGAAGCAGAAATTCCCATTCGGCACGTGCATGACGGATGATAAACAGTTCCACTACGCAAACGGAAATCGGCGATGAACTGATCATCAGTTTGCACTTCTGGCCCGGGGCGAAGTTCTTCTGCAATGAATTCAGCTATTTGCGGCTGTTTTGCAATTGTTCGGACGAACTTAACGGCCTCCAACATTTCTTGTACATCATGATCCGTTCCGTAAGCGTTGGCCATGATGCGCGGCTTGGCCAGCGGATCTGAAGATTTTATCATAATCTCGCCCCGGCTTGTGGGACGGCAATTGGAAAGGCCAATTGATGCACCTGGAAATGGGTCAGGCGTTAGCAGAGGGCGTTCGCCGGCTTTAGGAATCAGCGTCGAGAATGCCTGAAAATAAAGCTGCATGTTCGGACGTGTGCGCGTTGCATTTGTTTTGAAAAATCCGCCGCCTTGATTGATGCTGAGGCTGAGCGGCCCACGCTGCATCAATAAATATTGAATGCCATGTCGAACCTTACCCCACCAAGGCCTTAAACCATCATTCAACGTGGGCACTTTCATCCGGAAGGTATAGTTGATTCCCAAATGATCTTGCAGATGACGGCCAACATTGGCGTTGTTCACCACCACATCAATGCCATGTAATTTTAGAACTTCAGCAGGGCCGATGCCTGAAAGCTGGAGCAGCTGAGGTGAATTCACTGCACCACCAGAAAGAATCACTTCGCGTGTGGCTTGTGCAATTTCGCTTCTGCCATTGCGAACATATTCAACACCAATAGCGCGCTTGCCCGCCATCACCACGCGGGTGACCTGCGCATAGGTAATGACTTCTAGATTTTTTCGCTTCATTGCTGGTCGCAGAAAAGCGCGCGCGGCTGAATTGCGCCTGCCGTTCTTAACCGACAGCTGCAGATGCCCAACACCTTCTTGAGTGGCACCGTTGAAATCAGAATTGTATGGCAGGCCTGCCGCTTGGGCAGCCGCTTCGTAGTGCTTGCCCAGCCAATGTCGATCTTTCAGATTGGCCGAAACATAAAATGGCCCGCCAGCCCCGCGATACTCATTTGCACCGCCTTCAAAATCTTCCAGCTGTTTAAAAGCCGCTAAAACATCTTCCCAGCCCCAACCAATATTGCCTGCTGCTTTCCAATCTTCAAAGTCAGATGCATCGCCGCGAATATAAACCATCGCATTAATGGAACTGGAGCCGCCCAAAACTTTGCCCCGTGGCCAATAGTCTTTTTGCCCAGCCAAGCCGGCATCAGCTTCGGCTTCATAACCCCAATTTACTTTTGGATCATAAAACGTCTTGCCATAACCAAGCGGCATATGGATGTAAAAGCGCCTGTCACTGCCACCTGCTTCGAGCAGAAGCACGCGGTGTTGGCCGTTGGCTGTCAGCCGTTCAGCCAGAACGCAGCCCGCTGCGCCCGCACCCACGATGATGTAATCAAAATTCATGACTTGTTCTGTGGCCTAAGCGAGGTTGCTTTGGCAAGCGCCAGAGGGGGTGAATAATTTTTACCATCTGGCTAAACCATGGCATATCGAAGCGGCAAGCGATCTGCGATAGATGTTGAAAGGGAGATTCCAAAAATGAAGATCAAAGATCTCAAGGTATTTATCGTCGGTAACCCGCCACCAGGTTGGGGCGGGCGCTACTTCATTTTCGTGAAACTCACGACTGATAACGGCATCGTTGGATATGGCGAATGCTATTGCGCCACATTCGGCCCCAAAGCTATGACAGCGATGATCGAGGACACCTTTGGCCGTTACGTCGAAGGCATGGACCCATTCCACATCGAAGACCTATGGCGCAAGGTTTATGGCTCGGGCTTTACACAGCGCCCCGATGTGTCGTTGATGGGCGTTCTTTCTGGAATAGAAATCGCTTTGTGGGACATTATCGGCAAGGCGCTGAACAAGCCAGTCTACGAATTGATCGGTGGCAAAGTTCAGGACAAGCTGCGCTCATACACTTACATCTATCCAAATCTCGCCAAGGGCCAAGATGACTCGATTTATTGGAATGCTGAACAATCCGCCGAACGTGCTGTTGATTATGTAAAGCAAGGCTTCACGGCTCTGAAGTTTGACCCCGCTGCGCCATATTCCGCTTTCGATCCGCGCCAGCCTTCGCTCGAGTCGATTGAGCTTTGTACAAAGTTCTGTCGCTTGCTGCGCGAAGCCGTTGGTAATAAAGCCGATTTGTTATTTGGTACGCACGGTCAGTTCACTGCGTCAGGTGCAATCCGCTTTGCCAAAAAGATCGAACAATATGATCCGCTATGGTTTGAAGAGCCAACACCGCCAGATCGCCCTGAAGAAATGGCATTGGTGGCACGTGGCACGTCCATTCCAATTGCAACGGGTGAACGCCTAACCACAAAATATGAATTCGGTCGCGTGCTGGAGAACCGCGCTGCATCAATTCTGCAAATGGCTCTAGGACGCGTCGGCGGCATTTGGGAGGCCAAGAAGATCGCGGCTATGGCCGAGGTGAATTATGCGCAGATCGCGCCGCACCTTTATGCAGGCCCAATTGAAGCGGCGGCGAACATTCAATATGGCGCCTCATTACCAAACTTCTTGATCCTCGAAAGCATCGAACAATTCGGTGGTTTCCATGCGAAACTGTTGAAGAAGCCAATCCATTGGGAGCAGGGCTATGTGATCCCATCATCCGAGCCTGGCCTCGGTGTTGAGTTGAATGAGGACGTGGCCTTAGCCCATCCTTATACCGGTGAAAAACTTCACCTTGAAATGACGAATACAGTGGTGCGCTAATGAAGTATGGTTATGTAGGTTTAGGAAATCTGGGTGGGCATTTGGCGGCCAGTCTGATCCGCAAGGGTTTTGATGTTACGGTTTACGATCTAGACAAATCACTGTCAGATCGGCACATTAAAGCAGGCGCAAAATGGGCGGCCACGCCGAAAGAATTAGCCGAGCAAGTCGATCACGTTTTTACATGCCTGCCTTCGCCAATCGTCTCCGAAAAAGTTCTAGACCAACTCCTGCAAGGCATGAGGCCCGGTTCAACTTGGATTGAAAATTCAACGAATGGCCGTGATGAAATTATCCGCCTTTCCGAAATGGCAAAAGCCAACGATATTCGCACGCTGGAAGCGCCAGTCACAGGTGGCGTACATCTCGCAGCGCGGGGCGAAATCACCGTTTTAGCCGCAGGGGACAAAGATTTATTCGACCTCCATTACAAGGCATTGGAGGCCATCGGCAATAAAATTTTCCATATGGGACCTATTGGTTCTGCCGCCGTGATTAAAGTGATCACAAATATGTTAGCATTTATTCACTTGGTGGCAGACGCCGAGGCGCTGATGTTGGCCAAGCGGGGCGGGCTTGATCTGGCCCAAGCCTGGCAGGCCATCACCGCCAGTTCTGGCACCAGTTTTGTCCACGAAACCGAAGGTCAACTTATCCTGAATGGCAGCTATCATATTGCTTTTACTATGGATTTAGCGTTGAAAGATTTGGGGTTTGCGATGAATTTTGGTAAAGAATTTGGAGTTCCTCTCGACCTTGCAAGTTTAACCAACCAGACGTTTATGAAGGGCAAAGCTGCCTATGGAGGGGCAGCCCAATCAACCAAAATTGCCAAACTGTTGGAAGATAATCTCGGAACCAATTTGCGAGCAGAGGGTTTTCCGTCTAGGCTCGAATAGTTCATCCTGCGTTCAGGTTCGTTGTCTTACAACAGCCTCATTACCGAGCGACACAGTTTCAAAGAAAGGAAAATACTATGAACCGTACAATAAAAGTTTTAATGAGCATTGGCCTCGCCGCTAGCTTTATGGCAATTACTATTGATGAAAGCTTTGCCCGCAGCCGCGCGTCGCAATGCCGTGCTTATGCACGTCGCGAAGCCGCGAATTTTGGTGACAGAAGCGTTGGTGAAGGCGCTTTGGTTGGCGCTGGTTTGGGCGGCCTTTTTGGTGGCGTGACTGGCAATGGTGCCGGTAGCAACATTATCACCGGCGTAATTGCTGGTGGCGTAGGCGGTGCAGTAGTTGGCGGAATTTCAGGCAACGGCAAAAAGGCCCGTGTTTACCGTGCGGCCTATGCGGATTGCATGAATAACTACTAATTTCGCGCCAAAAACAACACACGCGCCAGGCGGACTGACCGGCTGGCGCTTTTTTTGTACTCAAATGAGGAGCGATATTTAACCCGGCTTTAAGCCTGTGATGGTCTAACCTTCGATAACTTAAAGATCGACAGCGGTGGCCAGTTCATGGATTTTATTTCAGAAATACTAAGTTATTTGCTTTTTCCGCTGGTGTTTATCATTCAGCCAACATCGCAATATTATTGGCCCACTTATCTGGCGGCCGCTGCCACAGCAATTATTGCGTACATGTTGATGAAGCGCCGGAAATGGACATTTAAGAAAGCGCTTATTCTCGTGATGCCTGCGCGGCTTTTGACGCATAAATCAACCAAGCTTGATGTGAAACTTATGTTTGTGGGATTTTATTACATTTTGCTCCAAGGTTTGGCTGTGAGCAGCCTTACTTGGCTGAGTGTTAAAACTGTCGGAAATATTTTGACCAACGTTTTTGGCCAGCCTTCAGCCAATTTTGGTCCAAGCTATTTGATCACCGCAATTACAATGGTGCTGGTCTTTGTTGCTGTTGAATTCGGTTATTGGCTTTCGCACCTCCTGATGCATAAAATTCCAGCGCTGTGGGAATTCCATAAAGTTCACCATTCTGCAGAAGTCCTAACGCCGCTGACAGAATGGCGTCAACATCCAGTCGAACTCGCAATATTTCCAGCACTTGTGTCACTCGCGGTTTGGTTCGTACAAGGGCCGA
This sequence comes from Aestuariivirga sp., assembly GCA_043779145.1. Taxonomy (GTDB): domain Bacteria; phylum Pseudomonadota; class Alphaproteobacteria; order Rhizobiales; family Aestuariivirgaceae; genus Aestuariivirga. The sequence goes on along the minus strand of JAYWEV010000158.1, from coordinate 2,872 downwards.
TCATTTGGTATTTTGGTGCAAACAGCCAAATTATTGATCCAGTAAAGGCGAATCTTATTTCAATGGCTTTCTGGTTTACAATTCTGCATTTGCGCCATTCTGAACTTCCATTTTATGCTACGGGTTTGTTAGGTAAACTAATACAAGCACCAGCGCACCACCAAGTTCATCACTCAACCAATCCCAAGCATTTCGACAAGAATTTGGGTTATTGCTTGTCAATTTGGGATTGGGCGTTCGGAACTCTATATATACCAAAGAAAGGCGAAAAATTTTCGTATGGACTTGGTCATGAAGATACAGCGCTTGAAACAGCAATCGGCAGTATGCTTGCGCCTATCGGACGAGCAGGCGCGATCATTCTGCGCAAATTCCGGATTATCAAAACGAACAACGCTTAAACGAATCCGATTGCTTCAGCCTTCGATTTGATCCACTGCGAAATTGTGTCTTGACCGCCCAAGGATTTGAGGCTCAACTATGACCAAGCTGTAATGTATCAGCGATCAATAGCTACAATGCCGCTTCGGCGTGCTTAGGGAGTTTAATCAATGAATTTTTTGAAATCACTCGTTCTCGCCAGCGTGTTCGGTCTTTCGGCCGCAGCAGCCAATGCAGCAACACTTGATGATGTGAAAGCCAAGGGCTTTATCCAATGCGGCTCCAATCCCGGTTTGACGGGTTTTGGCGTGCCTGATGATCAGGGCAACTATACAGGCTTTGACGTGGATTTCTGCCGCGCAATTGCTGCTGCCGTGTTTGGCGATGCCACCAAAGTGAAGTTCTCGCCGCTCAATGCTAAGGAGCGTTTCACTGCGCTGCAATCAGGCGCAATTGACGTGCTTTCGCGTAATTCGACTTGGACGATGAGCCGCGATACGACGCTGGGCCTCACCTTTGCGGCGGTCACCTATTATGACGGCCAAGGCTTCATGGTGCCAAACAAGCTCAATGTAAAATCTGCCAAAGAATTGAATGGTGCGTCTGTCTGCGTGCAAACTGGCACAACAACAGAATTGAACCTCGCTGATTATTTTAAAGCGAACAAAATGGAATATAAAGTTGTTGCTTTCGAAAAAAACGAAGAAGTATTGAAAGCCTATCAAGAAGGTCGCTGTGACGTTTATTCCACGGATCAGTCTGGTCTCTATGCTGAAGTTTTGAAGTTCACCAACCCAGCCGACCATATGGTGTTGCCTGAAATCATTTCCAAGGAACCGCTTGGCCCTGTTGTGCGTCAGGGCGATGCCCAGTGGTTCAACATTGTAAAGTGGGTACACGGTGCGATGATAAACGCCGAAGAGCTGGGTGTTACGTCCAAGAATGTCGACGAAATGAAAGCTTCGACCAACCCTGAAATCCAGCGTCTGCTTTCCGTCAAAGTCAAGAACCCTGATGGTACCGATGCCGACAATGATTTCGGCAAAGGTCTAGGCCTTGGGCCAGATTGGGCCTATAACATCGTCAAAATGGTGGGCAATTATGGCGAAGTCTTTGACAAGAATCTCGCACAGCTCAAGATCACCCGCGGCAAGAATGCACTGTGGAGCCAAGGCGGCCTGCAATACGCGGCACCGATCCGCTGATGAATTGATGTAGGGCCCGGTGCTGCAAAGCTTCGGGCCCTTCCATTTTCATGACACAGCAATCCGATGACCAACGCTATTCTTCCGCGCCTATCCGCAGTGGCAAGGATTGGCTTTACAGCCCGAAGTTTCGGGGCATAGCAAGTCAGCTTGTTGTTCTCATGCTTTTAGCAGGGGGCCTCTATTGGATTGTCGCTAACACCCAAGCCAATCTGGTGAAGCTCAACCAGAACTTCGGTTTTGATTTTCTAAACAAGGCCTCGGGCTTTGATCTTTCAACATCGCTCATCCAATACAGTTCAGACTCAACATTTTCCCGCGCCTTGCTGGCCGGCTTTTATAACACAGCACTTGTTTCAATTCTCGGCATCATCTTCGCCACCATCATTGGCTTCATCGTTGGCGTGATGCGCCTATCGAAAAATTTGGTGATCTCGTCAGCCGCAACGATTTACATCGAAATCATCCGAAACATTCCCTTGCTGCTGCAAATTTTCATCTGGTACGCGCTGGTCTTGAAACCACTCCCAGGGCCAAAGCAGGCCATTAATATTTATGACATTGTTTTCATCAGCAATCGCGGCATCATCGCACCACACGTAACCTTGGGCAAAGGCGGTTGGATTTCTCTGGCGCTGCTCATTGCAGCATTAGTTGGCACCTGGCTGTTCAGGCGCTGGTCTTGGAAGCGGCAGGAGGCCACTGGGCAGATTCTCCCTGTCTGGTGGATATCCGTTCCGATTATCATTGCCGCTCCCATTTTAGGATTGCTGATCGCAGGCTGGCCGCTGACGTGGGATTATCCAGTACTGGCCGGATTCAATTTCAAAGGTGGCATGACTTTGGTGCCGGAATTCATTGCGCTGTTTCTGGCGCTCGTCATATACACAGCAACCTTCATTGCTGAAATCGTCCGCTCCGGAATCATCGCTGTCAGCCACGGCCAATCCGAAGCCTCTCATGCTCTGGGTCTCGACAATAGCAAGACGTTGCGCTTGGTGGTGATCCCGCAAGCCATGCGCATTATCATTCCGCCGCTCACCAGCCAGTATCTCAACCTGACCAAAAACTCATCCCTTGCTGTTGCCGTTGGTTACCCTGATCTCATGTATGCCGCGGGCACGGTCAACAACCAATCGGGCAAGGCGATTGAAGTCTATTCCATAGCTCTTGTCGTTTATCTCACGACAAGCCTTGTCACATCACTCCTTATGAACTGGTTCAACGTCCGCATGAAACTGGTGGAGCGTTGAATTGGCAGCATTTGTCCGCACCACTGATGCACC
>JAYWEV010000157.1:0-12126 GCA_043779145.1 Aestuariivirga sp. | reverse complement strand
CATATATGCGTGGCGGTCTAAACCTTCCGATGGGATTGTGGGATCAAGAAAGAAGGGGCGGAAATTGATTTCAGCTTTGATGTCCGGGAGCAGCGACAAGGCTTTATCCAAGCGCCGCTTACCCAGAAAACACCATGGGCAAATAACGTCGGAGACGACATCAATTTTGATTACGGACTGTGCCACAGTGTTATCGATTCAAAACCTGTTACGGGTTGTTTGTCAGGCGGATTTCCACCGATGTAAGACCAGCGTGCCACCCATTGAGGCGCCACATAGAATGGCACCATGTAGAATCCTGAAACCAACAAGCGATCTTCAGCATGAATGGCCGATACGAATTCTTCGCGGGTTTTAGATTTCAGCATCGCTTGAATAGCTGCATCGATTTTTGGATCAGCAATGCCAGCATAATTGCGTGTGCCGTCGGTGGTTTTGCCCGCGGAACCAAAATACAGGTCTTGCTCGTTTCCGGGCGACAATGAATTGTAATAAGTCCATGGGATCATATCATAGTCGTAATTCTTCTTGATGGCCGTGAATTGCGCGTCGTCAATTGTACGCAGCTCAACCTTGATGCCGATCTGCTGAAGTGTGCGCTGATAATGCAGCGCGATTTTTTCTTGATCTGGATTTTGAACGGTGATGGTGAATGCAAATTGTTCGCCTGCTGCATTCATCAAGCCTTGATCGGTAACTTTCCAGCCTGCTTGGCCTAACAGATCCACAGCTTTTCTTAACTGCTTTCGGTCCCGGCCCGAGCCATCAGCAACTGGAAGCCTGTAACTTCCATCCATGATATCGGCGCGCAGACCAGTGCCAATAATGCTTTGCTCCACTGCATCTGCGGGCTTACCCATCGATGAGAGTTCAGAGCCCGAAAAATAACCATAAATGCGTTTGTATGAGCCGCTGAATAAATTGGCATTGGCCCATTCAAAATCAAAGGCCATGGTCAATGCTTCGCGCACGTTTACATCTTCAAAAATTTTGCGGCGGGTGTTGAATACAAAGCCCGAAGCTGGCGCAGGGGTTTTTGCTTCGTAGGTTTCAAGCAGCACTTTGCCTTCGCCGACGGCTGGAAATTTATACCCTGTGGTCCAGCGGGTGGGATCAGATTCGCCGCGCACATCGGCATCGCCTTTTTTGAACGCTTCAAAGGCTGCGTTGGCATCGCGGTAATAATCGAAGCGGAATTTGTCGAAATTCCACAGCCCCTTATTGAAGGCCAAGTTCTTGCCCCAATAATCTGGATTCTTTTTGTAAGAGATCATTTCGCCCGGCTTGATTTCGCCAAACATGTATGGCCCGGAACCGATGATTGGAAGAATGGTTGTGTCTTCGAAATTTTTTCCGTCCCATGATTTTTTCGAAAGGATCGGCATCAGCCCGATGATCATCGGCAGTTCGCGGTCACCCTTGTCTTGATGGAAGGTGATGGTGTGGTCATCGACCAAATCCATCTTGTTAATTTTTGAAAAATTATTTTTAAAACTCGGCTTGCCGTGATCGCGCAATGTTTCGAGCGAGAATTGCACGTCCGCCGTTGTGACAGGCGACCCATCGGAAAATTTGGCTTCTGGGCGGATTTTAAATGTGAAAGTCTGGCGATCATCGGTCACATCGATGCTCTCTGCCAACAAGCCATATTCGGTGAAGACTTCGGCACCATTACGGCCCATCAGGCTTTCGAACACAAAAGTTCGAGGGCCTGTCACCACATTGCCCTTGATGATGAACGGGTTGATGCTGTCGAATGTGCCCGTCACCGCTTGTTTCAGAATGCCGCCCTGGGGGGCATCTGGGTTGGCATAGGGCAAGTTTTTGAAATCAGGCGGCAGGGCTGGCTCTCCCAACATGGCCATGCCGTGCTTTGGCGCGGCAGAAGCAGAGATTGCGAGAAGGCTTGAGAAAGCCAGAGCGAGGGGAAGCTTGCGAATCTTTTTCATGACCCGCAGCCTAGCGCAGAAATGAGCCTCTGTTAATGCACCAAAACATTGGTGAATTGCCATGGGTCCTTTTTGTCGATGGGTTCTGCAAACAGCATCTCGCGGTTTTTGAGGGGGTTCCAATCGGTGTAGATGCCGCTTACGGGGCCGAGATAAGGCAGCTGCAATTCGAGGCAGCGGCGGAAGTCCATTTCGTCGGTTTCGACGATTCCGGCGTTGGGGTTTTCGATGGCCCAGACCAGACCGGCCAAAACAGCAGAGCTGACTTGCATGCCGGTGGCGCTTTGGTGGGGGGCTAAGTTTCGCGCTTCTCCGATGGAAAGTTGCGAGCCGAACCAATAGGCATTTTTCTTGTGGCCATAGAGCAGCACGCCGAGCTTATCTTTGCCGTCGGCGATTTCATGGGGTTCTAATATGTGAATCTTGGATTGGATTTTGCCGCCATTGCCGAACATTTCAGCAATCGAGAGGATCGCGTCATTGCACGGGTGATACGCGTAATGACAGGTGGGGCGATAAATGGCTTTGCCATCCTTTTTCACGGTATAATAATCCGAGATTGAAATTGCTTCATTATGGGTGACGAGGAAGCCGTGTTGCGGGCCGATCTCTGGCACCCAGGTTCGCACGCGCGTGGCGGCACCGGCGCGTTCTAAGAAAATGGCAGATTTGCTTCCGGTTTTATGTTTGCGGCCCAAAGGTGGCATCAGCTTTTCATGCGTGCCCCAGCCTAACTCCGCAGGTTGCTTGCCTTCGGAGATGAAACCTTCAACTGACCAGGTGTTCACGAATGTATCAAGTTTCTTCGGGTCGCGGCCGCGCTGCGTGTCGCGTTCAGCAATGTGCACGCCTTTGACACCCAGCCTCTTCATCAGCTTGGCCCAATCTTCGCGCTTTTTTGGCACTTCAGTTTTTACTTTAAGATCGCGGGCTAAGTTCAGCAGGGCTTGTTTCACAAACCAAGACACCATGCCCGGATTGGCACCGCAGCAAGAAACAGCCGTTGGGCCTTTGCCCATCTTTTTCTTAACTGCCACCAGTTTTTCACGCAGCGCATAATTGGTGCGCGAGGCGTTATCGACTTTGGTGTTATAATAAAAACCAGGCCATGGCTCGTTGACTGTATCGATGTAAAGCGCCTTGGCTTGGCGGGCGACTTTCATAATGGCGATGCTATCAACATCAACTGAAAGGTTTACGATCAATGCTTGACCGGGACCTCCTTTGAGCAGCGGCTCCAAAATCTTTTTATGATTGGCGCGCGTTAAACCTACTTTTCTAAATTTGATATTTTCGGAATCGACAATGTGTTTCCAATCATCTGATGGATCGATGATGATCATGCGGGTGCGGTCACATTTGATATGACGCAGCAGCAAAGGCAGCGTGCCGCGGCCGATGGAACCAAAGCCAATCATAATAATAGGGCCATCCCAACGGGCATAAATTTTGTGATCGATCATGTAACGCATCCTCCTTTGAGGGTGGGTTGAAAACAGCGCGCTGCTATAGAGTAAGTTTGTGCGATGTAAAGACTATTTCATGGTCGACATTTCAGTGCGGTTACCATCTTTCGAAATAAAGGTGATTTTATTTCCGTCTTGGGTCATCTCATAGCAGGCCCATGCCAGATTGGGCGGCCATTGTGAGCAATATTTCTCGCCTTCAACTTTCCAGTTGCCTTGGGATTGGCCGCCGCTGGCAGTGTAAAATGTGACACCTGATTTTTGGAAAATTTGCTCAGCGTCTTTGCCGTAAAGGATTTTGTCGTAAAGTATCGATTGCATTTCTGCGCCGGTTAATTTTGTTTCAGCGGCTTGCACCGCGCTGACAAAGAATACGCTAGCGAGTAGAATTTTTATCACGGTTCCACTCCGCAAACCTGATGCGCGCTGTTTTATAGGCGTCGATGACCGATACGCCATAGACGAATATTCCGCCGATGTGTCTGCCAATGAAAGAAAAATGCGATGGTATAACATGGGAGCTGACCCAGCCTAAGATGATGACGAAAAACAAAAACATCAATCCGCGCTGTGCAAGGCCAAGCCAAACGTGGCCGGAGCCAGGCAGAATGAGGCTGGCGAGCAAGATTAGATAAGGATTGATGGGTGGTTTTTCAGTCATGGCCATAATGTTGTTGCAGATCGTTTTTCAAAGCAAGTAATAGTTGAAGTGCGTGTTTAGTTTCGGCGGCGTCGATGGTTGTGCTTTCAAAGCGCGCTTCACGGGCGACGAGATAGCGGGCCCGTTCGGCTTCACCCAATTGCGTAACCAGACGCAGACCATTTGGGGTTGCTAGAAATTCTTTGGCGTGTGGGTTTTTGAAAAAACTTAATATGGGCTTTAACAAATTGAGATTGAATGGCGATCGGTCTTCGTCGCTGTGCAACACCGCTTGTTCGGGGAATCCGGAAGGGGTTGGAATGATGATCGGCAGAAAATCAAAGTTTGAAAATGTGGATGGGCCTGCGGGGCGAAGCATCACGTCGAGCGTGTGCTTGATTGGCACCGGAGTTTTTAAGGTGATCATCAGCCAGAGACTGGGCAGTTTGCGCGTGTTCAAAGTGTCGGTGATGGTTTTGAGTTCGAATTGGTGGTCTGCGTAAAGGCCTGTCAACACATGGCTACCCAAGCTTTCGCCTGGTTTGATTTCTGTTTCGGTGAAAATTGTTGCCACTTCTGCAAAGAGCAGGTTTGGAATTTGCCTTTGTCGTTCAGCTTTTGCCATGGTGCGCTTGATCAAGAAATAGGCAATGGCTGCTGCAACGATTGTGGATATGAAATTCATAAATGTCATTTCAAAAATAATGGCCCGCTTTGCAGCGGGCCACAAGTCTTGTTTTCGTTTCTTCTTAAATTTTTTAGAACTGATCCAACACTGAACGTAAGGGCGATTTTGACTTTTCTGCGAAAAGTCAAAACGCTCTAATATCCTCTTGGTTTTGGCCAAGGCATTGTGAACTGCGCGCCACGGCGCACATATTGGTAGCGGTAGAAGTGGAACCAAAATGACATCGCGATGTAGAACACCACCATGGCTGTGAGCTGTGTGCCATAGCCAAGGAAGATCGCGAAGAATGTCAAGACGCAGAGCAGGAACAGAACAATCGCTGGGATTGGGTGGAAGGGATGGGTATATCCCCGTTGGATTGAACCCAGCGGCCACTTGTTGCGGAACATGATGATATTGATGCTCATGAACGTATAGTGCAACACGCCTGACAAGATCGAGAAGGTGATCGCTTGGCCAAGATTTGCAGTAAAGGCAAAGGCCAAAGCAATAGGCACCAAGAAAATGATTGATCTGTAGGGCGTGCGATACTTAGGATGCACGGCTGAGAACCAACTTGGCAAATAGCGGTCACGACCCAACGAGAACCAAGCCCGTGCAGCATCATTGATGCAGCCATTGGCTGAAGCCAGACCCGCCAGAATGGTGGCAACGAACATGAGATACTCAAGTGATTTGCTACCGGTTATTTTACCCGCATCAAGTAATGGGAAGTAAGTGAAGCCCAGATACTGCCATGGCATGAGCGAAGCGCAGATGTACCATGTCAATGTTGCGCCAATCAAAAGTGTTATCATGCCTGCCATGGTGCCGAAAGGCAGAGCACGGGCAGGGGACCGCACTTCTTCTGCAGCTTGCGTGGTTCCTTCAATGCCGAGATAGTACCAGACGCCCCAATGGAAAGCCGCAACGACGCCGATCCATCCATAAGGCAAAGCGTTGTCTGGCGTAACCATATCGCCAAGCTTCAAGATTGAACCTTGGCTCCAAGGTTGCACTGAGAAGAACAACACAATGATAGCCAGATAGGCCACTGCTGTAATGACGAAGTTGACATTTAGCGTCATCAATACGCCGCGATAGTTCAAGGCTGCTAGCACAACAATGACTGTGGCGATGATGCCGCGATAGTGCCAGTCTGTGAACTCCGCACCCGCATATGACTTGATCGTGTCAACAATCAAAATAGCGTTGGAAACTTCTAACATGGTGTAAGCAAAGACCAGATATAACGCCACATTGAAAGCCATGAGAGGCCCTACGATGTGTTTTGCCTGCGCATATTGGCCACCAGCTGCTGCGACTGTTGAGGTGACTTCCGAGTCAATCATGGCCACCGACGTATAGAGCAGGCCCATAACCCAACAGATGATGAGAGCAGCCAGTGTGCCGCCCTTATCAACTGCAAAATTCCAACCTGTATATTCACCGACAAGCACGATACCCACACCCAATGCCCAAACATGGACAGGGCCTAACACGCGCGACAATGATATTTTTTGAGGGGCCGAACCGGCTGAAGTTGTTGTTACCATTATTTTCTCCTTACACCCGATGTTTTTCTTGCACCGCTTCAATCTCACCTTCGCGAGATGAAGTCAGTGATGCTTCGTCATATGTTGTGTCGATTTTGAACCAATCATAGAGCATCCAGATGGCTGCTACTGCAGAGATTGCCCAACCTATATTCGCGAGAGTTATCCACATGTTTTCTCTCCTTATTTCTGGTTAAATTTTTCATCGATCACTTCGCGGTATTCTGTATCAGAAGCCTTGAAGAGAAAAACAAAATAGCCGATCAAAACAATGGTCATTATGAGCAGTTGAGGCCAATTGATCGTATAGTCGAACTTGTTTTGAATGATGTCATGTGCAGCTGCTGCATCGGCAAAGCCAAGTTTCACCCATTGCTCTACCTGCGCAGGCGTTTGCTTCAATGCCTCCCAAGTTGGGTTATCGATTTTGACGATCGAACGCGAAACACCGGCCCAGCCCATGTAGAGTGGAAACCAAAGTGCAAAAAATATTGCGCCAACAACAAAGGCAATGTCAAACCATTGCATGATTTTTGGTTGTTCAGGTGGATTGTATTTTGCCATAATTTTTGCCTCAGTCTTTATGTTGTTTGGCAGCATCGAGATGTTGGATGTCGAGGCCATAGATAAAGGCCTTGTCTTCCTTATAGTGGCTGATCATGGCTGTTATTGAAGCCGTATTGAAAATTAAAACAGCTGCTGCTCCCATGAGTGCTACAACTTTTACTCCGGTGTCTGGTATGTATGGCCATGACATGGTGAGCACGAAAAGTATGACGATCCAAAGCAACGTAATCAAAATGTAAGCGTTGCGCTTGTCACTTTGATACATCCCCTCGATCCTCTGATTGAGATCCGACATTATTTCCTCCCACGCGGTAGCGCCTTTTTACCCCAAGGCCAAACGCCACTCCCCGAAATTATTGCTCTTGAGGCAATTTAATTGAATCACAGGAAACTACAGTTGTGACCTTTTGTCAAGGAAAAGCCACAATGTTCACAGTGCGCTGCAGCATTTGTGGTTTGGCGCGCAGGTGGCCATAGTGCAGCCAATGATTCGAAAACTGTAGAGTATCCATGGCTAAACCACCTAAAGACGACGACCTGTTCGGCGGCATGCCCGCAGCCCCAAAACCAAAGCCCGAAGCAAAACTGCCGCCCAAATCCAAGGGTGAGGACAGCTATACGGCTGCGGATATTGAGGTGCTCGAAGGTTTGGAGCCGGTGCGGCGCAGACCGGGCATGTATATTGGTGGCACGGACGAAAAAGCGCTGCACCATTTGTTTGCCGAAGTTATTGACAACTCGATGGACGAAGCGGTGGCGGGCCATGCCAGCCGGATTGAAGTTGAATATTTCGCCGATGGCTATTTGGCGGTCACGGATAATGGCCGCGGCATTCCCATTGATCCGCATCCTAAGTTTAAGGACAAGTCAGCTCTTGAAGTGATTATGGTCACGCTGCATGCCGGCGGCAAATTTGACTCCAAGGTTTATGAAACATCGGGCGGTTTGCATGGTGTGGGTGTTTCGGTGGTGAATGCTTTGTCGGAGCATTGCATTGTTGAAGTGGCGCGTGGCAGCCAACTTTACCGTCAGGAATTTAGACGCGGTAAGCCTGATGGTGATTTGCAGAGCTTGGGCAAGGTTTCGGGGCGGCGTGGCACGACGGTTAAATTTTTGCCAGATCATCAAATCTTTGGCAAGGGCAACACGGTGTTTTCAGCTGCGCGGCTCTATAAAATGGCGCGGTCGAAATCCTATTTATTCGGCGGCGTTGAAATCCGTTGGAAATGTGCGCCTGTCCATTTGAAGGATAAATCGATACCAGACGAAGCGGTGTTCCATTTCCCCGGTGGTCTTAAAGATTATCTTGAAGAACGCCTCGATGGCATGACTCGGGTGGTTGATGACGTCTTTTTTGGCAAGGTCGTTAAAGAAGGCGGCCATGGTTCGGTTGAGTGGGCGGTCGCTTGGTTTGGTGGCGAAGATGGTTTCATGTCTTCTTATTGTAATACGATCCCCACACCTGAAGGCGGAACCCACGAGGCTGGCTTTCGGATAGCTCTCACGCGTTCTCTTAAAACCTATGCTGAAATGGCCAACAATAAACGCGCATCAGTGATTACTGCGGATGACGTGATGGTGCAGTCCGGTGCCATGATGTCGGTGTTCATTCGCGAGCCTGAATTCCAAGGCCAGACCAAAGACAAGCTGGCGACGATGGATGCGGCCCGCATTGTTGAAAATGCGGTGCGCGATCATTTTGACCATTGGCTCACGGGCCATCCGGCGCAGGCTGATAAATTGCTTGAGTGGATTATTGACCGTGCCGAAGAACGTCTTCGTCGGAGGCAAGAAAAGGAAGTGGGTCGAAAGACCGCTGTGCGTAAATTACGCCTGCCGGGAAAGCTGGCCGACTGTTCAGCGACCGCGACCGATGGTTCAGAGCTGTTTATCGTTGAAGGTGATTCAGCTGGTGGTTCAGCCAAGCAAGCTCGCAACCGCGTGAACCAGGCTGTGCTGCCACTTCGCGGCAAGATTTTGAATGTGGCAAGCGCCGGCAAAGACAAGCTTGCTGCCAATCAACAAATTGGCGACCTTGTGCAAGCTATTGGCTGCGGCATGGGTGCTTCCTACCGCGAGGAAGATTTGCGCTATGACAAAATCATCATCATGACGGATGCTGACGTTGACGGCGCCCATATTGCTTCATTGCTGATGACGTTCTTTTACCGTCAAATGCCAAAGGTTATTGATCAAGGCCATTTATATTTGGCTGTGCCGCCGCTCTACCGCCTGACGCAAGGTGGCAAGACGGTTTACGCCCAGACCGATGAACACAAGGATGAACTGCTGGCGAATTTTGGCGGACGCGGGAAAGTGGAAGTGGGGCGCTTTAAAGGCCTTGGCGAGATGATGGCACATCAGTTGAAGGAAACCACAATGGATCCGGCCAAGCGGCTTTTGCTGCGTATCACTTTGGCGGACGCGGCGCAGGTTTCGACGGCGCGGGTGGTGGAGCAACTTATGGGTAATAAGCCAGAAGAGCGTTTCAATTTTATCAGCGAGCGCGCTGAGTTTGTGAGCGAAGAAGGCTTAGATATTTAAACGCATTCAGCTGGCTAAATACCATTAATTGCATAAATATTTGCGTTTTCATGACGCAAGTTAAATTTGAGAACAGCACTCCCAATTTTATAAAAATCATTTATATTGCTTTTATGGCCAAAAAACCGACCACTCCTGATCGCGATTCTGACACTGGTGTTGTCACCAAGACACGCCCGAAAACGCAAAAGCCGGCGCTTTATAAAGTGTTACTTTTGAATGATGATTTCACGCCCATGGAATTTGTGGTTCATGTGTTGGAATTGTTTTTCAACAAGTCTGGCGAAGATGCTTACACCATCATGCTGCATGTTCACCAAAAGGGTGTTGGCGTGTGCGGGGTTTACACATTTGAAGTGGCCGAAACTAAAGTGACGCAGGTGATGGATTTTGCCAAGCAACACGGCCATCCATTGCAGTGCACATTGGAAAAAGAATAATTATTGGGCAGGGGACTAGTCGCGCCCAATTTCTGACCTATATTAGACTGAATATTGAAGTTCGCGGCAATTTGGCGTTTCCCATTTGCCTAGAGCGTTTTGACTTTTCTCGGAAAAGTCAAAATCGCCCTAAGTTGTAATAGTCGATCAACCTTTCCGAACTTTGACGACCCCGTCAAAGTTCAGGTTGATCTAGTCGTAGAGGAAAATTAGCGTGCCAACATTCTCCCGCAGTCTTGAAAAAGCACTTCATCGCGCATTAGCGCTTGCTGCCAGCCGCAAGCAAGAACTTGCCACGCTTGAACATTTGCTATTGTCGTTGACTGACGACAAAGACGCTATCGGCGTGATGAAAGCTTGCGGCGTTAATATTGAAGAGCTGAAAGAAAGTTTGAGCGAATATATCGATAGCGAGCTGGCCAATCTGGTGACTGACAATGTGACGGAAGCCAAGCCTACCGCCAGTTTCCAACGCGTTATTCAACGTGCAGTCATTCACGTGCAATCATCGGGCCGCGAAGAAGTGACTGGGGCCAATGTTCTTGTTGCTATTTTTGCTGAGCGTGAGAGCCATGCGGCTTTCTTCCTGCAAGAACAGGATATGACGCGTTATGATGCGGTCAATTACATCTCACATGGAATTGCCAAGAAGCCTGGCTTATCAGAAACGCGCGCTGTGCGTGGTGCTGATCAAGAAGGTGAGAATGCTGGTGAAGAGCAGGGCGCTCCGAATTCTAGCGCAAAGAAAAAGACGGAAAGTGCGCTTGAGGCTTATTGCGTTGACCTCAATAAAAAGGCTGCAGAGGGCAAGATTGATCCGCTGATCGGGCGCGCCAAGGAAGTTGATCGCACCATTCAAATTTTGTGCCGCCGCACCAAGAACAATCCTTTGTTTGTGGGTGATCCTGGTGTTGGTAAAACCGCCATTGCCGAAGGCTTAGCGCGCAAGATCATCAAGGGCGAAGTTCCCGCAGTTCTGAAAGATTGCACGATCTATTCGCTGGATATGGGCACATTGCTGGCTGGTACGCGCTACCGCGGTGATTTTGAAGAGCGCCTCAAGGCTGTGATGAAAGAGATTGAGCAGAAGCCTGGTTCGATTTTGTTCATTGATGAAATTCACACCGTGATTGGCGCAGGTGCCACATCTGGCGGTTCAATGGACGCTTCGAATTTGTTGAAACCCGCTTTGGCGGGTGGTGCACTTCGTTGCATCGGATCAACGACTTACAAAGAGTATCGTCAGCATTTTGAGAAGGACAGGGCGTTGGTGCGCCGCTTCCAGAAAATTGATGTAAACGAACCCTCAATTCCAGATGCGATTGCCATCATGAAGGGCCTCAAGCCTTATTATGAAGAGTTCCATAAAGTCACTTATACCGACGAAGCAATTGAAGGCTCAGTTCAGCTTTCTGCACGTTATATGGCCGACCGTAAATTGCCGGATAAGGCGATTGATGTGATTGATGAGACTGGTGCTTCGCAAATGTTGGTGGCTGAAGATAAACGCAAAAAAGTAATTGAATTGTCGGATATCGAAGCGACCATCGCCACAATGGCACGCATTCCGGCGAAGAATGTTTCACGTGATGATACGACGTTGCTCAAGAATCTTGAGTCTGAACTTAAACGTATGGTGTTTGGCCAAGACAAGGCGATTGAGCAATTGGCGGCTGCTATTAAATTGGCGCGGGCTGGTTTGCGCGAACCGGAAAAGCCAATTGGCAGCTATTTGTTCTCTGGCCCAACGGGTGTTGGTAAGACTGAAGTGGCCAAACGTTTGGCTGAAGTGCTGGGTGTGAAACTCACGCGCTTTGACATGAGCGAATATATGGAGCGGCATTCTGTTTCCCGCCTCATCGGTGCACCTCCCGGATATGTTGGTTTTGACCAAGGTGGTTTGCTGACCGATGCTGTGGATCAAACGCCTTATTGTGTATTGTTGCTTGACGAAATTGAGAAGGCCCATCCTGATCTGTTCAACATTTTGTTGCAGGTGATGGATCACGGCAAGCTGACTGATAATAACGGCAAGTCAGTTGATTTCCGCAATGTGATCTTGATTATGACGACGAACGCTGGCGCACAAGATTTAGCAAAGGCCGCATTTGGCTTTACCCGCAATGTGCGCGAGGGTGACGACACAGAAGCCATCACTAAGATGTTCACTCCTGAGTTCCGCAACCGCTTGGATGCTATTGTAAGCTTTGGACATTTGCCGGCCGAAGTGGTGCGCAAAGTGGTTGAAAAGTTTATTCTGCAGCTCGAAGCCCAGCTTTCCGAGCGTCAGGTAAATA
>JAYWEV010000156.1:0-12137 GCA_043779145.1 Aestuariivirga sp. | reverse complement strand
AACAGAAATATATTTTTTTGTTTTCCGTTCGTAACTGAAAACATATCTGAACCCGTTTGTGTGATTCGGCAATATGCCGACTACATCTTGTGTATCGCTCTCACATGACTAACAAATGGTAAATAATATCGTCTTGAAAATTTGATCAGTATACTGATTAATACGGAAATTCATTTTACTATTATAAAATAATGCTTTTTTCATCATAATCAGTACACAGACGAAATTATTTTCGCAGTCGAATTACCGCCATCGCCTACAACTTAAAAACGTTTTCCACAATTTTTTTAAAATATTTAATGATGATGCGTACGCGCAATGATTCAACCGTCAATTTTCACGCTCCATTTTCACAACCGTCATGCTTGCGAAGGCAAGCGAGACGGCAACAATCGCAAAACTGTTCATAAAAAAAGCCGGGATCACTCCCGGCTCCATTAATCCTCTTCAATCAAACTTACGAACAACCACTCGTCGATCCGCACGTATCGCATTTCAAACACGTGCCATTGCGCACCATCGTATAGTTGCCGCACTCGCCGCAAGTGTCGCCTTCATAACCCTTCATGCGGGCTTGCGCGCGTTGATCCATCGCTGGAGCAGGCGTTGACGCAGCTTCGTAAGCGTAAGCAGGTGCAGTTGCTTCGGCCAAAGCCAAGCTGCCAACAGTTTCTGCCGCGCGCAACAACAATGCGTGTGATGGTGATTGTGATGAAGCAGCAGAAGCTTGCGGCATCACCACAACATTAGCGAGGTTTTGCTTGCGCACGAAGCCAGCTGAAACAAAGCGCTGAGCTGGTGCAGTCTTTGGTTCATCATCGCCAACGCCTTTGCCCAAAGCATCAAAGCCCATTTCTGAAGCTTCCACATGAGCAAGCTCATGACGACCGAGATAAGAAACAGCCAGTTCACGGAACACATAATCAAGGATCGACGTTGCGTTCTTGATAGACTCGTTGCCTTGCACCATGCCCGCGGGTTCAAACTTGGTGAATGTAAATGCATCCACAAACTCTTCCAGCGGCACACCATATTGCAGGCCCACTAATACAGCGATAGCAAAGTTATTCATCATCGCGCGAAGCGCCGCACCTTCCTTGTGCATATCAATGAAGATTTCGCCAAGCTTACCATCATCATATTCGCCAGTGCGCAAATAAACCTTATGCCCACCCACAACCGCCTTCTGTGTATAGCCTTTCCGGCGACCCGGAAGCTTATCGCGGCTTTGCGCACGCTCAATAATCTTCTCAACGATCTTTTCTACGATCACTTCAACACGTTGTTGCGGCGCCTTGGCCATCAAGGTTTCTACTGCATCTATATCTTCATCATCTTCATCAGCAATCAGCTGCGAAGACAAAGGCTGCGAAAGCTTTGAGCCATCGCGGTACAAAGCATTGGCCTTAACACCCAGCTTCCAAGACAGCATGTATGATGCAGCACATTCCTCAACCGAAGCATCATTCGGCATATTGATGGTCTTCGAAATTGCGCCGGAGATAAACGGCTGCGACGCCGCCATCATACGAATGTGGCTTTCAACCGAGAGGAAGCGCTTGCCAATGCGGCCACAAGGATTGGCGCAATCAAACACCGGCAGATGCTCATCCTTCAAACCAGGCGCTTGCTCCAAAGTCATGGCGCCACACACATGGATATTGGCTTTATCAATATCAGCGCGTGAGAAGCCGATATGGGCCAGCAAGTCGAATGAAAAGTCATTCAGCTGTGCATCAGAAATCTTCAGCACGGTCTTGCAGAATTCTTCACCCAGCGTCCACTTATTGAACACGAACTTGATGTCGAAAGCCGAAGCCAAACCGCCTTCGATCTTCGCAATCTGCTCATCACCAAATCCCTTGGCCTTGAGTTGCGCATGATTGAGTGCAGGCGCGTCTGACAATGTGCCATGGCCCACAGCATATCCAATGATCAATTCGATTTGTTCTGGCGTATAGCCCAATGTGCGCAAAGCTTCAGGCACAGCTTGGTTGATGATCTTGAAATAACCACCACCAGCCAGCTTCTTAAACTTCACCAGAGCAAAGTCAGGCTCAATACCAGTCGTATCGCAATCCATCACCAAGCCGATGGTGCCAGTTGGCGCAACCACAGTGCTTTGCGCATTGCGGTAACCATGGGCCTCACCCATTTCAACCGCCAAATCCCAAGCGCGACGTGCGGCAGCAACAAGTGATTTGTCCTTGATGTCGTTCTCATCGAGAGGAACAGGCGCTGTGCGCACACCTTCATAACCAACCGCAGCACCATACGTGGCGCGGCGATGATTGCGTATGACCCGCAGCATATGTTCGCGGTTCTTGGCAAAGCCAGAAAATGGCCCAAGCTCAGATGCCATTTCGGCTGAGGTGGCATAAGAAACACCAGTCATAATCGCAGAGATCGCTGCACAAATGCCGCGCCCTTCATGGCTGTCATAAGGAATGCCAGCAATCATCAGCAAGCCGCCAATGTTTGCAAAGCCCAAACCAAGCGTGCGATATTCATATGAAAGACGAGCAATTTCTTTCGAAGGGAACTGCGCCATCATCACCGATATTTCAAGCACCAGAGTCCACAACCGAACCGCATGTTCAAACGAAGCAATGTCAAACTTGTTTGAATTGGCTTCGCGGAATTGCAACAGGTTCAATGAAGCAAGATTACAGGCCGTATCATCCAAGAACATATATTCTGAGCAAGGATTTGACGCACGAATTTCACCTGATGCTGGGCAAGTATGCCAATCATTGATCGTCGAATGGAATTGAATGCCCGGATCAGCTGAAGCCCAAGCCGCATGGCCAATCTTATCCCAAAGCTCGGCAGCTTTCAAAGTCTTGAAAATCTTGCCATTGGTGCGGTTCAGTAAATTCCAATCGCCGTTCTTTTCAACAGCATCCAAGAACTCATCGGTCACCCGAACGGAGTTATTGGAGTTTTGGCCAGACACAGTCCGGTAAGCTTCGCCGTCCCAATCGGTATCATAAGTATCAAACGCAATATCCTTATAACCTTGCTTAGCAAATTGAATGACGCGCTTAATATAATTATCAGGCACCATGTTCTTGCGCGCATCTTTAACAGCGCGCTTGAGGGCAGGGTTCTTTTCAATCTCAAAGCAATCCGTGCCAGGGCCTTCACAATTCACGCAAGCCTTCATGATGGCAGTCAAATGCTTCTTCACAATCTTGGAGCCAGTCACGAGGGAAGCAACCTTCTCCTCTTCCTTCACCTTCCAAGACACATAATTTTCTACATCTGGATGGTCCACATCAACCACCACCATCTTGGCAGCGCGGCGCGTTGTGCCGCCAGACTTAATGGCACCAGCAGCTCGGTCACCAATCTTGAGGAAGCTCATCAAACCAGAAGATTTGCCACCGCCGGAAAGCTTTTCGCCTTCGCCGCGCAGTGACGAGAAGTTAGAGCCCGTGCCCGAACCATATTTAAACAGGCGCGCTTCCCGAACCCAAAGATCCATGATCCCACCTTCATTCACCAGATCATCAGAAACAGATTGAATGAAGCAAGCATGCGGCTGTGGATGCTCATAAGCCGTTTTCGACTTCGTCAGTTTACCAGTTTCATGGTCAACATAATGATGCCCTTGCGACGGGCCATCAATGCCATAGGCCCAATGCAGGCCAGTGTTAAACCACTGTGGTGAATTGGGCGCGCACTTTTGCGTGGCCAACATAAAGCACTGCTCATTATAAAATGCGAGTGCGTCTTCCTCAGTGTTGAAATATTTGCCCTTCCAGCCCCAATAAGTCCAAGTACCAGCAAGGCGGTTGAACACTTCCTGAGCGCTTTGCTCGCCTCTTGTACGTTCTTTCAAAGGCAAATGCGCCATAGCGTCATCATCGGCAACCGAACGCCACAGCCATGATGGAACAGTTTCTTCTTCTACACGCTTTAAAATCTTAGGAACACCGGCTTTACGGAAATATTTCTGGGCCAAAATATCAGTCGCCACTTGGCTCCAAGTCGATGGAACTTCAATATCAGCCAAGCGGAAAACGATCGAACCATCGGGGTTCTTAATTTCGCTCAGAGCTTTGCGGAACTCTAGTCCTGCATAAGAGCCTTCGCCTGCCTTGGTATATTTCCGTTCAATCTTCATCTTTAACCCCAGTATCTTTCCAATTTATCGCCGCAAGCACATAATAATGCCCACGGAGCCCCAGAACCCCATGTTCAACGCCAATTCCTCATTGGTGGACATTGCCACCCCTACGCGTGCTGACTAGAGCGTTTTGACTTTTCAATGAAAAGTCAAAATCGCCTTCAGTTTATATTTTCGATCAACTTTTCCGAACTTTGACGATTCCGTCAAAGTTCGGGTTGATCTATCGTCTTGAACTTACGCTGAAAACTAAGTTTCGAACCCGCATTCCGCTGCACGACCTTGGATACAGAAAGTAATACAAACGTCATGATCGCGTCAATAGCTAGTGTGTTAATGAGAAGTAAATACCACCTATTGTGTCCACAGACTTCAATGTCTTGTTGATAACCAGAGCATCACCCGATTCTGCCCACAAGCTCAAGTGTTACATCAGTTTAATCCGCAACAAGAACCACGCGGTGGAGAACAAACAGGTGGGGCCTTGACAAGCCGTCAAGCCCAAGCCGTCGAAATCAAAAAAAATATTTCTATCGGAACAAACACGAACTACACGCTTAAAGTGCAGAATTTTGGCCGTCTTTCAAGCTCTGCGCGAGTTTTGAGAGTGGCAAAGCACTTTGCACATGGCCCATCCAGAAGAGAATCGGAAAAGCCAGCAAACACATGCCCCCGAGCAGCATCCAAGCTTCATTTATGGCCCAGGCCATGCCCGCAGCTTGCAAACTGTCACTGATTCCCAGCATCCCAGCAAAATCATCAACGGTCGGAAGGTCGGCCACAGGCATTCCCAATATCTTGGCCGCAGCATCAGGGCTGGTTTGCATCATTTCTTTGATCGTATCTATATGCTCAGGTGCGCGACTGAAAATCACGGTGTCAACCAAAGCAATGCCAATGGCACCACCGATATTGCGGGCCACGTTAAAGATGCCACTGGCATCTCCAATTTTATCAAGCGGAACTAATGCAAGCGCAAAACGAATGGGCGGAAGAACACACATCGAAATGGCTACCCCACGCACAATCTGTGGCCAAAACATTGCGTCATAATCTGTCGAGATACTCTGATTGGTGCTCATGAATAACCCGACCGCAAACATCCCAAACCCAATTGCTGAAAGCAAACGCGCATCAACGTGACGGTCAATTTGTATAATAATGGGCGCCGAGATCAATTGTGCGATGCCCGTCACCAATGTCACCAATCCAATTTCAAGTGGCCCATGGCCGCGCACAAAGGCCAGAAACACCGGCATTAAAAACACTGAGCTGAACAGGCAAAGTCCCAATACAAAACTCAGCGCACAACCATAGGCCAGCGCTCGGTCTTCCAGCAGATGGAACATAATGGCCGGGTTAGGCCGCATCCACATCCACACGCCGCTGATAATGGCCAATGCAAACCAGCCCAGCACATAAATGCTAAGCCAGCCACTGGTCGGCGCATCTTTTAGTCCAACCAATAGCGCAGTCAAAGTGACCGCCATCAAAATCAACGAAAACCAATCCATCGTTTTGAGAAGACCTAATCCCAATTGTCCCTTTGGCAATGTGAAAATGCCAACCAGCACGGCAACTATGCCCGGCACCACATTGATCAAAAACAACCAATGCCAAGAGTAATGCTCAGTCAGCCATCCTCCAGCCATCGGCCCAACCGTCGGGGCGAGCACAGCCAGAAAGCCACCCGTTGTGGTCGCAATGCTTTGCTGAATTCCTTTTGGAAACAGCAAAAAAATTCCAGAAAATACAATTGGGATAAGAACACCACCGCTGAAACCTTGTAAAACTCGCCACCAGAGCAAGTCCACAAATCCAAAGCTCAATGCACATCCAACCGAAGTGAACGTAAACATCATCAGCGATCCGGCAAATAACCGCCGCATCGAAAACACGCGCATCAACAACCCGGTCATCGGAATTGCAATCGACTCGGCAATCAAATAGCTGGTCTGAACCCAGCTCATTTGCTCTGCGCCAATATTCAAAGCTTTTTCGATAACGGGCAGGGCCGTCACCACCACCTGAATATCCAAGATGGCCATGAACATGCCAATGCAGCAGGCCACAAACCCAAGCCAACGCGGAACCAGCGGAATATTAAAACTTTTAACGTCCAAAATCCAAGCCTCGTAGCAAACCGAATCTGGCTTTAACTAAACCGATCATAGGACAATCACAATAATTGGTTTTTCAGGGCATTAATGAAGTGGATGTTATTACCATTGCGGTTTTTGATAGTTGCCACCCACAATTTCGTAATAGTCGCCTGCGTTATCACAAAATATATGGCCCTCAACTTTCAAATCGGTCTTGCCGTCGATCCCACCAATACAGATCGATGTGGTGTCAGAGCCATTTTGTTTCCAAAACAAATTAGATCCGCATTCTTTGCAAAATCCGCGCTTGGCAACATCGCTGGATGCAAACCACTTCAAGCCATCCTGTTTCGTCAGTTTTAAATCATGGTCGGCTACACTGCTTGAAATCCAATAGCTGCCAGTCTGCTTGCGGCACTGTGTGCAATGGCAAGCGAGGACATCTTTCATCGGCCCAGTAATTTCATAGGCCACAGCCCCGCACAAACATGATCCCGTTTTCATTTCATTTCCTTGCTCAAATGATAAATGTGATCTGGCCCAATCCCGCAACATCCCCCAAAAGCAGAAACTCCAAGCTTCTGCCAATCGCGCGATTTGGAAATCAGATCATCAGGCGTGATCACATCAACAAACTGCCAATCCGGCGCTTTGAAAAATCCACATTCCGGATAAGTGCCCATCGGCCCCGACCAATATTTGCGCAAAATTGTCAGCGCTTCATCCGTGTCATTGGGTGATGTATGCATAATGCTCATCACCTTAAGGCTCAGTCCAGCCAGGGCAGGGGCGAAATCTTCCAACATCTGATCAGGCCTCCCGAAGCCCACCAACTTGCCATCAGCATTGCGTTCCACCGAAATTCCAACCCAAACAGGAAGGCCCGTCTTGATCGCTTCCTCAGTGGCCCAAACGGAATAATCCGCATCGCGCATCATCTCCATCATGATGAGGTCAACACCACAGGCTTTCAAATTCTCGACCTTGCGTTTAAATAAAGCCCGCGCTTGCAGTTCCGTCCAATCCGTCGATAAATCAGTACGATCAGAACCAGCCACCACTGGCCGCATCGTCGAAACCGAACCAGCCACCGCAACCTTGTGCCCAGCCGCTGCCGCTTTGGCCTCGCGCACCGCGGCTTGGTCAACCAACAGCAAATCATCATCACGCTTAAAATAATTAAAACTCAGCGCCGAAGAAGCGAAAGTATTGGCCGCAATAATATCAGCACCAACACGGATATATTCTTCATGCACCTCGCGCACGATATGCGGATGCGTCAGGTTTGCCTCAGCACACCACACTTCGCTGCTCATCGGCGCCCCACGCCGCTGAATATCCGTACCCGTGCCACCATCCAGAATAATGGTCTCACCACGTGCCAACTTGTCTTCGATAAATTGATAGCTCACTTTAACCGCGCTTTCGCAAATGCCTGCATATGAAACTGTGCTTGGGGCTTAGCATATTGATATTGAACACCGATAGGGCAGGCTCGCCTCGCCAAACACCCTCCTTCCATGCATTCATTAGCACCTGCATTCACATGCACACCACACGCCTCAACATCATAACTTTGACCGTCAAATGCTGAAACAGGGCAGGCGCTTAAACACGGTTTTTCGGCACATGATGAGCAAGGATGCGCCCCCGCCGCCACCCGCGGCAAATCAAATTCCACCGGAAACAGCAACGCTGCGCGATAAGCATGCCAAAGCCCATAAGTCTGATGAATGTTCAACCCCAAAGGCGAAACATGCCCAGCCCCACCACGCCTTGCCCAATATAAAAATGGCTGATGCGGCACATCAAACGGAAACACGGCCCGCGCATCCAAATCCGCAGCCAGCGGTTCAACAACGGCCCGCGTCCATTCATCCATCGATCCGCCACCAGTCCGCGCAAACCGCCTGAACATATCTGGCCCGGCATTGCCAATGAGAATAACAAACCGCGTCTCACCCATATCCGTGGGAGAGAACCAACCAAGCGGCACAAAACTTTCGCGGCGAATGCGGGTAAGAATCGGGTGCTCCACTATTTCAACCAGCGTGGATCGCCCATCTCCATAATCTCACGCGGCAAACGAATATCATGTTTGGCGCGGATGATCGCATCCACATCGCGGGGGATATATTCGGGATAATAGGTCGACAAAATCAACTTCTTCTTCGCAATCGCCTTCTGCAAAATATCAGGCTTGCCCGCCTCGTTCCATTCCTTAGGGCTCATACGGTTGCCGAGCAGCGGATAAACATATTCCGTCTGCATCATGCTCAAAGTCTGATCTGAACCGAGATAATGTCCCGGCCCTTCCGTGCACACCTCAGTGATCACATCAAGCGACAATGTCTCATCCGTCACTTCAATCCCGCGCACATTGCGGTTGATCGAACCCAACATGTCATTATCAATGAGCAAGCTTTCCAAACAAAACCCCAATAGCGAAGCATGCATGCCCGCCATTTCATACATCAGGTTCACACCAGCCATTGCAGAAATTCCGGCCGTCACACCTTTTTCATAACCCGCCTGCACATCAGGAAACTTGGCATCGCACATGCCAGAAGCAGAGCCTACAGTGAGGTTATAAAAATGCCCCATCTGCCCGCATGCCGCTGTGATGAGTGCCTGCTCACCAGAGCCACCAGACATGGCCCCCGTGCGCAAATCAGAAACAAATGGCCATGGCCCCCAGATCGCAATAGCGCCGGGCACCACGCAATTAATGTAAACCAAGCCAGCCAAACATTCGGCCACAGCCTGCACAACTGTCCCTGCCAATGCCGCAGGCGAAGTAGCCCCCGCTTGAGCCGCTGAAAGAAGCAACACCGGCATGCCGCCCCGCGCTGCCACTTCAAGACACCGGCAAGCATCTTCGGCAAATTTCAAAGGCGGAACCACAAAGCAATTCGATTGCGAAACAAATGGGCGTTCGCGCCATTTCTTTTCACCACCCGCCACATAGTGTAAAATCTGCAAACACTCATCCACATGATCAGGCTCCACCATGCTGGTGCCCACATGCTTGTTAGTGCCCGCAAGCGAAGCATAAAGCGTGTTGATATCAAGATCATGGCCATTCAACATGTCGCGCGCCGTAAGGCAGCGTTGGAAAAAGTGAATGTGTTCGCAAGTATCCACAATCCGCGCCGCGTCATACAGATCAGCCAGATAGGACTCACGGTAAGAGTTGGTCTCAATCTCGGCCACATGCACAGCAGCACCGGCCGTGCCAAAATAAACCTTATTGCCCCACGGCTCCATATCATGCTGCGGGTCACGCGCATGCAACACGAAATTTCGCGCACAAGACCCTAAAATGTCTTCCACCAGCGAACGCGGAATGCAAAGCCGCCCACGATCATTGATAAACCCACCCCGCGCCGTCACCGCCTCAACACATGACGGAATTGGCGTGCCCAGCCCAACAGTCTCCAACAGCTTCAAAGCCGTCTCATGAATGCGCTGCATATCCGCATCTTTAAGCGGCTTATACTGCCCGCCCGTCATGCCAGGCCGAACCGCAGCCTCCGACATCGGAACCACACGTGAGCGCAAAGCCTTACGAGCTTCTCTGCCACCACGGCGTTTTGAAAGATCATCGATAAGAGTCATATTCCGTCCTCGTTTATTGACCGCAACATGCCCCAATGCCTGCTATTCGAACAGTCCTCATATACACGCCCACACAGTGAGAAAAACTAACGCTCAATCGGGATGCGCAGTTTCAAAATCAACTCATCCAGCTTCGCCTTTTAAGCAACCCAAACCCAGCTCATCGCAAAAGCCTAATCTTCAATCCAAGACCTTCTGCAAAAGCTGCCCATGGTCGATCAGCAGTCAATACTTCGGCTTGTTTTTGCTGTGCCAGCGCCAAACACGCGCGGTCACCCAACGACAAGCCAGCCTTTCGAGTGATTGAAGCCAAACTCCCTGTCGCTACTGCTTGCTCAAAATCATGCGGCCAAACTGCAACACCAGTTTCAGCAAAAAATGCATCAATCGCGTCAGTCGGATAATTGTTTACAGCAGCGTAAGTATAAACCTCAGCCACATTCACAGCGCTCACCACTGAGTCTTCAATATGCTCGAACACTTCGTCACCTCCGGGCTCACCCAAGATGGCGGCGAGGATAACCGAGGCATCGAGAACCAACGCGCTCAACGCTTTTTACCCTTGGCCTCTGTTTGCCTTTCATCAGCGCGCCAATCAAGAAAGCCAGCAACACTTGCTTTCTTGGTCAGACCAGATTCCCTTGCCAAACTGCGTATACGTTCTTTCACTTCATTCATGGTGGTGATGCGGATCGAACCATCCACAATATCAATGCGAACAGGCCCGCCCTTATCAAGGCCCACTCTGCGCCGCAGTTCTGCAGGCAAGCTCAGTCTGCCTGATTCCGTCACACGACCAGACAGAATAGATTTGGTTTCCAGTTCCATTGGCCACTCCGTAAATAAATGGTTTATAAAATAATACGCCATAAAGTGAGAATGCGCCACATCCAAATGATGTGAAAAAATATCACCATCTAACCCCGCAGCCCCTCCCTCAAAACTATACTTCTGCTATGTTACAACCCGATCAACCCATTCTAACAGGTGAATTTCTTTGCCCAGACGAGACCTGCCACCCCTTCGCGCTTTAACTGCTTTTGAAGCCGCCGCTCGCCTTGGGTCGTTCCGCATGGCTGCAGGTGAACTGGGTATAACCCGCTCGGCCGTCAGCCATCAAATCAAACTGCTGGAAGATAGGCTCGACGTGCAACTCTTCCGCCGCGATGCGCGCAAAGCCGAACTCACCCAACTGGGACAAACCTATTACCCAACAGTCCGCGATGCTTTCGACCAGATCGAAGCCCAAACCAAAGCACTCCGCCCGTCGAACACCGACAATGAACTCACCATCCAAGTTTATGTCACCGTGGCGCTCAAATGGTTGATCCCGCGCCTGCATGATTTTGAACGCAAATACCCCGACGTAAAAGTGCGCCTCTCCACATCCTATTTCGATTGGGATTTTGATGAGCGCAATGTTGACGTTGGCCTCATCCTCGCCCGCAACAAACTGCCGGGCCATTATTATCGCCCATTGTTCAAGTCTTACCTGGTGCCCATCTGTGCTCCCTCGATTAGCTTGAAGTCGATGGACGATATCAAGAAACACAAACTCATCGATGTTTATACTGCGGAAGAAGATTGGCAAATCTGGTTGGAAGGTGCAGGTGCCAAAGGCGTGAAACCCACCAACCGTCTCTCTGTTGATTCCTACATTCTCGCCCAAGAAGCAGCCATAGAGGGCAGGGGTCTCGCCATGACCATCGGCCCCTTTGCTTCCGAAGAAATAAAATTGGGTCGCCTTCAACAGCCTTTCCCCTTGCGCGTGCCGCACAAACATAATTGGTATTTCGCTTGTTCATCAGAAAACAAAAACAAAAATAAAATCAAACGTTTTGAAGATTGGTTAGTCAAACAAGTCGCGGCTGATCCAGCCCTTGAACTATTAAAGGACGATAAGAAATGACGGAAGAAACAACCAGCTCGATCGAAACCCGCCGTGGTCGCCGTGGTGGCGCACGCGCCAATCCAGGTGCTGGCGGTGGAGCAGTCATTCCCCAATTGTCGCGTCGCCAAATCAAACGCAAATTCCCACCGACAAATATTCTATCAACCGACGAAATTGAATCCATCCATCAAGCATCACTCAAAGTGCTGAACGAAATCGGCATGGACTTCCTCTATCCCGAGGCCCTAGATCTGCTGCGCAAATCAGGTGGCGTAAAAATTGAAGGTGAACGTGTGCGCTTCGAGGCCGCCTTCATAGAAGAATATTTATCATATGCACCGAGTGAATTCACCATTCACGCTCGCAACCCTGAAAATAGCACCCGCATCGGCGG
>JAYWEV010000155.1:0-29823 GCA_043779145.1 Aestuariivirga sp. | reverse complement strand
CACAGACGGGTTCGCAAACTGCGCGTGGCACCAGATGCACGATGCTTGATGTGATCTTGGGCGGCGGCGTAAATGCACTGCGATTAACATCAAATAATTTCGTGGTTACACAGCGCCACTGACTGATAATCGAAAGCCTACCATAATGTTCAGTGCCGGGCTTAGCCACAATCCGCTCGGCCACTTCTTTTTGAAACATCAAGGTGAGAGACGAAAACCACGGCGGCCAAACTTCACCACCAATCCACCCCAGCAACAAAGTCGTCGCCACATTATAAGGCAAGTTGGCAACAATCTTTGCGGGCCCAGTGATCACATTTGCCCAATCAACGTCCAACGCATCAGCCGAAATCACTTCTAACCGCCCGGGATATGCCGCTGCAATGTCCGCCAACGCGGGCAGGGTGCGTTCATCGCGCTCCACCGCAATCACTTTCGTCGCACCTTCCATCAAAAGCGCCCGTGTTAGGCCACCAGGCCCCGGCCCAATCTCAACAACGGTCACACCCTTCAAATCCCCAGCAGCGCGCGCAATGCGCCGCGTGAGATTGAGATCGAATAAAAAATTCTGCCCTAAAGATTTTTTTGCCGCCAATCCATGCGTCGCGATCACCTCGCGTAAGGGTGGCAATCCATCATCGCTCATGCGCGCGCAGCCATTGAAGATGCTAATCGGATTGCGGCAATCAAACTCGTCGGGTTGGCAACACCTTTGCCTGCAATACCAAGTGCCGTACCATGATCAGGGGAGGTGCGAATAAACGGCAAACCCAGAGTCACATTCACCCCACCGTGAAAGTCTAGCGTTTTCACAGGAATCAAAGCTTGATCGTGATACATGCAAAGAATGGCATCATAAGTTGCCCTCGCATCAGCATGAAACGCCGTATCGGCCGAGATCGGCCCAAATACGTCCACACCCGCCGCCTTCAATGCCGCAACGGCTGGGGCCACAATCATCTGGTCTTCCTTGCCCATCGCACCATTTTCGCCCGCGTGCGGATTGAGCCCCGTCACCGCAAGCCGAGGCCGCGCAATCCCAAACCATTTCGCCAAACCAGCCACCACCACTTTGCCCTGCGTAACAATCGCCTCAGTGGTTAAAGCTTTGGGCACATCAGCCAGCGGAATATGCACAGTCACCGGAACCGCGCGCAGGCCTGCGCCAACCAACATCATAACTTCATGCCCAGATACGTGCGCAAGCGACGCCAGATAATCCGTGTGCCCTTGATGTTTAAATCCCGCATCATAAAGCGTCTCTTTCTGAATAGGATTGGTCACCATGCCAGAAGCTTCGCCTGAAAAACAAAGCTTCACCGCTTCATCAATCGCCGCAATCACAGCATGTGAGTTGCGTGCGTCAAGCTTGCCCGCAATAGACGAAATGGGCAGGGGCCTGTGAAGCACCGGAATGCCACGCCCAAAAACCGCAGCACAACCTGCAACATTTTCAACACCAATAAACGAAACATCAAACCCAGCAGCCTTGGCCCGCGCCTCGAAAACCACAGCATCTCCAATCAAACAAAACTGCTGCGATGGATCAGCCCGCAAAGCCAACCAAGCCAGTGCTGTAATTTCAGGCGTAACACCGGCAGGCTCGCCCATGGTCAAAACCAGCGGCGCAATGTTTTCGGGGCGGTTCATTATTACTGCACGTAAGATTGATCTTTATATTCGATCACTGCGTTCTTACGCATAATCATAACATATTTTCTCTCGACCTTATCAAACTTCTCGTTCAGTGCCACACGCTCAATCACATCCTTCGTTGGCAATGGGGCATTGGGTCGCTTTGGCGCAATCGTGCGGTTGCCACAATAACCGATAACTTGAATGCCAGTCTTAGCAGGCACTGGCCCAATGGCATTGCCAATCCCACGTTTGTCAATTTCAGCCTTCAATTGTTTAGGCAGCCTGCGCGAGTCAGCCTCAATGCCTTTCCCAACTTTCACGTTGAAGATGCCAGAAGCAGCAGCGCGCGCCGAAGAACAGCCTTTAAATTTCTGAATATATTGCGCCGCCTCAATAGCGCGTGATTGTCGCAATTGTGGATCATTGCCTTCAACGGGAAAATCAATGAGGATGATCGAATAAACCAAGATCGGCTGATTGCGCGGATCAGCCATAAGTTTGT
This sequence comes from Aestuariivirga sp., assembly GCA_043779145.1. Taxonomy (GTDB): domain Bacteria; phylum Pseudomonadota; class Alphaproteobacteria; order Rhizobiales; family Aestuariivirgaceae; genus Aestuariivirga. The sequence continues at coordinate 27,683 of JAYWEV010000155.1, read as the reverse complement.
TTATCTTGGTGTTCATATCAGCTTTAATCTCAGCCATCTTCTTATCGGCTTCACCAGGGTCAAGCTGAACTTTTTCTTTATATTTGGCACTCAGCAATCTGCTCATCGACATCTGCGCCGAAACATATTGACGGTAAGAAACCAGCGAAAGCCCTTGTTTAGCAAATTTATCTTGCAAACCTTTGAGATCAGTTTTCAAACCCTTAGCCATCCCGCCGAGTGCAGCATCAATTTCCTTCTCGGTCGGGTTAATTTTATAGCGTTTAGCTTCGCTGATTTTAACAACGTCATTGATCAGATCATTGCCAATTTTACGCCGATCAAATCCATTATTTGGCCCTAAAATTCCCAGTAACCTTATGCGTTGATCAATATCATAGCTCGTCACCGGCGTGTCATTCACCGTTGCAATCACCTCCGCCACCTGGGCAAAAACCGGGCAACCCATCGTCATAAATACAATGGTGATCAAAGTTGAGAGCGCGAGTTTAAACACCGCTAGAACGTCGAAGAAACTGCGGCTTTGCCCAGTGTGGCAAGCTCGAGCGACAACATAATCCTGTCTTCGGTGACGAGGTTCGTTGGATCCTTGGTTCCCTGATACGTCACTCTGAAGTTCATACATTCGCAATCAAATTCCAAACCTAAAGTTTTGCGCGTCAATTGACTATAACCAATGTCATAAGTCAGCCCGCCAAAAACACTCCAACCATCGTCCAAACCAAGTTTAACATCGCCTTGCGCCCAGTTTTCAGCGCGTATCCGACCATAGTTTGGTTCAGCAGCAATATTCAAATATCCTAGATTGGCTGAAAACCTGTCAAAAGTGAGGCTGGCCAATGCCTCTTGGCGGTCGAGCGCTGAAAAGTCATTCAACATTCGCGCTTCGTAAGAAAGCGAAAAATTACTCCAAGGTTGAAACACAACATTGCCGACAATATCCGAATTCTCGCCACTCAGGCCCGAACCCGCTACAAAACTGTTTTGCCCAGCAATATGCACAGACTCGCCAAGGCTGGCACGCACAAACCCACCATTGCTGCCATAATAAGCATAGGTTGCGCCAATATTAGCGCGCGTGCCACCTTCATACCGATCATAGCCTGTAAACCGGTCTGACAAGAACAAACTTGTATGATCGAAATTCAAAGTGATAGCGTCTTCATTGCCCCACTGATTGACGTTGCTTTGATCAGCAGCAGAAATAATCTGGAATACGGGCGAGATAACACTCTGCCCTGTTGCACTTGAAGCAATAAATGGCATTCGCGCATCAACGCCAACCGACGGCAAAACTTGCCCCGTGGTCTCGCTAATGCTCGCTGCACCAGGCACGTTTTCCGTGACAAATATCTCGTTGCGCATTTTGGCAAAAGGCGAAACCACAACACCAGCATCGCTGATGTATTGTGTTTTCCATCCTAAATCAAAAATACCCCGTGTCTGGTCAGTCCCATGATTAACGGTGGCATAGGGCACAGAACTAGAATTGCGGTGCAGCGAATAAGCATTCCAGTTCATGCTAACGTCACCACCAAAGGCCACATCTCGCAGAATTTTTTCGCCATAAACATAAGGCATCGCATATGGCATATCAGCAGGGTTAATTGCGGTGCTGAGCGATTGGAAATTCATCACCTGTGTTGAAACATAAGTCTGATCCCAAAGACCAGTCGCGTGGACATCATTATAAGCAATTTCACGACCGTCATAACCATAGGCATTCAGAAAATTGATGTCGCTAACAAACGTCCCGTTCCAGCCCCATTTCCAATCTTGATTGATTGCAAATTCGCCCGCCGTATAAAGTGCCCCGCGCCAATCCTGGTCGTCAGGCGGAGCAAGCTTTGAGAATTGATGAACCCCAATTGCTCTAACATTATATTTGCCGGTCGCAGTCGCCTGCCTAAACTCCACATCCCCCACAAGTGCTTGGCGTGATGAAATAACCGGGCGGAATGTCAGATCATAATCTGGTGCCAATGCCCAAAAATATACTGGCGAAATGCCAACACCGATTGCTTTGTTGAATTTCAGTTCTGGGATCAAAAAACCAGTGCGTCGTTTAACTGTTGGATCAGGATAAACCAGATAAGGTGATGCAGCGATTGTCACGCCACCGATTTCCAGCCTCGGATTCACATAAGCAATATCGTGGGTCTTGTTATCATGAGTGGCCTTATCAGCCACCACTTGCCAAAGCGGATGGCCGCTGCGTGTCTTACAGTCAGTGCAAGCGGTATAAGTCGCGCGCTCATAAACCGTAATCTCGCCTTCATATCGCTTTGCATACACCGCTGTGATCTTCGCATTGTTGGTGAGCAGCGCCGTCACATGATTAGCAAAACCCGTTTTAAACTTATTGGCCAGCGCAATTGAGTCTGCTTTTAAAATATTGCCATTGGGTTCCCGAACCACCACAGAGCCATTGGCTTTAAACGCACCTGTCTTCGAGTTATACTCCACATGCGTCGCCGTCAGAGTGAATGGCCCATAAACCAGCTGCACTGTTCCTGTCGCCACAGCATTTTCAGAATTTGGATCGTAAGTGATCTTATCTGCCACCACATCAACCTTGGTGCCTTCCGGCGGCAAAGTTGTGATAGGTTCGATAAGGGGTTTTTCAACAATTGCAAACGCGGGCAAGGCGTAGCCCGATAGTGCTAGCCCAAGCACAAAAGCGCCGCAGGAAACAGTTCCCCGCAGTCGGCTGAATGCATATTTATGTTGCTTTAGCTGCCCCAAACACCACCACCAAAACGATCACATAACGTCTTACAATCCTTAACGGTTTTTAACCGTGCCGTGAAGAGAAGAAATATTTAGCAATAAACTGGTCAAATTAAGAGTCAAAGCCAGTTTCCAGCGGTAATGGTTAACAGCTTGTGAATGCCCAGTTGAAGCCAAAAGCCCAGCCAGCTATGCAAGCACTCTTACAAATCAAGGATTCTTCGATGAAAATAGCCTTTGCCAATGCCGCTTTGCCAAAATCAGGCGTAATTGTCGTCTTCGCAACCGAGGGCGGCAAGCTCACTGGCCCCGCCGCCGCTGTGGATAAAGCAAGCAAAGGCCAACTTTCCCGCGCCATCAAAGCCGCAAATTTCGATGCAAAGCGTGACCAGTTTTTAGATGTGATCGCTTGTGGAGCCTATGACAGGGTCATGGTTGCCGGATTGGGCAAAGCTGATTCGATCACTGCCCATGAAACCGAAATGCTCGGTGGTGCAATCGCCGGCGCATTACAATCAGCCAAATCCACCTCTGCCGCAATCGCCGTTGCGGGCCACAAGACCTTATCGGAAGCAGAAACCGCGTCGCTCTTGGCCTCCGGCGCATCACTTCGGGTCTACAGCTTCGACCAATATAAATCCAAAAAGCCAGAACAAGCCAAACCGCTTGATTCCCTAACAATCCATTCGGCCAGCGCCGAAAAAGCCAAGTCCGCATTCGCCCCGCTATCAGCCATCCGCGAAGGCAATCACTTCGCGCGTGATCTGGTCAACGAACCAGCCAACATTCTTTATCCAGTGGAATTCGCCAATCGTGCCAAGCGACTCGCAAAAGCCGGTGTCAAGATCGAAATCCTAACCCCGGCCCAAATGAAAAAACTCGGCATGGGCGCACTCCTCGGCGTTGCTCAAGGCTCGCCCTTCGAAGCGCGTTTGGTCGTCATGCGTTGGGATGGCGGCAAGAAAGGCCAACAACCAATTGCCTTCATCGGCAAAGGCGTCACCTTCGATACAGGCGGCGTTTCAATCAAGCCAGCTGGTGGCATGGAAGATATGAAGGGCGACATGGGCGGTGCAGCCTGCGTCACAGGCCTCATGCTGGCTCTGGCCAAACGCAAAGCCAAAGCCAACGTTATTGGCGCAATCGGCCTCGTTGAAAACGCCATAGACGGCAATGCCCAACGCCCAGGTGATGTGGTCAAATCCATGTCCGGCCAAACCATCGCCGTTCTGAATACAGATGCTGAAGGCCGCCTCGTTCTGGCCGATGTGCTCTGGTACATCCAAGATAAATTCAAACCAAAATTCATGATCAACTTGGCCACACTCACAGGCGCAATCTTGGTGGCCCTCGGCAAAGAACATGCGGGCCTGTTCTCAAACAATGATGAACTCGCAACTCGCATTTCCGATGCAGGTTACGCCACAGGCGAAAAAGTCTGGCGCATGCCTTTAACGCCCGCCTACGACAAGATGATCGATAGCGACATTGCCGACATGAAAAATATCGGTGGCCGTTTTGCAGGTTCCATCACCGCAGCTCAATTCCTGCAACGTTTCGTCAACAAAGTGCCATGGGCGCATCTCGATGTAGCAGGCACCGCGATGGACGCTGAAAAAAGCGCGATCAACCAAAGTTGGGGTTCGGGCTGGGGTGTAAGGTTGTTGAACAAGCTCGTCGCAGATCACTACGAGAAATAAGTCATGACGGAAGTTTGGTTTTACCATCTCGAAAAACAACCCTTGGACCACGTGCTCCCCCGCATCGTATCCAAAGCCATTGAACGTGGCTTGCCCTTGGTCATCGAAACCGTCAGCCAAGAGCAGGTCACCAAAATCTCTGACATGCTCTGGGCCGCTGAAGACGTGGCCTTCTTGCCGCACGGTTTTGACGGAGACGGGCAGGGAGAACTTCAACCTGTATGGCTCACCACTGGCCCGGATAACCCTAACGATTCCAAAATGCGCATCTACACCTTCGGTGCCATTCCTGCGGATATATCAACACTTTCCCGGGCGATGCTAATGTTCGATGGGAACGATCCCCAAGCCTTAGCTGCCGCCAGAGCCGAATGGAAACGCCACAAAGCTGGCGGTCACTCAGTCAGCTATTGGCGACAAGATGATTCCGGCAAATGGCAGGACCAAGCAAAATGACCGACAAACTCAAATACCGATTACTCACCGGCCCCGACGACAAAGCCTTCTGCGAAAAAGTATCGAAAGCTTTGGACGAGGGCTACGAACTTTACGGCTCACCCAGCATCACTTACAACGGCGAAAAATGTATCGTGGCCCAAGCCATAGTCTTGAAAGTCATATAAGTGACGGGTGTCGCCGGCAGAGTGGCTTTAGTCACAGGTGCAGGCAGCGCTGAAGGGATTGGTTTTGCCACGGCAAAATTTTTGGCAAATGCAGGTGCCATTGTTGCCATCACCTCGACCACCAACCGCATTTTTGATCGCGCAAAAGAATTGGGTAATGCTCACGAAGCTTATGTCGCCGATCTTACCAATCCAGAAGCAACAACTGAATTGGTGAAATCGCTCTGTAAAAAGTTTGGCCCGATAGAAATCTTGATCAACAATGCTGGCATGGTTCAATCAGGTAAACGCAGCAAAGCGTCTCTCATTGAGAACACGGAAGATGCAGACTGGCAAAATCATTTATCCCTCAATTTAACAACCGCTTTTAATGTCACGCGCGCAGCACTACCTTTCATGCAGCGCCGTAAATACGGACGCATCGTCAACGTGGCATCTGTCACAGGCCCACTGGTCACCAATCCACGTAGCGCTGGTTATGCCGCTGCCAAGGCCGCAATGACAGGCCTAACCCGCAGTACAGCCATTGAAAACGCCAGCCGTGGCATCACTTGCAATGCCGTCCTACCCGGCTGGATTGAAACCGCTTCGGCTTCAAAACAAGAGATTATTGCAGGCAAAGCCAGCCCCACGGCCAGACCAGGGAGACCCGATGAGGTGGCCGCTGCTTGCTTGTTTTTAGCCAGCCATGAAGCAAGCTACGTGAACGGAAGCATGTTGGTTGTTGATGGCGCAAATTCCATCGTCGAATTTAAAGGTCACGGCGAAGACTGGTATTGAAAACACCAGTTTAAAACTGACAGGTGAAGTTTATTCCAAATTGCCCCGGTCTCAAACGTCGTCCTCAGTCACCTTGCAGGACTTGTCTAAGCGGATACCCAATTGTGGAATGTAACAATCTCTAGCAGGTTCACCGTACGGTGTCAAGTTAAAAATCCTAGTAGGCGAAAATAATTTAAAAGAGATGAGAATTCAACCACATATGCGCAGCTATTGAAGCGGCGTATCCAAGCAGCAGCACAGGTGTCCACTTCAAATGGCCCAAAAATGTGTATTGACCCTTGGCCAATCCCATCAAAGCCACCCCAGCAGCAGAGCCGATAGCAAGCAAACTGCCACCCACACCCGCAGTCAAAGTGATGAGAAGCCAATGTCCATGGCTCATTTCAGGGTTCATGGTGAGAACTGCGAACATCATTGGAATATTGTCGACAACTGCAGAAAGAAGCCCGATGGCAATATTTGCCTCGGTCGGCCCAAATTGTCCGTAAAGAAAACCATTGGCCAAACTCAAATAACCTAACACGCCAAGTCCGCCGACCGCGAAGATGATTCCAAAAAAGAACAACAGCGTGTCCCATTCAACGCGTTCGATTTCTTTAAAAGAATTTAAAACCATGTCATCATTTTCGTAGCGTTTTCCCTTGCGTTGCAAAAAATAAGCCCAGAATTGCAAATAGCCTAAGCCAAGCATCATTCCCAAAGCAGGGGGCAGGTGCAGAAAATTCCGGAACGCCACAGCAGTCGCAATTGTCAGCGCAAACAAAATCATTACACCGTAAGCGCCAGGCTTCATATTTGCTCTGTCCACACTTTCTGCAGGTTGCCCTAAGGGCACGCCAAACTGCATAATCAAAGCTGGCACTAACCAATTCACGACAGAAGGCAAAAACAAATCGAAAAATTCAAAAAACGTCACTTTGCCTTTCTGCCACACCATCAAAGTTGTGATGTCGCCAAATGGCGAGAAAGCACCCCCCGCATTTGCAGCAACGACGATTGAAATGCAGCTCACTGCAACAAAAGCACGCGAAGCCCGTCCAACCGCCAAAACCACAGCACCCAAAATCAAAGCAGTGGTCAAGTTGTCCAGCACTCCAGACAAGAAAAATGCAAAAACACCAGTCACCCAAAAGAGTTGTCGATATGATAGTCCGCGCTCGATTAATTTAGCCCGCAGAACATCAAACACGCGTCTCTCTTCCAATGTGTTGACATAAGTGATGGCCACAAGCAGAAATAAGAAAAGCTCGCCATATTCAAAAATAATATGTTGTGCAGCAGTTTCTGCCAGCGGGCTTTGCCCAGCCATTGCATAACCAATGCCAATCAAAGCCCAAATCAAACCCGCAGCAACTAATACTGGTTTTGATTTGCGAAGTTCTAAAGCATCTTCGAAAATGACAAACACATATGATAAAATGAAAAGACCTAAAGCGAGATACCCAATCCAGCTCCGCGTCAAATCAATCTCAACCATGTGCTACAGCCTCGCTCAGTTCTAGCCACTGCGTCTCAAGCTCGTCTACTTGCTTTGCGATCTTGGCGCGCAGTTTGCCATAGTCAGCAGCTTTCTTCGGCTCCTCAGTATAAATTGTATGATCACTCAAAACCTGATCAAGCACCACCAGCTGATCCTTCGATTTCATGATTTTGATTTCGAGTTCTTGCGTCTTCTTCTTCAAATCCTGCGAACTCATGCGTGGCATTTTTGGAGTTGTCGCAGCTTCAACAATCTTTTCAGCCTTGCGAACCGCCTTCTGCCGCCCCAGAACCAAATCGGTATATTCATCCATATCGCCATCAAAGGCTTTCACAGTGCCGCCATGCACCAGCCAAAGGCGGTCAACGCATGTCTCAATGATGTGCCGATCATGGCTGATCAAAACCACAGCGCCTTCATATTCATTGATCGCCATAATCAAAGCCTCGCGGCTGTCGATGTCCAGATGGTTGGTCGGTTCGTCCATCACCAGAACATGCGGCGCATGGAACGTTGCTAAGAAAAACAAAAGCCGCGCCTTTTCACCGCCTGACAAAATCGAACATTTCGAATCTGCCAAATGCGCCCCAAACCCAACCGCGCCTAACTTCGCACGCCGCCTCGCCACAGTTTCATCCGGCATCAATTCAGAAGCATATTCGTAAGGCGTACGATCTTCGGTGAGTTCATCCAACTGATGTTGCGCAAAATAACCAATCGATAAACGCGATGGATGATTCATCTCACCGAGCATCGGCTTCAACTTGCCACAGAGCAGTTTTGCAAAAGTTGATTTTCCATTTCCGTTTGAACCAAGCAGCGCAATCCGGTCATCCGGATCCATCCGCAATGTGATGTTCTTGAGAACCGGCGGATTATCGCCATACCCCACAGCCACCTTGTCCCAACCCACAAGAGGAGGTGCAATCGCTTTTTCCGGATTTGGAAATATAAACGGCGCAACAGCACCTTCAACCATGTCAGCAATCGGTTCTAGCTTCGCCAAAGCCTTCATCCGGCTCTGAGCCTGCCGTGCTTTCGAAGCCTTCGCTTTAAAGCGATCAACGAATGCCTGCATATGCGCGCGCTGATCATCCTGCTTCTTTTTCATTTTTGAATTCAGCGCTTGCTTTTCGCGGCGCTGATTTTCAAAATTATCGTAATTACCCTGATACAAAGTCAGCTGGAATTGATCGAGATGCAAAATCGCATCCACGGAAACATTAAGCAAATCGCGGTCATGGCTCACGAGTAAAATCGTATGCGGATAATCGCGAATATAACTTTGAAGCCAAATCGTGCCTTCAAGATCGAGATAATTGGTGGGTTCATCAAGCAACAAAACATCAGGTGCGCCAAACAACGCCGCTGCCAAAGCCACGCGCATTCGCCAACCGCCAGAGAGAGCAGAGCAGGGGCCGTTCATCACTTCTTCAGTAAAGCCAAGGCCCGCCAAAATCACAGCGGCACGCGACTCCGCCGAATAAGCCTCAATATCGGCCAAACGAACTTGAACCTCAGCAATGCGCGTCGGGTCAGTCGCCGTCTCGGCCTCAGCCAAAAGCTCGCCCCGCTCAATATCGCCAGCCATAACGACCTCAAGCAAAGTCTCCTTGCCGCCCGGCGCCTCCTGCGCCACAGTGCCGATCCGTGCATTGCGGGGAATGGATGCGCCACCAGACTCAGGAGTGAGGTCACCCAAAATCAGTTTGAGCAGCGTGGATTTACCCGTACCATTGCGGCCAACAAGGCCAACCTTATGGCCCGTGGGCAAAGATGCAGAAGCGCCTTCGAGCAAAACCCGCCCGCCGATGCGATAAGTCAAATCATTGATCAATAACATGGCCGCTGCATAGCTGCTGAGAACCCCAAGCGCAAATCAGACTTTCCCTTGACTTCCGTTATGTTGCATTGCACAAAACGCAATTATGAACAGCCAAACGCCAATTCTGACAGTAGACACCAATTATATCGCCGAAGTAACCGCCACGCTACGAAACTTGCTTCGCCAAGTGATCAAGACCCGCGAACCAGAAGTTCTGCCAATCATCGACTCGCCCGAAGCGGCGGCCACGATCCCGGCTCATCTCGTAGAGCACGCCCTCCAGGCCATTGGCATCTGGTTACAATTGATGAACATAGCGGAAGAAAACGCAGCGATCAGAACACGCCGCACCTTGGAAAAACAGGCAGGCCCAGATGAAGTGGGTGGCTCCATCAGCCAAGCTTTTGCTGAAGCGGCCAAGCTAGGTGTCTCAGCTGAAACGGTGCAAGACGTTTTGGACAAACTTGATATTGGTCCAACAATCACAGCGCACCCGACTGAAGCCAAGCGCGTGACGGTTCTGGAAATTCACCGCCGCATTTATTTAAAGCTCTTCGAACTCGATAGCCCGCGTTGGACACCCCGTGAACGTGAGGTCTTGCTTGTTCAACTCCGCAATGAAATTGACCTTTTGTGGATGACAGGCGAAATTCGACTCGAAAAACCTTCAGTGGAAAGCGAAGTCGCTTGGGGCCTCCATTTTTTCCGCGATGCGTTGTTTGATCGCACCACCGCTGTTTGCGATTTGATACAATCAGCTTTGATCCGCCATTACCCTGAACTGACCGCCCGCATTTCTCCGCCATTGAAATTCTCCTCGTGGATCGGAGGAGACAGAGATGGCAATCCGTTCGTCACTGTTGAAACCACCCGCCGCGCATTGGCCTCCAATGCCCAAGCCTCAGTCAAGCGTCTCGATCTCAAATTGAAAGAGTTGGCGGAGTTCATATCGGTCAGTTCATACGAAATGCCAATTCCCGAAAGCTTCACCGCAGAACTGGCCAAGCAGTTGGAACTTGCTTCGGCTACCAATGAAATCGCCACACGTAACCCCAACGAGCCCTTCCGCCAATTCTTTGGTGCATTGAGGATCAGGTTGAATGCAACCCACGCAGCCTCCAACGCAAAAGGCTTCATGAATGTTGATGAGCTGATCGGCCTGTTGCATTTCGTAGAATGTGCACTTTCAGAAATGAAAGCCCCAAGCTTAGCCACATCGCTGGTGCGCCCCGTGCGCTGGGAGGCCGAAGTGTTTGGCTTCCGTACGGCGTGCTTAGATATCCGCCAAAACACCACGGTCATAAATCGCGTGATCACAGAGCTGTGGCGCAAGATGAATCCGCTCACCAAATCCGAAGCACCAGAAATTCATTCTGCCGAATGGAGCAAATGGATCGCCGATGAACTCGAAAAGCCCATGGGTTTTGTTCCGCAGTTCCGCGATGTCTCGGAAGAAGCTCAAGAACTCTTGGGCCTTCTGCACCTGATCCGCGAAATTCTCGACGGCCCAGATCCAAAGGCCATTGGCACTTTTATTTTATCGATGACCCAGAGTGCCGATGATGTTTTAGGCCTTTATCTGTTGGCAAAATATTGCGGCCTCTTCAGCGATCCATCAAGCCACGAATCCTGTCGCATCCGTGTGGTGCCACTCTTTGAAACCATCGAAGATCTGCGCGCGGGCCCTGCCATCATGGAAAGCCTGTTGGCCAACCCCATCGTCCGCAACTCTGTTGCAGGCAATGGTGGCACACAAGAAATTATGTTGGGTTATTCCGACTCGAACAAAGACGGCGGCTTCTTCACCGCCAACTTCGAACTTTTCGAAGCCCAACGCCGTTTGATCCGCGCTGGCAAAAAATCTGGCGTAAACATCAGCTTCTTCCACGGCCGCGGCGGTTCAGTCAGCCGTGGCGGCGCACCCGCTGGCCGCGCTATTGCTGCACAGCCATCAGGTTCGGTCGGCGGCAAAATGCGGGTGACCGAGCAAGGCGAAGTCGTTTCCTCCAAATTCGCCAATCGCGGAACAGCATTAATTAATCTCGAAACGCTCACTTCGGCTATCTTGCTGCACACATTGAAATCAAACGAGGAAGGCGAACAGCGCTTCAACCCACAGCATCAGGCCGCTGTCGAAAACATAGCCCAGTTGTCGTTCAAAGCTTACCAAAAGCTAGCGCTTGACCCTGCCCTCATCACCTATTTCCAAACCGCATCTCCAGTCGAAGAATTAGCACTCCTCAAGATCGGCTCGCGTCCCTCGAGGCGTTTTGGCGCCAAAGGTCTGTCCGATCTGCGTGCCATTCCTTGGGTCTTCGCGTGGAGCCAAAACCGCCATCTCCTCACCGGCTGGTATGGTCTTGGCTACGCGTTGGATGATTACCTCTCCGCTAGCGGGGACGGTGGCCTGAGACTGCTGCGAGAAATGTTCTTGAAGTCACCGGGTTTCAGGCTCGCTATCGACGAAGTCGAAAAATCTCTCTTCCTTGCAGATATGGGCGTCGCCGAAAAATACGCAGGCCTCGTTCCGAACCGAAACGATGCGGAGCGGCTCTATGCTTTGATCAAGCACGAACATAAGCGCACTTCGAAAGTTATATTAGAACTTTCAGGCGACAAAGTGCTCTGCGAACGCTTTGCAGGCTTCCGCCGAAGGTTCGACCGCGTGCGCCCAATGGTCGATCAGGCCAATGAATGGCAGGTGCAGTTGTTGAAACAAACCCGCAGCGACAAAGCGACCGAGGCTATGAATATGTCGCTATTGATGACAATGAATTGCATTGCGGCAGGATTGGGCTGGACAGGTTAGAAGACGGCCAGGATTTTTTCAGAAGTAGGGAACAAATATCGATTCCTGACGTAACTAAGCTAGAGGCAAGCGTGGCGCATAATGTTCCGTGTGACTTGCCGATTACGTCCTGGTCGGACGTTTGGAGTAATGATCATGAATAAAGTTTTGAATCGCGCTACTGGCGCGTGCTTGGGTTTGCTAGTGTCAATTTCGTTCGCCAATGCAGCGACCATGGTGACGGGCAAAAACGGAATGACGATTTACTCTTTTGATAAAGACAAAGGTGGCGTTTCTGCGTGCTACGATGACTGTGCCAAAATGTGGCCAGCCTATGTCGGAAAGGAAGGCGATCCGCTGACCGAAGGTTGGACGCTGGTAAAGCGTACTGATGGTGCCATGCAGTGGGCCTATGATGGCAAGCCCATGTATTTCTTTGCTAAAGACAAAGCAGCTGGCGACAAATTAGGCGATGGCATGGGCGGTGTTTGGCATGTGATTGTTGAGTAAGCCTATTTTGGCTGGTACAGTTGGGGTGAACTTGTTTGCCTAAACAATTTTATCCCAATTGATGCTCTCCCAGTCAGATGAAGTGTGAACAAAAGCGCGAATTGAAATATTTCCTTCTGGCCCGCGCCTAAAAATCACGAAATAAGGTGTTTTCGGCATAGAGAGTTTGAGTGATCCCATTGGGCCGGGGGTGCCTAAGTTAAATGCCTCTAAATGTCGAACGGTGTTTAGAATGCGATTGCGGACAAGTATTGCATTCTGCGGGTTGTCTCCCGCAATGTAAGAAAGCGCAGAATCAAAATCTTAAACTGTGCGTTCCGACCAATTGATGGTGTTCATCCAGCTTTTTACTGCATCGCGTGATCAATGATTGATTGCGTGCGCTTTTCGACCTCGTCCATCGAAACAACGCGGCCAGCGGCATAGTCGGCATCACCTTGCTCTACTTTTTCAAGAACGAACTGGTAACTGTCCATCATCCGCCCGACAGCTGCGCTGATGAGGCTATTGCGTGATCTATCAGTTGCTTCAGCAAGTTTTTCAAGAAAGACCTTTTGTTCATCAGGCAAGCGAATGGAAAATGCATCAGCCATTGTATTATCTCACGGAAACTGGTTGTCACTCATTGTAACACAAACGGTGCATTCGTTAACTTTCACTTTCACTTTCACACACCACACTCAACTTATTCCCATCAGGGTCACGCACATAGCAAGCATAGAAACTTGCATGATAAGGTCGGAGCCCTGGGGCACCTTCATCAATGCCACCGTTGGCCAATGCTGCCGCATAGAACTCATCCACGATTTTCCGAGTAGAACCTTGCAGCGCCAACATCGTACCATTGCCCCAGGTCGCGGGTAGGCGCAGCAATGGATCAACGATATATAAAAATCTTTGGCGCTCACCAGCAGCCAAAACCCTTGAACCATATCCAAGCTCTTCATCATTCGCCACGCTACAGACAATGCCTAGCGGAGCTAACGCCGCATCATAGAACTTGCGTGCACGCAACAAATCATTCGAACCCAATGTCGCATAAAGCAGCATCACACTTCCTCCCTGAATGGCCCTAAATGTTTCAGGCCTTTCTTCTTTGCCAAAGTCATTTGCACTTGCCTCTGGCGGTTTGATGCCTTCTGTTGATCCGTCAATCGGTCGGCACAATGTGGACACGAAACACCTTCCTCATAGTTGATCGAGCGGCGTTCCATCGGCGAAACCGGGTTCATGCAACCATGGCACAGCGAATATTCTGATTGTACCAGCCTATGCCCCACCGCCACGCGCTCATCAAACACAAAGCATGAACCTTCCCACATCGATTTTTCTTGCGGAATTTTTTCGAGATATTTGAGGATGCCACCTTTCAAGTGAAACACATTCTCAAACCCGTCATGCATCATAAAGCTCGACGCCTTCTCGCAGCGAATGCCTCCCGTGCAAAACATCGCAATCTTTGCATCCGGTTTGGCCTTCAGTTTCTCGCGCACATAGGCGGGGAATTCACCAAAACTCTCCGTGTGCGGATCAATCGCATTTTTAAAAGTGCCAACGCCATATTCATAAGAATTTCGCGTATCAATGAGGATCACATCAGGATCAGCAATCAGTGCGTTCCAATCTTCAGGCTCCACATATTTGCCAACTTTTGTTAAAGGATCAGCAGGTACATCACCAATCGTAACGATCTCTTTTTTCAAGCGTACTTTCGTCCGGCGGAATGGCATTTCATTTGCGTTCGAGTATTTGGGCTCTAAATCATTGAGGCCAGTGATTGCACCAATTTCCAAAACAACCGCGTCGATATTTTCGGGTGTCCCGGCGATTGTCCCATTGATGCCTTCCGCCGCGATCAGCACCGTGCCTTTGATACCATGTGCATGGAATAAATCCAAAAGTGGCATTCGCTTTTCTGCAAAATCCGGAAATGGTGCAAACTGATAAAAGGCGACAACTTTGAATGGGGCAAGGCTCATGAGCGCTTCAATATAAACGTTAAATTCGTGGGAACAAGTCGTTTAGCGCTTGCCCCGAAAGCCGATTTCGGCTGTAAATTGTTCCAATTCAATACAGGGAGAAACGAATGTTGAAGAAAACACTAATTGCTGCTGTGGCCATTCTGGCAATGGCTGGTGCCGCAAGCGCTGCTAACATGATCGACAATTGCGAAGTGACAGGCGAAAAAGGCTCAATGAAAATTGATGCACCGGCTCAAGTTGGCCAACTGACGCTCCAATCCAACTTGCCAGCTCCAATCTGGTACAATGGCGACACTCCTGAATCGATTAAGGACGGCATGGAATATTGCATGGCTGCCGAAATTGCTTGGCGCGCTGGTTTAGACAAAGTGAAGCTGGTTCCTGTTGAATGGGATGCGCTGATCGCTGGTCAAACCCATGATTTCGATATGGCCATGTCGGAAATCTCGATTACTGACGAACGCAAGAAAGTTCATGATTTCTCGACACCTTATTTCAGCTCAGACATCGGCGTGTTGACAAAGGCAGATGCTCCAGTTGATGCCTCCACAATCAAGAAAGCCCGCATCGGCGTGCAACAAGCCACCACAGGTGCATCTTTCGTAACTGATAAGTTGGGCGTTGCAGCTCCACAAGTTTATCCAGATGCAGGCAGCATGTTTGCGGCTTTGACCGCAGGCCAAATCGACGTGGCGATGACTGATACGTCCATCGTGCTTGCACAAGAAGTGCAAGGCGGCGGCAAACTCAAGGTTGTTGGCCAATATAAAACCGGTGAAACCTATGGTGCGATCTATCCAAAGGGTAACCCGAACAATGCAACAATTGATAAGATCATCTCAAGCATGATTGCAGATGGCACAATGGCAAAGCTCAGCGGCAAATACCTCGCAGCCGCATGGGGCAAGGATCCTGCCGCCATTACTTACTTCACGCCCTGATATTTCAGGTGACGGATCGACATAAAACCGAAGATGCGCCACAGTTAGGCGCATCTTCTTTGCATCAACGCGCTGACCGTTTAGCGTGGGGTTCAATTGCTTTTGCAACGCTTTGCGTTTTAGCCGCAGTTGGCACATCATTGATTGTCGATGGCGCGCTCACTTACTTGGAAGTCAATAACCCATTTTACAAATATATTTTCGCCGCTGTCACATTGGCAGTTGCGACACTTTTCATTCCTGCTTTTCGCGGTTTAAAACTGGCGCGCAGTGCGACAACAAATCTTGCCAGCGGCGACATTGTTCAAGCGCGCATCGATACCGCCGCCGCACGTGATCATTCCTCAGTCACCTTCGGATGGGGCTTCTTCGCGCTAATTTTTCTAGGCTTCGTCTGCTTTGTATTGATCAACGATGTGGCCGTTGGGAAAACGTTCTTCAAGGTGCCGCTTATTCAAGCCAAATGGTGGTTGGTCACGATTAAGTTCTTCAGCGTCAACCTATTCATCTTTGTGGTTGCAGAAATCTTAGTGCTAATCTGGGGACTCGTTGTGGCGTTACTGCGCTTAACGCCCGGCCCAGCTGGTAAGCCCATAAGGGCTCTCGCGATTATGTATTGCGATGTATTTCGCGGCCTTCCAGGAATTCTAACACTTTATCTGATCGGCTTTGGCATTCCAACATCCGGCCTGTCAGATGTATTGATGACGCACATCATGGGCATGTTCGTTGATCTTTCAACGCTCACACCGATGGAACGTTCAGCCGCTGTACGGATTGATGTTGTCTATTGGTGCATATTGGCACTCACGCTCACCTATGGCGCTTACGTTGCCGAAGTGTACCGCGCAGGTATCGAAAGCATCCACCAAAGCCAAACCATGGCGGCACGTTCACTGGGGCTTAGTTATCTTCAAACGATGCGCTATGTGGTGGTGCCCCAAGCCGTGCGCCGCATTGTGGCTCCGCTGTTGAATGATTTTATTGGTCTGCAAAAAGATACAGCACTTGTGCAAGTGGTCGGCGTGGTTGATGCATTTAGCCAAGCAAAGATCATTGCCGCTAATGCATTCAATCTTTCTGCAGTCACAGTTGTCGCTATTCTCTTTGTGTTGATCACCATCCCGCAGGCCCGCCTTGTGGACCGAATGCTGGAGCGCGACAATGCGCGCATGCGGGCAGGGGGATAACCAATGGCATTTCTTGAAATCAAAAATGTCGAAAAACATTTTGGACCCGTCCCCGTTTTACGCGGCACGAATTTGAGCGTGGATGAACATCAAGTCGTTTGTCTCATCGGCCCTTCAGGTTGTGGTAAATCCACTCTGCTACGTTGCATCAATGGGCTTGAGCAAATTCAGTCCGGTGAAATTCGGCTTGAAAATGACCGCGTGTCTGGCCCCGGTGTTGATCTTAATCGGTTGCGCCAACAAGTCGGCATCGTGTTTCAAAGCTATAATCTATTTCCGCACATGTCAGTTTTGGAAAACGTAACTTTAGCGCCAACCAAAGTTTTAAAAATGGATAAAGCTGAAGCTGAAGCCAAGGCCATGGTGTTGCTGAAGCGCATTGGCATGGATGCTAAAGCCAAAGATTATCCAGACCGCCTGTCTGGTGGCCAACAACAACGCGTGGCCATTGTTCGTGCTTTGGCGATGGAACCGAAATTGATGTTGCTCGATGAAATCACATCAGCACTCGATCCTGAATTGGTGTCAGAAGTCTTGAACATTGTGCGCGATCTTGCATCTCAAAGTATGACGATGCTTCTGGCTACCCATGAAATGGGTTTTGCTAAAGAGGTGGCTTCA
This sequence comes from Aestuariivirga sp., assembly GCA_043779145.1. Lineage (GTDB taxonomy): Bacteria > Pseudomonadota > Alphaproteobacteria > Rhizobiales > Aestuariivirgaceae > Aestuariivirga. Next base: position 10,510 of record JAYWEV010000155.1, on the reverse strand, counting down.
AAAGTTTGCTTCCTCTATGAAGGTGTGGTTCACGAAGAAGGCCCGCCAGAACAAATATTTGGCAACCCTAAACAAGAACGCACGCGCGGCTTTTTAAAACGAATCATCGAAGCGGGTCGACTTTAATTCTTTCGCCTTGGAACTATTGCGTTCATCTGGCGTTCAGACTTGTGAGCAATTGCGGCAGAACTCTACACAGTTCTGCCGCAGTCATTTTGCATTAACGCATCGCCCTAGAGCATTGGGCGCTGAATCGGAGGATTTTATGAAGTTATCTTTAAATGCGGCCAGTCTCATTGGTTTAGCACTTTTTATGTTGCCATTGTCAGCGCAAGAAAATCCGCCAGCGGCTCAGCCTGCCGTAGAACAACCCGCAGCACCTGCCGCTGAAGTTGCCGCACCAGCAATTCCAGAAGATGTTTTAAAGCTGATTGCAGATACACGAAGCCCCGCTGAGCTTAATGACCAAGAACTTTCAAAGCGGGTTAAAAAAGCCAGCGCATTGGCTAAGGACGAAGCCTTGCCGCAAGATATACGTGATCAACTGACTGCTATGGCAGAAGCTGCAAAAGGCGAGTTGCAAGTCCGTCAACAGGCTGAAGAACAGAAGAAAGCGACCGAAGATCAAGCTGCTCAAGAGCAGGCGAATGCTGAAAAATTAGCAGCTGAAAAGGCGGCAAAAGAACAGGCCGCCGCCGAAAAGGCTGCTGCCGCACAAGCAGCTCAGGAACAAGCTGCTGCTGAAAAAGCTGCCGCTGCCCAGGCGGCTCAAGAACAAGCTGCCGCTGAAAAAGCTTCTAACGCAAAAGCTGCCCAAGACCAGGCCGCTGCTGATAAAGCTGCGAAAGAACAAGCGGCTGCTGAACAAGCCGCTGCAGATAAAGCTGCGAAAAAACAAGCGGCCGCTGAAAAAGCCGCTGCCGCAAAAGCTGCCAAAGAACAGGCTGCTGTAGACAAAGCTGCAAAAGACCAAGCTGCCGCCGATCAAGCAGCGAAAGATCAAGCCGCTGCGGATCAAGCTGCAAAAGATCAAGCTGCAAACAATAAAGCTGCGGCCGATCAAGCTGCCGCCGATCAAGCAGCGAAAGATCAAGCCGCTGCGGATCAAGCTGCAAAAGACCAAGCTGCAAACAATAAAGTTGCGGCCGATCAAGCTGCAAAAGATCAAGCAGCAATCAAGGCTGCTGCTGATCAAGCAGCGCAAGATCAAGCTGCAGCAGAACAGGCCGCTAAAGACAAAGCAGCCAAGGATCAAGCCGCAGCCCAACCAGCGCCTCAGCCACCTGTTGCGGAAGTTGCACCTGTAGCCCCAGCAGAGGTAGCCCCAGCGGTGGTAGCCCCAGCAGTGGTAGCCCCAGCGCCAGTGGCAGAGGCAACGCCTCCGAAAATTGTTTTAGCGCCAACCCCGCCACCCAAAGTGATACCACCACCACCGCCACCACCACCTGAATCTAAACCTTTGCCCCCTGCGGCTGCTATCGCTCCAGCGGCAGCACCTGCAGCAGCTCCAAGCGCTGCCGACGCGCAAGCGCTGGATAATAATACCGGTAATCCAGCTGCCGAAAAGCAGGCAAAGGACTATCTGGCTGATCAAACTGATTTGACCAAATTGAGTGATGATCAGCTGCGCACGCGGCTTGATGGTGTTCGTGAATTAATGTCGGGTAACGAACTTTCTCGTAGCACGGAACGAGCATTGCGGACGAAGTTACAGGCTGAAAAGGATGTATTGCGTCTGCGCATTGCAAAAGTTGAAGCGGCCCAACAGGTCAAAGCAGCCCAAGCAAATGCTGCGAACCTGCAGCCACTTCAACCTGTAGTTCCCGCAGTTCCAGGTGCGCCAACCACAGCTGCACCAGCGCCCGCACCAAACGTAACCAACAACACAACCAATAATACAACGAATAACACAACCAATATCATCACTGTTTTGACGCCGCCTCAACAAGTATTGCGTGACAGGCGACCAGCAGAACGTCTTGATGTTTCTGAATTGCAAATCCGCATTCAGATTTTTGGTGATGCTCAAAACAATAACGGCTATGATCAATCATACCGCGACTATTGGCGCGCATCGGTTGAGCGTGATCGCGCTATTCTACGCCGCCGGATGATTGCAGAGCGTCATCGCCGAGAAGCAGAATTGGCATTGCAGGCAGCCGATGATTCATTTGAAATTTCGGTAGATTACCAGCCGTCGCGTAGGCCACGCCGTGATGTTTTTGCAGCAGAGATAGATGATGCCGAAATGGAAGACGTGTTGGTTGCTCCACCGCGCGATTTTAACGGCGGCTTAAAACAACGCTATAAAGTTGACGAGATTGCAGTTCAACCAAAGCTGCGCAATTCCATTTCGCGTATCGAAATCGACACGATCCGCTTTGGTTACAACGAAGCTTTCATTCGTGATGAGCAGGTTGGCAATTTGGATGGCATTGCGGCGATCATTGAGAAGATCGTAAAGAAATATCCAAAAGAAGTGTTTCTGATCGAAGGTCATACAGACGCACCAGGTTCTGCGGCCTATAATACAAAACTGTCAAAGCTGCGCGCGGAATCAATCAAGAAGGCTCTTACATCATACTTCGTTATTCCCGGTCGCAATTTGCGTACTGTGGGGCTTGGCGAACGCTTCTTGAAAATTCCGACAGCAGATGCTGAACCGGAAAACCGCCGTGTGTCTATCGCGCGTATCACGCCGCTTCTCACACAGCGTTAATAACCAACACTTGCCTCGAACATGAACCGCCGCTAATAGGCGGTTCATTATTTTTAACTCGAGGACAACATGGCCAAATCACCTTCACTAGAACGTACTTTTTCAATCATTAAGCCAGACGCGACACGTCGCAATCTCACAGGCGCAATCAACGCCAAGATCGAAGCCGCTGGCCTGCGCATCGTTGGTCAAAAGCGCGTGAAGTGGAAGTTGGCCGATGCCAAGAAATTCTACGCCGTGCATGCTAAGCGTCCATTCTTCAAGGACCTCGTAAAGTTCATGGCTTCAGGCCCGATCGTTGTTCAAGTTCTTGAAGGCAAAAACGCTGTTGTGAAATATCGCGACATCATGGGCGCAACCAATCCGAAGGATGCAGCAAAAGGTACAATCCGCAAGGACTTTGCTGAATCAATCGATGCAAATTCAGTGCATGGTTCCGACAGCGTTGATAACGCCAAGAAAGAAATCAAGCAGAACTTTGCTGCAAAAGAAATTGTTGGTTAAGGAATTTTAAAATGTGGGTTGTCTTTTACATGCTGGCGATCGTTCTGTTGAATTGGCTGTTCACGCCATCAATGTCGATCGAAGGCGTGACGCAATGGACAACCCCCATTGGCATTCTATATATTTCTAACATTGTTGTTGGTTTCGTTTTTGTGTTGCGAGATTATGCACAACGCGAAATTGGCCACAAGGTTTTGATTGCCACCGCGTTGGCTGGCATTCTGACTTACTTCGTTGTGAAGTGGACGAATGATCCAACAATCGCCTTCTCACTCGCATTCGCCAGCATCACGGCGTTTGCCGTTTCAGAAATGACCGACTGGGCGATTTATTCTTTTACCAAATGGCCGCTGCAACAACGTATCCTCTGGTCGAGCTTGGCTTCGGTGCCGCTTGATACAGTGATATTTCAAAACTTGGCAGGCTATTACACGCCCGCGGCTTTCATAACCGAGTTGCTGAGCAAGGCCATTGGTGTTGGCATAGTGTGGTATCTGCTGAAACTGCGCATCGGCAATAAAGCTGTGGCTTTGCCTGGGCACTGAGTGACTTTTGACGGTTGCCGTCAATTGTGCTATTTTGCAACTATGATTACTTCCATTATTGTTAAAGCTGAATGGGATGATGAGGCAAAGGTATGGGTTGCCCAAAGTGATGATGTGCCTGGCCTCGCAGCTCAATCACCATCCATCGAACTATTGCGGCCCAAGGTTCTGAATATGATTTCCGACCTTATAGAATTAAATAAAATGGACGTTCAGCTATCTGAGATTCCAGTACATATTGTTGGCTAAAGTCTGCCGGGGTCAGCTATTTCCACATTGATGTGCTTCAGTTTTTCACGATAAGAAATATAAATCGCGCAGACCACCAATATGGCCACGCCCACGAATGTCCATTTATCGGGGAAGTCGCCAAAGAAATACCAGCCTGCGAAAACCGCATTGATCATCTCGGCATAGCCAAAGGGTGCAAGCAGGGAAACTTCGGCATACTCGCAGGCCAATACCGTGAGATAGTTTCCGGCTGTGCCAATGAGTGCCAAAAGCACGAACATCATGACTTGGCCCTGATCAGGCGTTTTCCAGAAGTAAATGACGACAACTGATGAGATGGCTGCTCCAAACAGACTATTATAAAATGTAGTGGCCAACGCACTGCTCGAACCTGCGAGCTTTCTTGTAAGTAATAGCGAGAGTGCCGAGCACACTCCTGAACCAAATGCGAGGAACACGCCAAAATTCAACTCTTGGAATCCTGGCCTTATGATTACCAGAACACCGCCGAAGCCGACAAGCACCGCAATCCAGCGACGCATGCCAACATGCTCTCCCAATAGGGGCGCAAGGGCCGTGATCACTAAGGGCTGCACAAAATAGATCGCCAAAGTCTCGGCAATACCCTGATAACGCATCGATCCAAAAAACATTGCCGTGGCTGCAAGTATGAGGACACTTCGGGTAAGGTTCAAAGTTTGATCGCGTGGTCGTAGCGCTTGCACACCCTCGCGTTTGATAAGAAGTGGAGCCAAAAACAATGCACCGATAAATTGCCGCGCCCAAACAATCTCAGGCACGGGAATGCCTTGATTGCCAAGATGCTTTGCAACGGCATCCAAGAATGGAAACAGCAACATTGCCCCAATCATGATGGCGACGCCGAGCAGGGGTTTGTTTTTTGTCGATGCCAATTATGCCCTCAAACGATCATTCGCCGGATCCCACGCGGATTCGGGAATGATCCGCGCTTTGCGCATTTCACCAAGCACCATGATTTCAAATTCTGTGCCGATTGTCACCAATTTTGGATCAACATAGGCGAACACCAGCGATGCATGAACCGCATGGCCATAAGCGCCCGATGTGGTGACGCCGACAACTTTGCCGCTATGATAAACTGGTTCATTGCCCATGCAGTCCGAGTCTGTATTATCGATTGAGAGATAAGACAGAACCATACGCGGCCCGCGCTGTTTGTTTGAAAGGCTTGCAGCTTTGCCGATGAAGTCTTCTTTTTCAAGTCGAATGAAACGGCCCATTGAAGCTTCAAACATATCAATCTCGGTCGTGAGTTCTGATCCCCAACCCCGGTAACCTTTTTCCATGCGTAGTGAATTCATAGCATAAGTGCCGAACAGCTGGATGCCATGTGGCGCACCAGCCTTCATCACCGCATCGTAAACTTGTTTGAGGCCCGACATCGGAACATGTAGTTCCCAACCGAGTTCACCGACATAATTCACACGCAGCAAGCGAACACCTTCAACGCCCGCCACTTTTGCAACGCGGCCGTTAAGCCAGCGGAAACTCAAATCTTCATCCGTACACGGAGCAAGCGTGTCACGCGCCCGCGGGCCTGCCAGAACCAACACGCCATAATTATCGGTGATATCAGTGATGGCGCAATTATCGGAAACCTTCTTACGCCAATTCAACTGATCAAAATCATGCAGCTGTGCTACTGCGGCCGACAGCACATAGAAATGTTGTTCTGCAATTCGTGTCACGGTGATTTCGGATTCAATGAAACCATTCTCGTTCAGCAAATGCCCCAAAATAATTCCACCATCCTTGGTTGGAATCTTATTGGCGCAGATGCGTTCGAGGAAGGCATAAGCATCTGGCCCCTTTACATCATATTTCGAGAAGGTGGAGAGATCCATCAAACCCACGCGTTCACGCACCGCCAGAGCTTCAGCGCGCACGGCGTTCCATTGGTTTGAGCGGCGATAAGAAAAATCCTCGCCCTTGCCAGATTTGTCGTACCAACGCGGGCGTTCCCATCCGAAGATTTGCGCAAACTGCGCGCCTTCATTTTTCAGCGTATCATACAAAGCCGACTTGCGAAGACCACGACCAACCTCATGCTGTTCACCCGGTTTATAGCAATAATACATATGGTGATAATCAGCGATGGAGACTTCGGTGGTGTAATCTTTTGTAGCCCAGGTGCCGAAACGGCGCGGATCAAATTCTCGCATATTTATTTCAGCTTGGCCGTGCACCATCCACTGCGCCAAGTATTTGCCAGCACCAGCACCTTGGCATATGCCAATCGAAGCACCGCAATGCATCCAATAATTCTTAGGGCCATGGGCCGGGCCAGAAAGATAAACCCCATCTGGGGTGTGCGTGATGGCACCCGAGATGATCGACTTCACACCTGTTTTGCCAAAAATCGGCAAGCGTTCTGTGGCCTTCTCCAACCATGGCATGATACGGTCGAGCTCGTTCACTTCAAGCTCGCTCTCATAATCCCAGCGCGGTTGATTGCCGTCCCAGCACACATGGGCCGTTGCCGTTTCGTATGGCCCAACCAGAATGCCATTGGTTTCTTCGCGCAAATAAGCATGGGAATAGGGGTCGCGCACCACGGGCAATTCTTGCTTCAGGTCGATGAGTTCCGGCAAGGGTTCTGTGATCACATATTGATGCAGCATATTGGCGATGGGCGCTAAGTGCCCCGTCCAACCTGCTACCACGTCACAATATGAACCAGCGGCATTGACCACATGCTCACAATCAATGTTCCCGTTCTCGGTGAACACGCGCCATTCGCCATTCGGCAAATGCTTGATGTCCATCACGCGGTTACGCCGATAAATTTCAGCACCCAATTGGCGCGCTCCCGCAGCCATTGCATTGGTGATATCAGCTGGGGCAACGTGGCCGTCACTCACCGTGCGGAAGGCAGCTTTAACGCCAAACGTTTCGAGATAAGGATGATACTGCGCAATCTCGGATGGCCCGATGATTTCGGCTTCGTATCCGGCCAACTTTGAAATGCCATAAACATATTTGAGCCAATTCACTTCTTCATTCGTGGTGGCCAGCCGAAGCCCGCCGCAACCGTGCCAAGATACGGCTTGGCCAGTGAGTTTTTCGAGCTGAGGATAAAGCTGAGTGCCGTAAACATGCACCTTGGTCATGTTGAGCGAGCCATTAAAGTGTGGGCATTGCCCAGCGGCATGCCATGTGGAGCCGGATGTGAGCTCGCCCTTTTCGATCAGCACAAGGTCAGCCCAGCCCTCAAGGGCCAGGTGATAAAGCAACCCCACGCCCATCACACCACCACCAACAACCACCACTTTTGCATGAGTTTTCATATCAGATTTCCTGTAACCTTCCGGTGGGGCACCGCTTTAACACTAACTTGATGTTTCGCCGTGTTCGCGCGAACTGGCAAGGTTCAAATGCGGCAGGAGGGGTGAGCCAGATTGGCGTCAATTTAAAATCCTATTTATAGGAATAGTGCTTGACACCGTACGGTGAACCTGCCATATATGTCTACATTCGACAGTGGTGCCCAAAATCACCCAAACGAATTCCCCGACATGAAAGAATGACCGCACTGGCTGTTGAAGGCTGGTGTAAGATTGTACTTACAACTCACGCGAAACCGTTGATGCTTAAAAACTTAAGGGTGTAGCATATTCTGCTTATGTCTGATTCGCGCTTAACAGCATGAATGAAGGAAATCGCAGAATGTCCAATGAAATTAAATATATGCCCTCAAAATCAGGGATAAAGGAAATCAGTCCAGCGCAAGGGACTTTTGATCTCGCTGTTGAGAAGGAAACTGAGATACAGGGCATCGGGATGGGTGTTCTAAAAGATGGCACTCCGTTTCTACATCAACGTGGTCTAGCGGCCCTATGCGGAGTAGAAAATGCCCATATAGGAACAATTAGCTCACAATGGAATGAAGGAGAACAAAAACCTCGAATAAATTCGATCAAGGATCTTCTTAAAGCACGTGGTACAAACATCTCTGCTCCTCATATGGAAATTGTCCACAAGGGTCGGAAGATATTTGCATACCCCGACGCAGTTTGTCTGGCCATTTTAGAGTATTACGCTTTTGAAGCAGGCGCGAATAGCAAAGCAGACGCACTAAAGAATTTCCGAATACTGGCCGGAAACGGGCTTCATGATTTCATTTATGCGCAATGTGGTTATGATCCAAATAAGAATGTACCGGAAGCATGGAAGCAGTTTCATGATCGAGTTTCTTTAATTTACGCTTCCTGCCCACATGGATATTTTTCAATTTTCAAAGAAATTGCCGATATGATTGTTCATCTTGGAAATCATGGTCTGCACATTGATGACAAATTCATTCCAGATATTAGCGTAGGTTCAACTTGGAGCAAGCACTGGGCAGATAGTAATTTTGATAAAACTTTTGGATCACGCATTAAATACGATCACAATTACCCTTCATATTTTCCTCAGGCTTTGTCAAACCCACAGTCGGCATGGTGTTATCCGGAGGTTTCTCTAGGTGAGTTCAGAAGGTGGTTTAGAGCAAGCTATATCGGCGAAGGAAAATTCAAAAACTATCTTGAATCAAAGGTGAAGCAAATGCAACTTCCGACTTCGTTTGCCACTTTGGCTATTACTTCTTACTCTTCGTAAAAGTTAAAGTAGCAGTCCCATTGCGAGCTTTAAGCTAAAAATTGAAAGCAAAAGCTCTTGGTTTTTTCGCATATACACTGTATATGCAGTTATAACCGCCAAGGACACATCGCCATGCCCACCGACACCCTCATCGCAACCCAAATGCGTTTCGATAAAGCTGGCCTTGCTAAGATTGACCGTGCTGCTGCCCTTCAGGGTTCCACGCGGTCGGAGTTTGTGCGGAGGTCAGCAACGATCGAAGCTGAAAAAGTCTTGCTCGATCAAGCTTATTTCGGCCTCGACCGGAAATCGTTTGATTTCTTTTCAGACCTCACGGCCAAGCCTCCCAAGGGCAAGGGGTTTGAGCGCTTGATGGCGGCGAATGCGCCTTGGGATATCAAAGCTAAATAAATGAGAGCGCCGGAGCCTCTCACCAAAACGCATGTTCTGACTGGCTTTAACTCTGCCCGCGCAAGTTTGAATGGCTGGCTTATTGACCGCGCCATGAGCAATGAGGAGCAAGGGGCTTCGCGCACGTTTGTGATCTGCGAGGGCAACACGCAAAATGTGATCGGCTATTATTGCTTGGCGCAAGGGGCAATCGGCCATGATGCTGTTTCTGCAAAATTTAAAAAGAACATGCCAAATCCGCTGCCGGTTACTGTATTGGGCAGGCTTGCCGTGGATCAAAGCCATGCGGGCAGGGGGATCGGCATAGCACTTCTGAGGGACGCTGTTTTGCGCGCGCGCCTCGCGTCAGTTCACGCCGCATCGCGCGGAATATTTGTGCAAGCTCTGGATGAGGAGGCAGCCAGCTTTTATCTCAAATTCGGTTTCAGCCGCTCGCCAAGCGAGCCGCTTTATTTAATGCTGGCACTCACCTGATACAACATCAACCCGGTTGCCACGCTCACGTTCAAACTCTCCACACCATCCTTCATCGGAATTTTGACCAAGTTCGTGCAGCTGCTTGTGAGCTCTGGCGTTAAGCCACGAGATTCATTGCCCATCAACAGCAATGTCGGTGATTTATAGACGCGGCGGAAACTGTGTTTGGCGGTGGATGCTGTGCCCACGACTTCGCCGTCCCAGGCCTTGGCCAAATCCATCAAGCCCTCGCGGGTCATGCGCACAAGCGTGACACCAAAGATTGAGCCTGTCGAGGCGCGCACTGATTCTGGCGAGTAGGGGTCGCAACTATCGCCGACCAGAATAACGCCCGTCACATCGACAGCATCAGCGGTGCGCAAAATTGTGCCGAGATTGCCGGGATCGCGAATTTCTTCGAGCGCCAGCCAAACACCTTCTTTAGTTGGGTGCGGTTGATATTTCTGTTTGAAAACACCCAATACGTCATGCGGGTTGTTCTGTCCTGATAACTCCGTCATCACTTTGTCAGTAACAATGGTGGATTTCATGCCGTCAAAAATGGCCTGCGGCTTGGTGGCCACCAAATAGTCAGGCACCCAGCCCAAAGCCTCGGCGCGGTCTAGCATGGCCAAGCCTTCAGCCATAAAAAGCCCAGCTTCGCGCCGATCCTTTTTATGCTCAAGCGAGCGGATGAGTTTCATTGTGGGGTTTTGCAGAGATGAAATTGGAAGCATGTCGCCTTGCTAGCGCCGTTCGCGCCTGCACACAAGCTCTGGGCTTTTCAGAACTGAAAATTCGTGCCAGCATACAAAAAACTAAACAAGGAAAGTGTTATGACAACTGCTTCTGAACGCGCCACAACATGGCTGAATGAATTTGATGCGGCGCTTAAATCCGGAAACGTTGGCGCTGTGACGGCATTGTTTGACGATGATTGTTATTGGCGCGATCTGGTTTCCTTTACATGGAACATTAAAACCATGGAAGGCAAGGCGCAAATTGCAGATATGCTCAATAC
>JAYWEV010000154.1:0-4640 GCA_043779145.1 Aestuariivirga sp. | reverse complement strand
TCCGCATCAAGACCGCTCGCGATTTCGTCCCACCACGGACCGAGCGGATTCAACCCGACCGAGGGTTTAAAGCCGAACACGCCACAACATGCGGCAGGAATGCGGATCGATCCGCCGAGATCTGTTCCATGGGCAATGTGGACCATTCCGCTGGCAACCGCAGCCGCGGCGCCGCCACTTGATCCGCCCACCGTCACCTGTGTATCCCAAGGGTTCCGGCATGGCCCGTAGGCCAGAGGCTCGGTGGTGAAATCCCCAGCAAACTCTGGCGTGTTCGTCGTGCCCAGAACAACAAGCCCGCCAGCGCGCCAACGGCTAACCATAGTGCTGTCACCTTTAGGCTGGGCTGTTGCGAAAAACCGCGAAGCAAAGCGGGTGGGCAGCACAGAAGAATAAAGGTTTACGTCCTTCAGCAGGAACGGCACACCCCAGAGCGGACTTGTCTGTTCAGGATGGTTCTGATCCATCGCTTCTGCATCGGCCCGGGCGGCATCGAACCTTTCAGCCACAACAGCGTTCAGCTGTGGGTTTTGCTTTTCGATTGAGGCAATCGCGGCCTCGGTTGCCTCTCGGACCGACAGTTCTCGCTTGGAGATCCGCGCGGCTAGATCCAGGGCATCGGAGTGGTGTGGTTTCGTCATCGCGTTTTCTGCCATCTAAATTGGGGTGACATTTGGGCATCCTAGGAAGTCGTCACGGTATCACTTTGCACTAGGAAACCCCGCGAGGAAAGGACTAGCCCGTGGGCCGTCCAAGCGTTTCTGATCTTTCGCAATTATGCAGGATGGGTAGGGTCAAAGTTGGATGCTTATCGTGGGTCAAATGGGGCGACTATTTACACCTCACTGGCATCAAGCCTAGGCTTGCCGCAATGGGCCTTCAGCCAAAACCTTAATTTTAGGAAACAGCAGATGCCAATCGAATATCGCCGCCTAGGTCATAGCGGGGCCGTTGTAGCCAAGTTTTGTCTTGGAACGATGACCTTCGGGGCTGAGGCAGATGAAACGATGTCTCATGCACTGCTGGATGATTATGTTGCAGCAGGCGGGAATTTTATCGACACTGCTGATGTTTATTCTATGGGTGCTTCCGAAGAAATCATTGGTAGATGGCTCAAATCCCACCAGACTGAAGCCACACAGATGATTGTCGCCACGAAGGCTCGCTTTCCCATGGGATCGGGGCCAAACGACCTTGGTATTTCGCGTAAACATCTTGGCCACGCGCTTGATGCCTCGTTAAAACGCTTAGGTGTCGAGCGCATCGATCTTTATCAGATGCACGGCTGGGATGCCCTCACACCAATCGAAGAGACCCTGCGTTTTTTGAACGACCAGATCACTGCGGGCAAGATTGCCTATTACGGCTTTTCCAACTTCTTGGGCTGGCATGTGGCCAAGGCATCGGAACTTGCCAAGGCACGAGGCTGGGCACGGCCGGTTACTCTTCAGCCGCAATATAGCTTGCTCGTACGTGGCATTGAAGCAGAAATTGTGGATGCCTGTCTTGATGCGGAGATGGGCCTTTTGCCATGGTCGCCCCTTGGTGGAGGATGGCTCAGCGGCAAATACCGCCGTGATGCTATCCCAACGGGTGCGACCCGCCTTGGTGAAAATCCGGCCCGAGGCATGGAGGCTTATGCGCCCCGTAATAAAGAGGAGCGCACCTGGCGCATTCTTGACGCTGTCCAATCTATAGCCAAGGCCCGCGGACGAGGCATGGCGCAGGTTGCACTCGCTTGGGTCGCCCAGCAGCCGGCGGTGACTTCCGTGATCGTCGGTGTCCGTACTCGTGAGCAACTTGCAGATAATCTTGTTGCGGCCTCCTTGGAGTTAACCCAAGATGAAATGGCTGTTCTCAACTTTGATAGTGCACTAGAGCATGAGGACTATCCCTACGGCATCCATGGCACGAACCAGCGCCGACGTAAGATTGAAGGCGGGCGTTGAGCTGCGTTGCATCCCCATCCTCAAGTTTAAAGTGCAGAACCATTACGCACGAATGGAATTTGCGTAACTATGGTTGGCAGAGGTACGACTCATCGCTTCTGCCTAAAATTGTTAGTGCTTATGGCACCACTGGACCTATGGAACCTGCTTGGACGCCACGGTGCATTCAGTTTTATCGCTCCGACATTGTCACCAATCATCTAGCTGGTGAATTTTGTGAAAAAAAGGGAAGTTGGATTTGAGCTGCTTGACCGAATTAAACCCAAACGTTAGCTTCGATTCGGATGAGTCGAAAATATATTGGTCTTGGCATACCAATATTTGACGCAAGCGAACGTCCTGACTAACGCAATTGTGAGTGAATGATGGCGGGTATTTATGAGTGAAGTAATCCCAACACGGATGAGCAGCCAGAAAAGCGGTGCAAAGCGATTTGTTGAGCGAACAGTTCTTGTAAGTGGTGGGGCTGGCGGTATGGGCCGGGCTGCTGCTCTCATGTTTGCACAAGAAGGGGCTAGAGTTGGAATATTAGACTTAGCCGAGAAGGATGGCGAAGAAGTTGAAAACCTGATCCAGCAAGAAGGAGGGTCCGCTTTATTCGTGAAGGCTGATGCTTCAAACGCAAATGAAGTTACTTCTGCTATAGCAAAGGTGAATGAGAAATTCGGTCCGATCAATGTTTTGTTCAATCATGCGGGAACAGTTTCTGTTAAACCGTTTCATCTAACCACCGAAGCCGAATATGATCGTCTTATGAACATCAATGTGAGGTCAGCATTTCTCGTCTGCAAAGCGGTTGTGGCTCAGATGCTTGAAAATGGTGGTGGATCGATCGTGATTACATCGTCGAATGGCGGAGAAATGGGATTTGCACTTGAGTCAGTTTATTGCATGACCAAGGGAGCCGTGCTTCAGCTGGCACGCTCGATCTCAACTGAATATCGCGGTCGAAACATACGCTGCAATGCAATTTGCCCGGGCTTTGTCAAAACCGCCCATGGATTGCGCGAAATTAAAGAGCTCGATGGGATGGGCCAAAAGTGGGACAACGCTGACCTTGTTTCTGCCCAAGTACGGATTTGCGAGCCAGAGGAAGCCGCGGCTGCAGCACTTTTCCTCGCCTCTGATGACGCGAGTTTCATTAATGGTGCTGCTTTGTATGTCGACAATGGGTGGTTTTCAAAAGGATAACGCACAATAAGGTGCAAATTCGGGGAGGATGACATGTCTAAATTACCACTGGATGCTGAAGACCGTTTGATTTTAGAGTTTGGTTACAAGCCTCAGTTCAAGCGGGTCTTGGGGTTGTTTGCCGATTTTTCTCTAGGTTACTCATATATGAGCCCGCTGGCGGGATTTTATGCCCTGTTTGCTTTTGCATTAACAACTGCGGGACCTGCTTATTTCTGGACAGTTCCTGTCATTCTTTTTGGCCAAGTATTAGTCGCATTGGTTTTTGCTGAAGCCGCTTCCCAGTATCCTATTGCTGGCGGGGTCTATCAGTGGGCGCGCCAACTCGTCGGCGCACGGTGGGGGTTCTTGACCGCCTTTATGTATCTCCTGGCTCTGCTCGCAACGAATGCCGGCCTGGCGTATGGCGGTGCTCCTTATCTTGCAGCCCTATTTGGATATGCAGCTACTCCTGTCACTAACGCTGCTGGAGCCTTAGCAATGGTTTTCATTGCCGCTGTCCTCAACTTCTTAGGAACTAAAACATTAGCAAAGGGAGTGGAAGCTGGCGTTTGGGCTGGTTTGATTGGGTTTTTGTTCGCGGGCGTATATCTGTTGATTTTTGGACGGGTACAACCGGTCAGTGTTCTCTTTGATAACTTCGGCGCAGGTACTGGCCATTACACTGCAGCACTTTTTTCAGCGTCACTGCTTGGCATATGGATTATCTTCGGTTTTGAAGCGTGTGGCGATCTCGGCGAAGAAGTGCAAGAAGCCAGTCATAAAATTCCACGCGCTATGTTGCTGACCATGCTGGCCGGCGGCGTAAGCACCTTAATCATTGCGCTAGGCATGACGTTAGCCGTGCCCGATATGGCGGGCGCAGTGAGTGGCACTGTAGCAAATCCTGCTGAAGCCGTCTTGCTCAGTAGCTTTGGTTCAGTTGGTGCCAAACTAGGCCTAATTACATTGATCATCATCGTGGTGAGCGCTGCAGCCTCGATCATGGCGTCAACAAGTAGATTGATTTTTTCCATGGCGCGAGACAAGTTGATTTTGGGCCATGAAATGCTGTCAAAGATTGACGAGCGCCGCGGACTTCCTAACGGTGCCATTCTGACGGCGACAATTATTCCCTGTTTGATCATTATGATCGGGATATTTTCGTCCGATGCTATTACGCAAGTGATAAGTTTTGCAACGGCAGGAATTTACACAGCATTTCATATGGTGACAGGCGGCGCTCTATACGCACGATTGAAGGGATGGAAACCAAGCGGCCAATTCAAACTGGGCGCGTGGGGGATGCTGGTGAATGTTCTCGCATTGGGCTTTGGAATATTCATGACCATAAATTTGGTTTGGCCTCGAACACCAGATGCACCTTGGTATTTGAATTATATCAATCTTCTCTCAGTGCTTTTGATATTTGTCATTGGGCTTGCTCAACTCGGAAATGTTAAAGACGCCGCTAAAAGGCAACTGGCGATTTAGAAAATCCGATAGTTGATGCCATCTGAC
>JAYWEV010000153.1:0-4661 GCA_043779145.1 Aestuariivirga sp. | reverse complement strand
CGGATTCTACAGCCCAAGAATGGTCTCCCCGCTGTTTTCTTGGCCGGGAACCGCTGGAGCCACAAGCTTTTATGATACGGCCCCTTTGCGCGAAACGTTGTTTGAATTGGTGGACTTCAAACTAATCAACGAAGGTCCAACCCGGTTGAGCATTGGCGCAGTAAATGTGCGTTCTGGCACTTTTCGTTATTTTGATACAACAACTGATAAGATCACCGTTGATCATATTATGGCATCAGGCGCCCTGCCTCCGGGCTTTCCGCCTGTGTTGATTGAAGGCGAATATTATTGGGATGGCGGCTTAGTTTCAAACACGCCACTCCATCATGTGCTTGACCAGAACGATCGTGGTTATGCTCTATGCATTTATCAAATCGATCTGTTCCCATCTACAGGAGCATTGCCGCGCACAATTATTGAAGCTGTCGAACGCGAAAAAGAAATCCGTTTTTCCAGCCGCACACGCATGAACACGGCAGCTGCAATGGCCGAACATAAACTTCACAAAGCGGCAATGAATCTTTTAAATAAGTTGCCCGCTAATTTACAAAATGATCCCGATGCAAAAATATTGCGCGACGCGACGAAAGAATCGGGCGTCACAATCATGCATCTGATCAAACGTTCAACTGATCTTGACTCGCAATCCAAAGACTATGAATTCTCGCGCCTCAGCATGGATGAGCATTGGGCTGAAGGTCATCGTGATGTTGTCAAATCACTTGAAGCGAAAGCTTGGAAAGCCCGTAAGATTCCTGCCGATGGCATGATCACATTCGATTTTGGAGTGGTACACAAAGATGAAACTCGCTGACGTTAAAATAAACGCCTTTGCTATGCCACTAACCAGCCCCAGCTATCCACGCGGGCCTTATCGGTTTGTGAACCGTGAATATCTGATCATATCTTATCGCACTGATATGGATGCTTTGCGCGCGGTGGTGCCAGAGCCTCTCGAAATCGTTGACCCTATCGTAAAATATGAATTCATCCGCATGCCGGATTCAACAGGCTTTGGAAATTACACTGAATCGGGCCAAGTCATTCCCGTCACTTACAAAGGCGTTTCAGGCGGCTTTGTGCACTCAATGTATTTAGATGATGATGCACCTATTGCAGGCGGCCGCGAGATTTGGGGTTTTCCGAAAAAACTTGGTGCGCCCAAATTACGGGCTGAAAAAGATACGCTGGTCGGCACATTGGATTATGGCTCCATCCGCGTGGCCAATGGCACGATGGGTTATAAGCATAAGGCGCTCGACTTGGCTAAAGTGAAAGCCAGCATGGAAACGCCGAGCTTTTTATTGAAAATCATTCCGCATGTAGATTGCACGCCACGCGTTTGTGAATTGGTGCGATATTATTTGACCGATATCAATCTGAAAGGTGCATGGTCTGGCCCCGCCGGACTAGAACTATTTGATCACGCACTCGCACCAGTCGCGGAACTTCCAGTGCGCGAAGTGCTTGTCGCCACGCATATTCTCGCTGATATTACCTTAGGGTTAGGCGAAGTTGTTCATGATTATTTGAAATTGGAAACCGAACCATGTTGCTCAAAGATAAAATTGCTATCATTACCGGCGCCGCTTCAGGTATTGGCCAAGACATCGCGCTGCGTTTTGTGCAGGAAGGTGCGTGGGTTGCTGTGGCGGATTTGAATGCTGATGCTGCGAAAGCCACAGCTGATAATCTGAATTCCAAAGGCCCCGGCAAAGCAATGGCTGTGACGATGGATGTGACCAGCGAAGATGCTGTGAACGCTGGTGTTGCTTCAGTTGTCGCGGCATGGGGCGGGGTCGATATTTTAGTTTCCAATGCCGGCATTCAAATTGTGCACAAGCTGGAAGAATATCCATTCGCCGATTGGAAGAAAATGTTGGCTATCCATTTAGACGGCGCATTCCTAACATCCAAAGCCGTGCTGCCTCACATGTATGCCAAGGGTTCAGGCTCAATCATATTCATGGGCTCGGTGCACTCCAAAGAAGCATCACCTTTGAAGTCCGCTTACGTCACAGCCAAGCATGGCTTGATCGGTCTGAACAAAGTCATCGCCAAGGAAGGGGCCGCCCACGGTGTGCGCTCCAACGTGATTTGTCCAGGTTTCGTGAAAACCCCATTGGTTGAAAAACAAATCCCAGAACAAGCAAAAACGCTCGGAATTTCGGAAGAAGATGTTGTGAAGAAGGTGATGCTCGGCGGCACAGTAGATGGCCAGTTTACAACGGTGGATGATGTGGCGCAAATCGCATTAATGTTCGCGAGCTTCCCAACCAATGCGTTGACGGGTCAATCGCTGGTCGTGAGCCATGGTTGGTTTATGGAGTGAGCGAAATCAGAGGTGATCCGTCCAGTTTTGATGTTTTGACAAGATCCGAATTATTTTAACCACTGCTGCGGCCTCATCAATACGATAGAAAATCGTGTGAGACTTGTAAAAATGTAGACGAACTGGCTCGCCCAAATGCACCCTTTCGCTATTCATCATTGGGTTAAAAGCAATCAACTTGGCAACATCAAGCAATCCGTCAGTATATTGCTCCGAATGGCCTCTACCAAAATTTTTGATACCGTAGTCTTGAATCTTATAAATGTCGGCGCGAGCTTCTCGGGTATATTCAAGCCGCATTTCTTGTTGCTGCTTGCTTGAGTTCTTTCCTCAATTCTTCGGGGTCAAATGGAATGTATCCGCTGGCTTCACCCTTTGCCAATTCTGCACGAATTTCCGCGATGGCAATTTTCCGTTCTTTGTCACGTCGTATAAGATCACGCAGATACTCACTGACATTGGAAAACACGTCAGAGTCGACTTGCGCCTCCACCCATTCCTTCATTTTGTCGGGGAGCGAAATATTCATCGTGGCCATCTTCAATTCTCCTAATGAACACAAGATAGTATTATGGCAAACTTTGTCAATCTTTAGAAAGTAATGCTGGAAGGTCATCAAAACTATAGATGGCATCGGCCAACGGAAAACCGTCCCACTCATAAGTCCCTGTTTTAATAAGCTTTCCACCCAGAGACTCATAAAAAGCTCTGGCCCGCGCATTTTCGGCCAACACGCCCAGTGCAAGCGAGTCTCCCCCTTGTTCAGCCCAAGCTCCGGCCACCTTGGACATCAAAGCTTGTCCAATTCCACGCCTGTATTGAGAAGCAGCAATATAAATGGCAGCGATGTGTCCATCCATATCGTCGAACAATTCTTCAACCGGCTTGCCCGCTATAATGAAGCCAACCGCTGCGCCTTCATCATACGCACCAAATATTATTCGGCTGTTGTCCGACAGATTCTTCACCCACATCGGCAAGCGCTTGCCAACATCAAGACTTTGCATAAGCGCAGAGGGCAGAATATCAACATAAGCCTCACGCCAACATTGCACATGTAGTTCTGCGAATGTCTCGGCTTCGTTTGGCAAGGGGCGGCGATATTTGATCAAACAATCTTCTCCAGCTATGAAATCAATACAAGTTGTGCAACTTGCACCACATGTCCAACTTACACAGTATTGACTTGCGCTTTGGCATAATTCCAAATCGATCAATGAGGGTCGTTCTTAGGTCTCGAAAGAGCAAAAAATCGACTTTTGAATTGACAATTGTCCCTTTGCTTTCGCCCGACCCGCGGTAGTCAGCACCGTAGGATTCGTAGATCATTCGAACCGATGAATCTGATTGCAACACCTGCACCGCCATAGCGTTACCAATATTGGCTTCGCAATGAATAAACGCGCTTTCAATAAGTTGCCGTCCGATGCCTCTGCGTTGATGTTCGGGGGCCACATACAGCGCCATCAAATAGCCAGCTTGCCGCGGAAAATGATTAAAAACATTGCGGCAGGAAACGACATAACCGACAGGCGTTTCATTTGCATAAGCCATCAGATAATGAACTCTTTTACTATTGGGCGGAACGTTCAAAAGGTTCTTCCACATTTTAGCCCAAACATCGCTGCTCCTGAGGTGCGCTAACTCGTCTGGGTGCAGTGTGTCTTTATGCGCATCATCAAACAGACGCGCAGAAAGTTTGATACAAACATCAACTTCATCTTTCTGTGGCCTCCGGAACAGTATTGGCAATTTTATAGCGTCTCCAACTCATCAATCAAAGTTGAAATCACGCTCAAGCCTTTCTGCCAAAACTGTGGATCAGTTGCATCCAAACCAAACGGCTTCAGCAATTCTGAATGATGTTTCGTGCCGCCTGCTCTCAACATGGTGAAATACTTTTCTTGAAAACCTGCTTCACTCTCGCGATAGCGCGCATAAAGCGAGTTTACCAGGCAATCACCAAACGCATAAGCATAAACATAAAACGGCGAATGGATGAAGTGGGGGATATAGGCCCAGAAATTTTCATAACCCGTCTTGAAATCGATCGCCGGACCCAGGCTCTGCCGTTGCACGTCCATCCAGATCTCGCCGATCTGCTCTGACGTGAGTTCGCCTGCCCGTCGCGCTTCGTGCACGCGCCGCTCGAACGTGTAGAACGCGATCTGCCGCACGACGGTGTTGATCATATCCTCGACCTTGCCGGCCATCAGCGCCTTGCGCTCGCGCGGGTCGGTGGCGGTCGCCAGCAGCGCCTTGAACGTCAGCATCTCCCCGAACACAGAAGCCGTTTCAGCCAGCGTCAGCGGTGTCGGCGCCAGCAGCG
>JAYWEV010000152.1:0-4677 GCA_043779145.1 Aestuariivirga sp. | reverse complement strand
TTGGCCCTTGTGGTGGAATGGTAGACGCGGCGGACTCAAAATCCGCTTCCGAGAGGAGTGGGGGTTCAAGTCCCTCCAAGGGCACCAATCCTAAAATTGTGGTAGGAACATGGCAAAAGTCTGCGGCGCATTCGCTGTTGATTGCGCCTTCAGTTTGGATTAGGCCAATAAAATTGGTTTTCTTGGAGGGATGTCGGTTTGAGCCTGGTATTGCGGATGCTTGTGTTGTGCGTGTTTGGCTTTTCAGTCATCGCCTCCTCATGCGCGCCTGCCTGGGCCGAAGTTAAAACCGTCAGCAACACAGGTCCTTCGCTTTTGTTTGATGCCTTCACCGGTGAAGTGATCAGCCAAGAGCGCGCAGGCGAACCTTGGTACCCCGCTTCCCTTACCAAATTGATGACAGGTTATGTCGTCTTTCGAAAAATTCGCTCAGGTGTTTTAAAGCTTGATCAAAAAATTCCAATTTCTGCCTTGGCTCATTCTCAACCCGCCAGCCACACCGGCCTGCCAACGGGCACCATGGTGACAGTTGATCTCGCTTTGCAAGCCATGCTGGTTTATTCAGCCAATGATATGGCCTACGTGTTGGCTGAGGGCACCAGCGGCACAGTTAAGAACTTTGCAAAAGAAATGAATGATGTGGCTAAGGACATGGGTTTGTCTGCCACGCATTTTGAAAACCCCAACGGCCTTTTTGATCCGCGCCAAATCACCAGTGCGCGCGACATTGGCATCATTGCCGCTTTGATCATCAATCAATTTCCTGAACATTCGCATTATTTTACTCAGGAAGCTGTGGTGGTGGGCAAGCGCCGTCTGCCCAATCACAACAGCCTCATCCGCCTCATGCCCGAAGCGGTTGGCATGAAGACCGGCTTTGTCTGCAATTCCGGATATAATCTGGTGGGATCAGCCATCAAAGGTGGCCGCCAATTGATCTCAGTGGTTCTGGGTGCGCGTAATGGCGGCCAGCGGGCACAGCTTTCGCAATTTCTCTTACAGTCGGGGTTCGAGCGCGCTTCTGATCCCCAACATCCAAAAGTTGCCGAAATCGTTGATCAAAACTACGGGGCCATTGTTCCAGCCGATATGACGACGACGGTTTGCAAAAAGAAAGCACCGGTCACACCGGTCAATGCCAATAACATGGCTGGCTGGGCGGTTTCTTTTGGCATATATCCTGATGCGATGAAGGCCGATATGGCTTTGCGTGGTCGGTTGATCAGCCCCGTTGGAATTGAAGCAGGCGGCGTGGGCGGCGTCATCAAGATGCCAAACAAAGCCGGTTATGCCGCCATGTTGTGGAATCTCGAAATGGCATCCAGCCTTTCTTTGTGCAATCTCTATAAAAAGGATGGTGCCACATGCGATGTCATGCCGGAAGCCATGATCCAGCAGATAGCCGCCGCATCACCACCTGATCCCAATAGCAACCAACCCGTCACAGACGAAGGCTCTGATGATGATACAACAGGCTTTAAACCACCTCCGAAAAATTTCAAACGCAAAAAACCTTAAATGACGTCAGCCGCTGCCTCACCTCGGAGTGGTTATATTTTAGGTATCGGTTTTGCCCTTGCGGCTGCGAGTTTTTATGGCTGTGTGCCAAATTTTGCGCGCGCTGCTTTCAGCAATGGCGTGCCAGCAATTGAAACTGTTTTCCTGCGCACTTCGGTGATTGCCATTGTTCTGGGCGTTGTTGCCGTAATTCAAAGAGAAAACTTTAGAATTCCACATGCCGCATGGAAAAGTTTTTTTGCCCAAACGCTAGCTACTTTCGTTGTTTCGGCAAGCTACCTCGCCTCGGTGCAATTCATACCTGTAGGCCTTGCCGTTATTATCTTCTTTGCTTTTCCCGTGATCGTCGTTCTGGCTTCTCCCATTGTGGAAGGTCACGCGCCAAGCTTAGCGCGGATCGGTGTTGCTATATTGGCATTCGTCGGCCTTGGCATTGCTGTGGGCCCCGGCTTTGAAACGCTTGATGTTCGCGGCGTGTTACTGGCCGCAGCCGCTGCTTTGGGCTGCGCATTGCAATTTTTTTCAGGTCGTGCACTGGCTAATTATCTATCACCAGCCGCGTTCGGCAGTCTCGTCCATCTGGCCATATGGCCGCTGGTTTTGGCTGTGGTGCTTTATGCGGGCGGTGGCCAAATGAAAATTATATCAGGCTCAGCATCCACCATGGGGCTGTGGTTTGCCGCAGCCGTATGCCTTGTCTATGTCGGTGGATATTTCTTTCACATGTCGTCGCTCAAGGCCGCACCTGCCTCCGTGGTTGCACCCTATTTCAACTGGGAACCGATTTTGACCACCATCATTTCTGGGCTCCTGCTCGGTGAAACTCTAAAGCCCAATCAATATGGCGGTGGCGCGTTGGTTCTTGCCGCGCTTGTGCTAGCGGGTTTTGTTGAGAGGAAGAAAATCACTGCATGATTGACCGCACTCCAATACCCACCGCTATTCTCACAGGATTTTTAGGTGCGGGCAAAACTTCACTGCTCAACACGCTGCTGAAAGACGAGATGATGGTGAACGCCTGCGTCATCATCAACGAGTTTGGCGAGATTGGCATTGATCATCTGCTCGTTGAAAAATCTGATGACAATATTATTGAGCTGGCCTCTGGCTGCCTGTGCTGCACCATTCGTGGTGATCTCATCAATACCATCGGAGAACTTCTGGCCAAGCGTGATGCAGGCGAGATCAAAGCCTTTGACCGTATTTTAATCGAAACCACAGGCCTTGCTGATCCAGCCCCCGTGTTGCATGCGCTGATGCGCGATGATCTGTTGCTTCAGCGTCTGCGCCTTGAAGGCGTGATCACGGTTGTTGATGGTGTTAACGGTTGGGCCACACTTGATGCCCATCCCGAAGCAGTCAAACAGGTGGCGGTGGCTGACCGTATCGTGCTCACTAAATTGGATTTGCTCAACGGCCTAGAAGGCGAAGAAAAAATGTTCGCCATCATCGGGCGCTTACGCAAATTAAATCCAAGTGCGCGCCTGCTCACCACCCACCGCGGCGAAGCCAATGCGGCGCGCTTGTTCACCATGGGCCTCTATGATCCCAAAACCAAAACACCGAATGTTCAAGCTTGGCTGAATGATGAAGCCGTGATCAAGGCCGAGCATCATCACCATCACGATAAATCGCGCCATGATGCTCATATTCGCTCTTTTGCTTTCAAAGAACCTCGCGCCATTTCTCCGCAAGGCTTGGAGCTGTTTTTAGAGCTGCTCACGTCTTATCATGGCGCTAATCTGTTGCGCATGAAGGGCCTGATCAAAACCTCTGATGATCCAACGCGTCCCTTGGCCGTACACGGCGTGCAGCATGTGTTTCATCCTCCTGTCCGGATGCCTGCATGGCCGGACGGTGTTGAGGAAACGCGGCTGGTGTTTATCGTCAAAGATATTGAAAAGTCCGAAATCGAAGGCCTGTTCAAAGCCTTCACCGATCAGATCAGCGGCGGCGCTGATGCGTTTACAGATAAAACTTTGTCATTGAACAGGTCATGAAAAATGAAGATCAAAGCTTACGGATTGAAGAAGTGTTCCACCTGCCAGAAGGCCTTGGAATTTCTCGCAGAGAAAAAAGTTGACGCAGAGTTTTCTGATTATTCAGTCGAAAAGCCCACCCAAGATCAAGTCACCAGATGGTCCAAGGCTGTCGGCGGCTGGGAGAAAATGATCAACCGCGCTGGTTACACCTGGCGCGGATTACCCACCTCCGAGACTGAAGGCCTAACCGAAGCCAAAGCCGTCAAACTCGCCATGGAACACACCAGCCTCATCCGCCGCCCTCTGATTGAACACGAAGACGGCAGCGTGACAGTTGGGTTCACGACGAAAGTGAAGGCGTTGTTTTGAATTGTCCTCTGCCGCAACGCGGGAGAGGAAAGGGGCCTATTGCTTTAGCAATGGGATATGTGAGGGGAAGTCATTTCAGTTTGATTTGAAGAAAAAATCACCGCAAAGAAAATCTGAACCCTACGTTTCCCTCATCTATCCCACCCCGCTCCGCTGGGTGGGCCCCTTTCTTCTCCCGCGAGCGGGAGAAGACGTCATTATTCAGCTTGCAAGATCTGTTGATCCCAATTCGAGCGATTATCCACCACCCGCATAATCTCAACATTTTCTTTCGTAACGCGATACAAAAATGAAAATGGCGTTCGCGAGACGTGGAACTCGCGTGCGCCGCTTATTGTTGCAGACGGATGCCCGACCAGTGGGTTTTGACTTAAAACATTCAGAGTTGCTAAATACCGTTTATCGGCCTTTGTTCGACCCATTGGAAAAACCGTAACATAGTACCGTTTGAACCATCTCAAGTCGCTGTGCGAACTCGCTAGAAAAATGATTTTCATTTTTCTAATTGCGATTTAGAAAAACATCAGGCTCTGGCAAAGGAAGTTCATTTTCGGTTTCTAGCGATAAGAACCACTCGGTCATCTTTTCTTCCGAAACAAACACACCCTTATCCGCCTCAGTCATGGCTTCCCTGATCATTTGGTCGCGGGCTTCGGATGAGCGTTTGGTTTGTTCCATGGACTGGACAACCATATAACCCAAAGAACGATCTTTGCGTTTGGCCTGCTGCTCAAACCATTGTCGCAATTCAGGTTCGACACGGATGGTAATTCTGTCACTGGCCATAAGCATTTCTCCTGTCAGCGCT
>JAYWEV010000151.1:0-12336 GCA_043779145.1 Aestuariivirga sp. | reverse complement strand
TCTGGGGGCCACGGGTGTCGCCCTGCCATTTGCGTCCGGCCTTGCGGCCAACGCTGTTGGCATTACGGGGACAGTGCATTCAATTTCTCCATCATCGCCGACTTTAGTATGAAATTGTGAAGCTGACTACACTCGGAATTTGATGCCTGCTGGTTCTAACACTTAACTGCACAGTCGCCGTGTATCTACTGCCGCCGCAATTCAAATAAAAAAGGGGCGAACAACCGCCCCTTTTCCGAATGGGATCAACTTACCACTTAACCGAATAACCCTCGATCTGGTTTTCCAGCATTTGTGGGATGACCACGGTGTGGCCGTTGTTGAATTGATCCATATCAGCTGAACCTGCTGGCAGGTCCAGAACAGTTTCAAATGAACCGTCCTTGTTAATGTTGTAAAGTGCGCCAGCATTAAAGTCGGTGGCATAATAACCATCGCGGCCATTGCGCTCCAGACCATCTAAAGCACCAATGCCACGTCCATCGCCGAGGTTGGAAATCGCCTTGGTCTTAAGATCGATCACCAAAAGGCTGCCCTTGGTATCCATCGTACCATCATCATGCATGCCTGTGCCGAAGCCAGCCACAAGCAGTTTGTCGCCGCGGATCACGCGCAATCCATTCGGGTTTTGGAAACCGGGCTTGTCATACCACACAGCCATTTTACCGTCTTTCAATTGCCATATGGTGGATTTTGCAATGTCGGAAACATACACATTGCCTTCAGCGTCAATGGCGGTGTCGTTCAAAAACTTGGCGCCAACAGCATCATATTTCGCAACAATTTTGCCTGTACGTGTATCAATTTCAACCAGCTGATCAATGTCTGATACAAACAACTTGATGCCAGACATCACAATACCCTTTGGCGCATTCAAACCAGTCACCCAGTTTTTCTCCAGCATCTTTCCGTCTTTAGAAACTTTTGAAATAAAGCCGTTGCCATCTTTATCAAGCGGCGCGCCACCGATGCTCGACACATAAAGCACCCCATGTGCCACATCGAGATCAACACTTTCGGGATGGTTAAAACCACCCAATGTCCACTTCTTCGTGGCCACAGTATGCGCACTCACGCCCGAAACACTCAGCAGCAAAGACGCCGCAACCAATCCGACCAAACCAATTTTCATTCACTCATCTCCCAAAATGCGACATCGCGCAGGTAGAGAAGCAATTTGGGTGCCATGTTTAGAGTTTGGGTGTGGAAGATTTTGAGTTGAGCCAACTACGGTTTTTTCAATTCCTTGCCGATTGACCATACCAGATAAAGCGAAAAAAGTAGAAGCACGATCATCACGCCGAGGAACCCGCGGTCGTTGCCTTCTATGAGCAGCTGGCGGTCGGGCGTGATGTGTTGCCAGAGGTTGATGCCGATGAACAATGCCATGAGCGCTGCCGCACCAATGCTGCCGTTGCGCAGCACGACCAGGATCAATTTTCCGACGGGAGAGTTTTCGGACATGGCCTAACTATTTCTTGCCCTTCCAAGCTGACTTCTTCGATTTAAAGAATGGCACATCGCCACCGACATTAGCCGCTGGCGCGGTTTTTTTGAACTTTGGACGGGCCACCGGATATTTTGGGGTGTCGCTCTCGACACGAGGTGTGAAATCACGCGCGGGTTCGCTTTCGACACGAGGTTTATATTCGCGTTTTGGTTCAGCGTCGAACTTCGGTTTATATTCGCGTTTGGCTTCACCGCCGAATTTTGGTTTGAAATCTTTCTTGAAACCATCTTTGGGGCCACGGTCAAACTTCGGTTTATCACCAGCAGCGTGGGGTGGGCGGTCTTCATAGGCTGGACGGTCGGCTTCGAATTTCTTTTTGGCTTCGTATGGTTTTTTATCGCCGAATGATTTCTTGGCTTCGTATGGTTTCTTCGCGCCGAATTCTTTTTTGCCTTCGTAGACTTTTTTCGGGCGTGGAATATCTGAGCGCGGAACGGGTGCCGATGGATCGAGCAATGAGAATGTTGGATCATCTGGCTCGGCAATCAACATGGCGGCGGCGAAGCGTTCGGCGGCTTCATTCGAGATTTCAAAACGGGTTTCGCTATCGGTTATTTTGATCGAACCAATATCAGGCTTGGTGACTTTGCCACGGCGGCAGATCATGGGCAGCAGCCATTTTGGATCGGCGTTGTCTTTGCGGCCAATATCAAGTTTGAACCACGTGAAATTGCGCGGGCCAGTGTCTCCCCGATCACGCTCGCGGCGTGACGGTGCCGGTTCACGGAATTCATTGCGGGCTGGGCCTGGATCAAACACATCTTCAGCTGCTGGCAAGCGCGCACGGTATATGCGCACGAGTGCTGCAGCGATTTCTTCTGGTGTTTTCATGGCCAGAACATTCTTGGCCAAATCGAGCTCTTCTTCTGAAGCGGCCTGCGTGATCACCGGGTCTTGCAACATGCGTTGTTGATCAAGCTTGCGAATTTCATCAGCTTGCGGAACGCCCGTCCAAGCCGGTGTAACCTTTGCGGTCTGTAACATCATGTCAGCCTTGCGGCGGCGCGACAAGGGAACGAGCAAAACGCTCACACCCTTGCGCCCTGCCCGGCCTGTACGGCCCGAGCGATGTTGAAGTGTTTCGGCATCGTTAGGCAGATCAGCGTGAATGACCAGAGTTAGGTTTGGAAGATCAATGCCGCGGGCCGCAACGTCAGTTGCCACACAGACACGAGCACGTCCATCACGCAGGGCTTGAAGTGCAGAGTTGCGTTCGGATTGGCTGAGTTCGCCAGAAAGGTTCACAACCGCAAAGCCACGTTCAGATAGCGTGGCATGAAGGTGGCGCACGTGTTCGCGCGTGTTGCAGAACACGATGGCACTTGGCGCTTCGAAGAGGCGGAGCACATTCACAACCGCATGCTCAAGTTCATTGGGGGCCACGCGCATGGCGCGGTATTCAATATCGGCATGAGCGCGTTCGGAGCCCTTGGCTTCAATGCGCAAAGCATCGCGCTGATATTTTTTGGCCATCAAAGCAATGGTCTTAGGCATAGTGGCCGAGAACATTAATGTGCGGCGTTCATTTGGTGTGGCTTCGAGGATGAATTCTAAATCTTCGCGGAAACCCAAATCTAACATTTCATCGGCTTCATCGAGTACAACGGCTTTGAGGTCGCCGATTTTTAATGCGCCGCGTTCTAAATGGTCACGCAAGCGGCCGGGTGTGCCCACAACGATGTGGGCACCTTGGTCCAGTCTGCGGCGTTCGCGCGAGGGGTCCATGCCGCCGACGCAGGCGATGATGCGGGCACCTGTGTATTGATAGAGCCATGCAAGTTCGCGTTCGACTTGAAGGGCCAGTTCGCGCGTTGGGGCGACGATCAGAGCTTGCGGATCAGACTCGTAATCAAACTGCATCAAATCGCCCAAAAGCGTTGGTGCAATTGCAAGTCCATAAGCCACCGTTTTGCCGGAGCCAGTTTGGGCGGACACAACCATATCACGGCCTACAGCATTTGCTTCGAGCACGGCCAATTGAACTGCTGTTGGTTCTTCGTATTTACGCTCGACGAGGGCGCGGGTTATGGGAAGCGAAGTTTGCGGAAATGCCACGGAATGAATAACTTTACAAAAATGAGGGGGTTGAAGGCAGGCCCTTAAAGCAGTTCCGCAGCAAACACCATGGTCAATTAGGCCGAGCTTGGTATAAGCCTATGCAATCGATGAAGGTGCTTAATCTTGAAAAAAATTGCTGACCCTAAAAAACTGAAACCTGCCACACGCCTGAGCCATTTGGGGCGGGACTATTCCGAGCATGGCATGGTAAACCCTGCGGTCTATCACGCTTCAACGGTTTTGTTTCCCGATGCGCAATCGCTGTATGATCGGTCGACTCCTTACACTTATGGCCGCAAAGGCACTCCGACTTCTCGGGCTGTGGAGACTGCGATTGCGGAATTGGAAGGTGGGCATGATTGCAGGGTCACACCTTCTGGCTTGGCTGCGATTACAACGGCGTTGTTGGCATTCCTTAAAACGGGTGATCATCTGTTGATGACCGACGCAGTCTATTGGCCGGCGCGCCAGCTTTGCGATGGCTTACTCAAGAATTTGGGCATTGAGACGACCTATTATGATCCGCTGATTGGCAAGGGCATTGCGGCTTTGATCAGGGCCAACACGCGAGTTGTTTACATGGAAAGCCCTGGGTCGCAAACCATGGAAGTTCAGGATGTTGCTGCTATTGCAGAAGCTGCGCACAAGGCTGGGGCTTTGGCATTCATCGATAACACATGGGGCGCTGGGCATTATTTTAAAGCGTTCGATCATGGCTGTGATGTTTCCATTCAGGCGGCGACCAAATATATCGTTGGGCATTCGGATGCGATGTTGGGTTCAGTGGTTTGCACAAAAGACACCTGGGCGCAGTTTAACGAGACCTATGAAACCATGGGCATGTTTGCGGGGCCTGATGATATGTATCTGGCGCTGCGCGGCTTGCGCACTATGGATGTACGTTTAGAGCGGCATCAGAAAAATGCTGCGATTGTGGCGGAATGGCTGCGCGGGCAAGATGCGGTTGATACGGTTCTCTACCCTGCTCTTTCAAATGCGCCGGGGCATGAAATGTGGAAGCGTGATTTTACAGGCGCATCGGGTCTTTTCTCAATTATTCTTAAACCAGTTGCCGAAGAAGCGGTGGGTAAATTCTTGAATGGATTAGAGCTTTTCGGAATGGGCTATAGCTGGGGCGGGTTTGAGAGTTTGGTGGTGCCGTTTAAACCGCACCGCACTGCCACCAATTGGACGGCAGAAGGACCATGTTTGCGCTTTCACATTGGGCTGGAAAGTCCTGATGATTTGATTTCTGATTTAAAACAAGGATTTAAAAGGCTACAAAACAAACCTTGAAATTCCAGATATAATTCCTAACTAAGGTTCTGAATTGGTTTTTGGAGATGCGGATATGGTCAAGTTTTTAAGTGCTTTGTTTTTGGTGTCGTTTGGGTTTTCGGGTGCTGTTTTAGCTCAAGATGAGCCCGAATTGATTTTCAAGAAGAACACCGTTTTTCATTTGCTATCGCCAGATGCTAAGCTCGCAACTTACGTTATAGATGACCCGCAAGTGACTGGCGTTGCTTGTTATTTTACTGTCCCAGAACAGGGTGGTTGGAGTGGTTGGGCGGGGTTTGCTGAGCAACGTTCCGAGACGTCTCTCGCATGCAGGCAGGTGGGCCCAGTGACGATTGGCGCAAAGTTTGGCCAAGGTGACGCAATTTATGAACAACGCCGCTCTTTGTTTTTTAAAACCATGCACATTGTGCGGGGATGCGATCCGAAGCGGAATGTTCTTGTCTATCTTAGCTATACCGACAAGTTGGTGGATGGCAGCCCGCAAAATTCGACTTCAACAGTTCCGATCATGCCTTGGGGCAATAGCCCTGCTCCTAATTGCGCGGAGTTCTTGAACCCTTAAGGCTCAAGCCTTCTTTACGAACTCAGTCCGCAGCACGAGGCCTTTTATTTTTTCGTGGCGGCAATCGATTTCGTGCTCATCGTCGGTGAGGCGAATGCCTTTTATCATGGTGCCGCGCTTAAGCGTGGTGTTGGCACCTTTGACTTTCAGGTCTTTGATAAGGGTAACGTTATCACCGTCATTGAGTTCGGCGCCGTTTGAGTCTTTGACTGTCATGTAAACGGCTTTCAAAAATTGGCGACCCCGACAGGATTCGAACCTGTGACCGACGGTTTAGAAAACCGTTGCTCTATCCAGCTGAGCTACGGAGTCGTTTTGCGAATTTGTTTTCGCACTGTTTTATCAATGCGTCCAGAGTGTGGTTCGGCCAAATTTGAAATTATCGGAATAGGATTTCTTGTTGATCCGCACGGGCGCGACAGGAGTGACTGTATAAGCAATGCCATTGCGTTTGGCGTAGTCTTCAGCTTCAGCTTGTGTTGGGAAGGTTAGCCGAACTTGGGTTTTTGTATCGCCCGATGTCCAGCCCATTAATGGATCAGATGTGAGGGCGGACTCGCGTATGAATTCAAGTGTCCAATCTTGCGATTTGCCTTTGCCAGATTGCATGGCGTTGCGGGCAGGTTTGAAAATGCGTGCTGGCATCATGATCCTCTGGTTAGACCTGTATAGATCAACCTGAGTTGATCGAAAATCAGAACTTCGGGCGAATTTCAATTCTCTGCGAAAAGTCAAAACGCTCTAGAAGAAATGGTCGGGGCGGCGGGATTCGAACTCGCGACCCCCTGCGCCCAAGGCAGGTGCGCTACCAGACTGCGCTACGCCCCGACATTTCTATGGTGCAATGAGCGAATTGCCCGTTGCGAACTGGTGCTTAATCACAAAACTTCAAGAACGCAACTAATCTTCTTTAGTTTTGAAAATACGGTGAAAAACCTTGTCATTCTTGTGGATTGCAAGGCGTTTGACGGTTCCTGCAGCCAATTCAACGACACCGCGGACGGGTTCTTGGACGCTGATTGTATCAAGTGATTTGGGCACGGTGTTTTCTGCCAAGGCGGCAATCGTGCCATCCTCGCGCACGAACAGCATATCGAGCGACATGTAAGTGTTCTTCATCCACATGGCTACGGGACGCGGGGTTTCAAAATCAAACAGCATTGCCTGATCAGGGGGCAAAATGTGACGGAACATCATACCACGTTGGCGCAACTCTTCGTTGTCGGCGATTTCCGCGGAAAGCCGAGTTGAAGCTGTTTGAGTCGAAATTGTGATGGGCTCAATGCGAGACGGTTCTTGTGCCAAAACAACACAATGGAAGTTCATAAGATATAAAGCAAATGCAACAAGCAGATATCGAAGTTTCACCATGCGCCCACACACCTATAGATTTAGACAAAAATGTGGCTAGTTGCTCAATGGAATACCGTTGTCGAGGCTGAAGCGGACTTCGGCGGCCATTTTGCCACGGTTGCTGTCGCCATAGCGGACGTAGATCCATGTTTCAGGAATCAGCTCGGCTATTGCGGTTTTGCGCAACACTTCCATATGCACAAAAATGTCGCCCTGCCCCTCGCCTTCGCTTACAAAGCCGAAACCGCGAGTGCGGTTAAACCATTTCACTTTGGCGCGCACCCAATTTTGAGTGGCAACTACCGGATTATGGGTGCGTGCTGGACGCTCGACCGGGTGAATTGCTGTTGATTGATCAACTGCAAGAACGCGCAAACATTGGTAGCCCTTTTGACGTGCTACCACCTCGCAGGCAACGCGTGTGCCTTCGAGTGGCGCTTCAAAGCCATCGCGCTTCAAGCAGCTAAGGTGAATAAGAATATCTGGAAGGCCGTTGTCTGGAATGACGAAGCCGTATCCTCGTCCCACATCGAACCATTTTACCAAGCCATCAACACGGATGATTTTTATGCCGTGCTCATTCTCACCGCCGTGTGGTACTTGTTGCACCGCTTCAGCTGAAATATTGTCGTTTGCCGCCATTGTACTAACCCAACCCATAACCCCAGCGTGACAAGGGCCTCCTCGTCAACCAAGGGTAATGTGGTAAAATTTTGACGGTTTGTACAGACTCTAATGTATCAGTTGTTGCGATTTGTTGTTGATAAGGTGCAATCGCGCAATTAGCGCGCGTGATATTTTCAAAATTCATTTTGATTCATGTACTTGTCTCGTTGTGCGGCGCAATGTAGATGATTTTTGAATCGTCGGTTGGAAGTGCTTCTTCACTGTATAATTTCTATTTCGACTTAAAAATGTGATTTGAAGTTGGCAATTTGCAAAGCTGTGATTCGTGTGACAGATTTGAAAAATGAATTTGAAAGGAAAAAATATGAAATATTTACACACAATGATCCGTGTTTCGGATCTTGATAAGTCGTTGGACTTTTTTACACGCGTACTTGGTTTTGTTGAACAGCACCGGAATGTATCTGAAAAGGGACGTTTCACATTGGTGTTTGTGGCTTGTCCTGAGAGCCCTGATTCGCCTGTTGAACTGACTTATAATTGGGATCCGGAAGTTTATACTGGAGGACGCAATTTTGGTCACCTCGCTTACCAGGTCGATAACATTTATGAATATTGCGAGATGTTGATGAAGCATGGCGTGGTGATCAACCGCCCGCCGCGCGAAGGACGCATGGCATTCATTAAAACGCCTGATGGGATTTCCATTGAAGTGTTGCAAAAGGATGATGGATATTTGCCGGTGCAAGAGCCGTGGGCCTCAATGCCGAACATTGGTTCGTGGTGATTACCACTTGCCTTTAACGATATAGGCCTCATCTGGGCCGGGCCATGGGGGCATCGTGGTGCCGATGGCTTTTAAGTTTTCCGTTCCATCATTGCGGAATTGGAAATGAGTTCCAATTGGAATTGAGATTGAGAGGCCGAGGCGGATTTGAACAATCTCCTCGGCCTTCTCGTTTTTGCGCCAGAGTTGGCCCTGCCCTTGCGTGAAGAACCAGACCTCTTCGACGGTATGATGTGCTACTGCAATTGAGATTTGGCTCGGAGGCAAAAGAAACTCAGCCATAGAACCGCGCGCAGTGTTGGCTAGGATGCGGACTTCTGAACCGTCGGGCGCAATGGCATCGGGGCTTTCGCTTCGCATCCGCGTGATGAAACTCATGGCCCTAAGAACTCATGGCATTAATTGGCCGCCGTTGACCTCAAGCATTTGGCCGGTGACGTATGATGAGGCCTGATCGCTAGCGAGATATAGAAACGTTCCGGTGCAATCATCGGCCAAGCCTAAGCGCTGCATTGGAATTGATTTTGCTGTGGCGGCGCGTTTTTCAGCGGTTGAGAAACGGTCGTGGAAGGAGGTGTGGATGGTGCCAGGAGAGACGCAGTTCACGCGGATATTATGATCCACCAATTCACGCGCGATGGTTTTGGTGAAGGCTGATACGAAGCCTTTGGCCCCTGCGTAAGCGCTGGCACCGGCGCTGCCACCATTGCGGGCGGCGATTGAGGTGACGTTTATGATGTTGCCGCTGTTTTGTAGCTTCATAATTTCAGCGCCGATGCGGCAGCAATGGATGAGTTGGCGGCAGTTGAGATCAAAGACTTTATCGATGAAGTCATCAGTCAATGCTTCAAGATTGGTGCGGGCCACGAGGCTTCCGGCGTTGTTGACTAAAACATCGATGCGACCGAATCTTTTCATTGCGGCGTTGATGAGTACCTGAGGTGCATCTGGTGTCGTGAGATCAAGCTTCAGTGTGGTGATGCCAGCGGCCTCGATGGCTTTCAGTTCTTCGCCACCGCCCAGATATTGAGCAAATACTTTTGAACCTGCTTTGGCAAAGCCAAGGGACGCAGCGCCACCTATTCCAGTGACGCCGCCAGTCACGACAACGACTTTGTTTTTCAAATCATCAAACATTAGAATGTGAATCCTTTTGGAATGAACTTATTATCATAGGCTTGGCGCTGCAAATCATCACGGAAATCTGGATGGGCAATACTGATGAGGGCTTCAGCCCGTTCGGGCACCGATTTGCCTTTGAGATTGACGATGCCAAATTCAGTGACAACATACATGATATCGGCGCGTGTTGTGGTGACAATATTGCCCGTTGTTAAATTCATCACAATGCGGCTGCGGCGCTCGCCTTTTTTGTCATATGTCGATGGCAAGCAGATAAAAGACTTACCGCCCTTTGAAGCATAAGCGCCGCGCACGAACTGCGCTTGCCCGCCTGTGCCCGTCACATGCCTATTGCCATCAGATTCAGACGCAGCTTGGCCGTGAAAATCAATCTGAGTGGTGCTGTTGATCGAAATCACTTTATCATTCTGCATGATGAGATGTGGCGAATTTGTGTATTCGCCTGGATAAGCCAAAATATCTTTGTTGTGGTCGAGCAACTTGTAAAGTTCGGCCGAGCCCAGCGCGAATGAATAAATCGATTTGCCGGGATTTAACTTTTTGCGCGAATTGGTCACGCGGCCCGCCTTAATCAATTCCGCAATGCCGTCTGTCATCATTTCGGTGTGGACGCCCAAGTCTTTCACATTGCTCTCAAGCAACGTGGTGCACACCGCATTGGGCATGCCACCAATGCCGATCTGCAAACACGCGCCGTCTTCAATCTCGTGGGCAATGAGTTGAGCCACCGCGCGGTCAACGTCAGTGACCGCAGGATTAGGCAAGACTGTTGGCAGGGAATCATCACCCTCGATGATGTAGTCAACTTCACTGATGTGAACCCCAGTGCTTTCGCCATGCACATATATGTTGTTTTTGTTGACCTCAATGATCACCATCTTGGCACGTTCAACAATGGCGCGGTGCCAGAGATTGGCAGGGCCGAAGTTGAATAAGCCATCAGCATCCATCGGCGCGGTTTTCAAAATGACCATATCAACCGGCGGGATGAAACGGCGATAATAATCAGAAATCTCGCCGAGGTTCACTGGGATGTATTGCGAACGGCCTGCATCATGTTGTTTGCGGTCGTAGCCTGAAAAATGGAGGCTTAGGCCCATCACATGTTTACAGTCAGGATCAGCATCAAGAAAGGCGTGGGGTTTGACAGTGAGGCAATGGCGGATTTTAACATCTGAAAGTTCAGTGATGCGGGCGGCCAAAGCGCGGTCGAACTCATTGGGTTGAACAAGCGAAGTTCCAAAATCGAGCCACATGCCAGATTTGACGAGGGCCGCTGCTTCTGCGGCGGTGATATGTTTGGCTTCGTGAGCCGCTTTGCGGAGTTGCATGTGTATTTCTTCCCGAATGCGCCCCTCTTTGGAGGTGCTTATTCCGCGATACTAGCCCGGCAATTCAAAATGGAAAAGGAAATTGGTGCGCCCTACGGGAGTCGAACCCGTCTTTACAACGTGAAAGGCTGTCGTCCTAACCGATAGACGAAGGGCGCACTTGTTGGCCCGATTTGGGCGAACGGCTGCTCTATATGCAGGTTCGATATTTATTGCAAGTGCTAGCGAATTATTGCCGCATCTTCGATTTGCAGGCTGGGCTTTTGACTTATCACTTCAAATCAGCAATCTTAAGGCATGGGGCAGACAGCGGCTGAATTCGTCAAGAAATGGAAAAACGCCAAAGGTGGTGAACGCGCACAGGCGCAGAGCTTCATCATAGAACTTTGCCACCTCATGCAAACATCCGTGCCGCATGATGGTGACTGCAAGTTCGAATATTCCATGAAGGGCGCCAAGGCCACCGACTTTGCTGATCTCTATAAGCGCGGCTGCTTTGTGCTGGAGGCCAAACAATCACGCGCCAAGGGCCAGAAGAAAGCCATCCCCGGCCAGGAAGACTTGTTCATCATTGATGCCGTCGAAAAGGCTGGCACCGAAGGCCGCACCTGGGATGTGCTGATGGAAAACGCCCGCCAGCAAGCCATTCGCCAATGCGATGAAGGCGGTGTTTAAGGGGAAGTTGGAAGGCCAGAGTTTGCGCATGTCTACATAGAAGGGAAACACCCACCTTTTCCTTTAGTGCTTAAGGAAGCCAAGGCTGTAAACCATCGGGCGCAACTTGTTGCCTAAACCTTCATATGCTTGCTTGAAATCGCCAAAATCCGTTGCGTCGTTTTCGGCATTGGCTTCCAGCGCCTTGCGGATTTGATACCAGCCCACATCCGGGCGGTTCAGCTTCAATTCCTCGCGGATTTTGCGTGGCATGGGCGCTTTGTGATAGGCTCGCCAAAGTTCACGGCCCGCATCCGACACGGATTGCGCTTCTGACGAAAGCTGTTTGCCGTAGAGGTAATCCACCATGAAGCGCGATTCAAAGCGCCCGCTGGCCCCTACTTCACTTTCAGTGAAGGGAATGAAATGATTGGTGAGCGACCATTGCTTGCCATTCCACTCCAACCCGTCGGCCCCTGCGGAAAGATTGCTGCCGCTGAATAGCATCCAAATGAGACAATCGGTTTTGAATTCATCCGTCAAAGGTTCGCCCGGCTGCAAGAATTGATCGCGGTCATTGAGCCATGTAGCTGCGACCAGTCGACGAACCGAGAAGACAATAGCTCCTTGCCAAAGATTTTCTGGGTTGAGGAAATAGCCTCGAGCGCTGCTGTAGCCAGATGAAAAAATTACTGTTTGCTGCCCAGCGTGTTGGACATCGTTGCCACCGCTGAGCAGATAACCAACTGCACCGTCAGACCATCTGGTTCCCCTCAAGTCCTTACTTACTGTTGCGGGAACAATCGCATTTTTTAACGGTACAACTGGCATTTGATTCGTTTTTGGACGATCAATCCAGTCAGTTAGGAGACGACGAGCATCTGGGCTCAGAAATATTTTATTGCCAGATAAATTTAGATCTTTCTCAAGAACAGTGGCGGAAATTTCAGTTATCGGGTCATTCTTTCCGGTGTCCCAAATCAAAAAGCCAATTGGAAAGTTGCCTTTCAAC
>JAYWEV010000150.1:0-12373 GCA_043779145.1 Aestuariivirga sp. | reverse complement strand
CGTGCCATGCCCGCCGACCTCCTTCGGCAGGCATGTTGAATCAAAAATCAACTGATTTGGAAAGCCAAAAGAGTCAGGCTCAGTCAGAGAGACTCTAGCCACACACTCCAAACTAAAATAATTGCGGTTTTACTCAACCTTCAACCTGATGACAGATACTGACAACACCAAGTGCCATAAGGCAACATGACCTACGCCCAAAATTTATGGATATTTTTCGTTCTCCTCTTTGGCATCATCATTGAGCCGGGGATGGATATGTTTTTTGTGATGGCCAATTCGCTGATTGGCGGGCGTACACGCGGATTGGCGGCCACGGCTGGTATAATGTTAGGCGGGGTTTTTCACACGATATTTGGCGCGTTCTTTGTGGGTGTGATTTCACAGATGGCGCCGATTGTTCTGCAGCTCATTTTACTGGCTTCAGCTTCTTACATGGCGTGGATTGGCTATACGCTGCTGCGCAGTTCGATCACTGTGTCATCCATTGGTGATCGAAGTGCCAGCACATTGCGCGCAGCTTTTGGTCAGGGCTTCATCACCTGTATTTTGAATCCGAAGGCTTATGTGTTTGTGCTGGCGATTTATCCGCAATTTATTCAAGCACGTTTTGGCCCGGTGTGGAGCCAAGCTTTGGTGATGGGCATTTTGACGATCCTGACGCAGATGATCATATATGGTGGTTTAGGCTTGGCAGCCGCCAAAAGCAGGGATTGGTTGATTTCTAATCCGCGTGTTACGATCTGGGTTGGGCGGGCTGCGGGCGCAGCGTTTATTTTGGCGGG
Source organism: Aestuariivirga sp. (assembly GCA_043779145.1). Classification (GTDB taxonomy): domain Bacteria; phylum Pseudomonadota; class Alphaproteobacteria; order Rhizobiales; family Aestuariivirgaceae; genus Aestuariivirga. Next base: position 11,588 of record JAYWEV010000150.1, on the reverse strand, counting down.
GGCGCTGACAGTGTTGCGGGTTGTTATGGCTACTCTAAATTTCTTGAAATTCAATTCTTTCAATTGTTGCTTTGATTGAGCCAAATGCGCCTGCACAAGGTTCCAATATGATATGATGATCTGGACTGATGGCGCCATATCCCAAAAGCGAAGGATGTACGTAACCCAATTCTGCTCTCTTTATTTCAAGACCGCCAATTACGTTTTGGTGCAAGAAGCCTTCTATTGAAACGTCAATCATATCTTTCAGATAGAAATGCACCCAAGCTTTTTTTGCGCCCCTTGAACTCAATTGCTCAACCCATAAGGTCAGAATTGAAGACCCCGAACGCTTCATCGAAAATTCGACAACTTCAGAATCACCAAAAGTCGACTCACCAGCATAGTTCAATCCTATCCACTTCAAGAATTCTGGGCCACCTGCAATCTCACCGATTATTTTTTCCGTTTCAGGCATGACGTCACTCTTTCGTTAAGCAAATGCTCTTTATAGTATCGCATAGACTTTATTCATAGATCCCGGAATGGGTAGTAGCCAGTTGCTTGCAACTGACATATAGCCTTATAGCCATGACCCCTACCCGCCCCATGCTTTACCCCCTGCCTCTGATTGGTTGGCGTGAGGATGTTTTATTGCCTGAGTTTGGTAATGGCGTAATCATTGCCAAAATTGATACAGGTGCCAGAAATGCGGCGTTGCATGCTGAGGACATCACTATCAAAGGCAAGCGGGTTTCGTTTGTTTTGGAATTGGGTGCCGCCAAGAAACGCCACGAACTAGCTGTGACCGGCACTAAGCGTGTCAAAAGTTCCAATGGATTCAGTGAATTAAGGCCTATTGTTGAGATTGTGATTCAGGTTGGCATTCACCGGTTTCCGGTGGAGACAACACTCACCAACCGCACTGATATGGAGGTGCCGATGTTGCTCGGGCGCAATTCGGTTAAGGGGCGGTTCATCGTTAATCCGGCAAGATCATTTATCATCAGCCGCCTCAAGAAGAAACGCACATGAAGATCGCCCTGCTCACTCGCAATCCAAAACTTTATTCGCACCAGCGCATCATGGAAACGGCGATTGGGCGGGGCCACGAGATTGTGCCGATTGATTATTTGAAATGTTATATGAACATCACGTCGCGCAAGCCTGAGCTGCGCTATATGGGTGAGAAGCTTGAGGGCTTTGATGCGGTGATCCCGCGCATTGCGGCGTCTCATACTTTTTATGGTCTGGCTGTGCTTCGGCAGTTTGAGATGATGGGGGTCTATCCCTTAAATGAATCTGTGGCCATCGGGCGTTCGCGGGACAAGTTGCGGTGTTTGCAAATTTTGGCCAGGGATGGTGTGGAGCTTCCAGTCACTGCCTTTGCAAATGAGACGAGCCGCACAGAAGAGATTTTGAAATTGGTTGGTGGTGCGCCGGTCGTTGTAAAGCTGCTTGAAGGCACGCAGGGCATCGGTGTGGTGCTCGGTGAAACACATAAATCTGCCAAGTCTGTGATCGAAGCGTTTCGCGGTGCGGACATTAATATTCTGGTGCAAGAGTTTGTGGCCGAAGCTGATGGCCGCGATATTCGGGCATTTATCGTGGGCCGTAAAATTGTCGCTGCGATGGAGCGCAAGGGGCCGGAAGGTGAGTTCCGCTCTAACCTGCACCGTGGTGGCAGCGCTGTGATGGTTAACCTGACCGCTGCGGAAAAAGCGACAGCGCTTAAAGCGGCCCACAGCATGGGGCTGAATGTTGCGGGCGTTGACTTGCTGCGTTCAAAGCGGGGGCCTGTGGTGATGGAGGTCAATTCATCTCCGGGTCTGGAAGGCATTGAAGCGGCATCAACAAAAGATGTGGCCAAGGCCATGATCGAGTTTTTGGAAAAGAACGCCAAACCAGGGCACACCAAGACACGGGGAAAAGGATGACGGCTTTTGAGATTGGCGGCAAAGTAATTGCTGCTGGAACTTCCGAAACGATTGAGCTTGAAGTTTCATTGCTGGCCAACAACACACGGATGAATTTGCCGGTGCATGTTGTGCATGGTGCAACGCCCGGCCCTTGCATGTTTATCTCCGGCGTTGTGCATGGTGATGAGATTCAAGGTGTTGAAATTGTGCGGCGAATTTTGACCGCACTTGATGTTTCAAAACTATCGGGGACATTGCTGGCGGTGCCCATTGTTAATAGTTTCGGCTTTCTCAATCACTCACGCTATATGCCAGATAGGCGCGATTTGAACCGTGAATTTCCAGGCTCGGAGCGTGGGTCACTCGCCAGCTTGTTAGCGGATTTATTTTTCAGCGAAGTGGTGAAACGCGCGCAGTATGGCATTGATTTTCACACCGCCGCTTTGCACCGCAGCAACCTGCCGCAAATCCGCATTGCACCCGACGATAAAGAATTAATGGCCATGGCCGAAGCATTTGCACCACCCGTTATTCTCACGTCAAAATTGCGCGAGGGCAGCTTGCGCGAAAGTGCCAAAGAAAACGGCATCAAAGTCATCCTCTACGAAGGTGGAGAAGCGCTGCGTTTTGAAGAAGCTGCAATCGATGTGGCCGTTAAAGGCACTTTGCGCGTGATGAAATCGATTGGCATGATTGAGGATGCGCCGACAACGCTCGGCCATTTTGCGCCTGTGCACTCTTCATCAAGCACATGGCTTCGCGCACCTGATGGCGGCATTTTGCATTCGGTGCGGCGCAGCGGAGACAAGGTTGGAAAAGGTGAACCGGTGGGGGTCATTTCGGATCCGCTTGGCAAAGTGCAGGTGCCAGTGGTGGCCGAAGATGATGGCATCATCATTGGCCGCACCAATCTGCCCATTGTCAATCGCGGGGATGCTCTCTTCCATGTGGCCCGCATTAAAGTAAAATCACGCGGGCCCGTGCAGCCAATGGCTGATGAAGACGAGATTATTTAACGGGGTTCGTGAAAGCAGCCTTGCCCCAGACTGATTTTACCTGCTCATCGCGGCCACAGCCTTCGCGATATTGCTCGTAGGCGTATGATTGCTTCACCCAGCCAAAGCGCGTCAGCACGCGATTATCACCTGTATGATAGTTTTGATGATAGCCTTCGGCGTCGGAAAATGTGGTGAAGGTCTTTACTGGGGTTACGATCTTTTTGCCGAGCGCCGCTTCTGCATCTTTCACAACTTTTTCTGCAGCGGCTTTTTGTTTGTCGTCCATCGTCCAAATGCCAGAGAGATAGCTCTCGCCACGATCACAGAACTGGCCTCCATCATCGGTGACATCGATGGTGCGCAGGAAGCCTGCGATCAGTTTGTCATATGAAATGACATCGGAATCGAATTCAACTTTGACGGCTTCTTGGTTGCCTTCATGGTTTTGATAGGTCGGCTTTTTCATGGTGCCGCCAGCATAACCCGAAGTGGTAGAGATCACACCTTTCACCTTGTCGAAATCAGATTCAACGCACCAGAAACATCCGCCAGCCACAATGGCGGTTTCGGTTTTGGCGATGGCAGCGGCAGGTGAAAGAGAAATTGCCAAAGCGGCGGCGAGAAAGAATTTTTGCATGGGTAGCTCCTGATGACAGACATATAGAGGTGCGTTTGCGATTAGAAAAATCAACTGCATGCACATTTTTGTGAGAAGCCGTGTTTTTCGCTCTACCGCCGCGTCAAACTGCCCAATACACCTCGCACTAATGCCGTTCCCAATTGTCTTGCCAAAGAATAACCCACTTGCCGTGCGAATCGCCCGGCTTCCTTTTGAATGATCTTGGTTGTTGGCGAAACAGGGGGTGCTGGCGCATTGGCCACAGCTTTCACGCGCAGCTTTTCATAGGCGGATTCACGGTCAATCATCGTTTCATATTTTCCGGCAACGGGAGATGCCACAATGGTGGCTTGGCGTTGGGCGGGGGTTACGGGGCCGAGTTGGCCTGAAGGCGGGCGGATGAAGGTGCGCTCTACTATGGTGGGAACACCCTTGGGATCGAGCACTGAAACCAGTGCTTCGCCCTTGCCCAACTCCGTAATCGCCTTTTCCGTGTTAAATTTCGGATTGGCGCGGAAGGTGGTGGCGGCGGCTTTTACCGCTTGTTGGTCGCGCGGCGTATAGGCGCGCAGAGCATGCTGCACACGGTTGCCGAGCTGGGCCAGAACGCTGTCTGGAATATCCAGCGGGTTTTGCGTCACAAAATAAATGCCCACCCCTTTGGAGCGGATCAGCTTTACAGTTTGCTCAATTTTCTTCAGCAAGCCAGCAGGTGCATCGGCAAACAATAAATGCGCCTCGTCAAAGAAAAACACCAATGAAGGTTTTTCTGGGTCACCGATTTCCGGCAATGTTTGGAAGAGTTCCGACATCAACCATAACAGAAAGGTTGCATAGAGCATCGGCGATGTTACCAATTTATCAGCGGCGATGATGTTCACATAGCCGCGCCCATCGCGGGTGGTGCGCATAAAATCTTTAATGTCGAGCGCTGGCTCACCAAAAAATTTATCGCCTCCCTGCGCTTCAATCACAATGAGCTGACGCAAGATGGCCCCCACTGTCACCGTGGCCACATTGCCATATTCAGTGGTGATTTGTTTGCCACGCTCAGTTAGATCTTTCAGCAATGCACGCAAATCCTTCAGATCAAGAAGCGCCAAGCCTTCCTGATCGGCGATTTTGAAGGCGATGTTGAGAGCACCTTCTTGCGCATCGGTCAGCCCCATAAGGCGCGACAGCATCAACGGGCCCATTTCAGTTATTGTGGTGCGGATGGGGTGGCCCTGCTCGCCAAACACATCCCAGAACATGGTGGGGGTGGCTTCGTGGGTGTATGGATCAAGGCCCACTTGTTTTGCACGCTCATCCAGAAAATCAACCGACTTGCCTGCTTGTGAAATACCCGAAAGATCGCCTTTAATATCAGCGGCAAAAACTGGAACACCCATTTTTGAAAAAGCTTCGGCCATGATTTGAAGCGAAACAGTTTTGCCCGTGCCCGTGGCCCCAGTCACCAGACCATGACGGTTCGCCATGGGCAAATAGAGCACCTGTGGCTTATCGCTTTTGCCTAAGAAAATAGTATTATCAGTCATGTTTATTTGCTCCCTGTGGGAACCTCATTAAGACATTCCACGGACTTCGCCCACTTCAATTTTGCGCCAGTTTTTCATGGTTTCATGGTGAAAGCCAGATAGTTTTTCGCGCTCTTCAGGCGTCCATACATCAAGTTTGAGCGCCACGCTGATCATCGCCACCTCAACAGCGCGGGCCGCGCCATCGTCGCACTTCACTGCAAAGCCCAGCCTAGCGTGAGGGATACAGCCGCAGAAAACACCCTCAGCTCCAAATTTCATAAACAGTCTTGGAACGGCTTGCATGACGCGCGTGTCAAATCGGCCTGTGCCAGCAATCATGAAAGGGTGGTTGCGGGCGGCGCGGATGATGCGTTCATAGGGCGCATAAGTTTCATCACAGAGCTTTGCAAAGCCAAGCGCCATATTATGCAAAGGCATGGCCCAAGTAGGAACTGAACAGCCATCAACACCGACAGGCGCTTTGGACAAATCAACTTCGCATAATTTTTCAATTGTTTTTGCGATCACTCTTTGAACGGGATGACCGAGCTTCACATAGTCTTTACTATCAAGACCCAATTGCTTGGCCAAGGCCAACATGCCTGCATGCTTACCCGAACAATTATTATGAACCTGTTGGGCATTCTCGCCATGGCGCACCAACGCATAGGTCGCTTCTTTGGAGCTTGGATAATGCGCACCGCATTCATAACAGGCCTCGTCAACTTGGCATTTTGCCAAGATAGATTTTGCCACCCGCACATGTTCGGCCTCGCCACTGTGAGAAGAGCAGCACAAGGCAATTTCTTCATCGGTAAACCCGAATGCGTCGGCGGCACCGCTTTCAATCATCGGCAGGCATTGGAAAGCCTTGATTGCAGAACGCGGATAAATGGGAGCTCTTACGTCACCTGCGGAGACCACCACCTTGCCCTTCATATCGCAAACGACATAGGCTCCATGGTGGCGGCTTTCAACGATAGAACCACGGGTTACTTCGGCTATTACAGGGTTGTTCATGAAATCTTCACTCAGCTGGAGAACATTGGGTTTACTGCGACAATCGAATCATTGTCTTGTGCAATTTAATTATTATGTAGCGCGTTCAAACATTTTTTATGGACACTGTTATGATCACTCGGGCCATCGCTTTTCAACATATGGATAATGAACCTCCCGGCCTGTTCGGTGAATTTCTGGCCGCACGGGGTGCGAAGCTTGATATTATCCAACTGCACAGGGGCGAAGAGATTCCATCTCTCGCCCCTTATGATTTCATGTTGGTCATGGGCGGCGCTATGGATGTGTGGGAAGAAGCTCAACATCCTTGGTTGATCGCTGAAAAGGCCGCAATTCGGGAATGGGCCATCAATCGAAATCGTCCATTTTTTGGGGTATGCTTAGGCATGCAGCTTTTGGCTGAGGCCTTGGGCGGCAAAGTGGGTTTGGCGCGTGAGGCCGAGGTTGGCATCGGCACGGTTAAGCTGACTGGATTCCATGGCTTGACGACTAACCTCACCAGTTCGTTTCAAATGATGCAATGGCACCATGCTGAGGTAACCGAGCTGCCCGAAGGTGCCGAGGTTCTGGCCTCTTCTGACATCACGAAAGTGCAGATTATGTCAGTTGGTGGAAATATGATCGGCACGCAATTCCACGGCGAATTAACGCCCGAGTTGGTCAGCAAATGGGCGGAGATTCCACAATATATTGAATGGTTGGTAACCTCGCTGGGTGCTAGTGCATATGACCGTGTTCGCGCTGAAGCATTGCCGCTCATGCCAAAGATGCGCAGGGTGAGTGAAGCCATGTTTAATAATCTTGTTGAAGGCAAAGCGATGCGCTCTGCGGCTTGACAATCGTCCGCGATGTTGCAAATTCATCTCCATAAGAAAGAGGCGAATGCTATGGTGAAATATATTCTGGCGATTGATCAAGGAACCACATCAACCCGCGCCATTGTTTATGATAAAAAACTTAATCCCAAAGCCAGGGCCCAAAAGGAATTCAAACAGTTTTTTCCAGCCTCTGGTTGGGTTGAGCATGATCCTGAAGAAATCTGGAAATCTGTTTTGCTCACAGTCCGTTCGGCCCTGCGCAAGGCGGGCGTTGCGGGGAGAGATATCGCCTCAATCGGTATTACAAATCAGCGCGAAACGGTTGTGGTGTGGGACCGCAAATCCGGCAAGCCGATTCACAAGGCTATTGTTTGGCAAGATCGGCGCACTGCTGAATTTTGCAAAGAATTGAAGGCGGCTGGGCATGAAGCTCTTTTCACGCTGAAGACAGGACTGCTGCTTGATCCTTATTTTTCCGGCACAAAACTGAACTGGGTGTTGGACAATGTGCGGGGGGCGCGCGCCCGCGCTGAAAAAGGCGAGTTATGTTTTGGCACGATTGATAGTTTTCTGATTTGGCGGTTAACGGGCGGCAAAGTTCACGCCACTGATGCTACCAACGCTTCGCGCACTTTGCTCTGCAATATTCATAGCGGCCAATGGGATGATGAATTGCTGCAGATACTGAATATTCCACGTGCCGTTTTGCCTGAGATTAAAGATTGCGCAGCGGATTTCGGCGTGACAGACAAAAAATTGTTTGGCACGGCCATTCCCATTGGCGGCGTGGCGGGCGATCAACATGCCGCCATGATCGGCCAAGCCTGCTTTGAACCGGGCATGATGAAATCAACTTATGGTACGGGCTGTTTTGCATTGCTCAATACGGGCGATACAATTGTGCCATCACAAAATCGCTTGCTCACCACGATAGCCTACCAACTGGATGGCAAACGCACCTATGCACTTGAGGGCGCAATTTTTATCGCAGGTGCTGCCGTGCAGTGGCTGCGGGATGGCCTTCAAGTCATCAAAAATGCCAAGGAAACTGGCGCTTTGGCAAAAGCCTCTGATCCGCATCAACAAGTCTATCTCGTTCCGGCCTTTGTTGGTTTGGGTGCACCCTATTGGAATGCTGAAGCACGCGGCGCTCTTTTTGGCCTTACCCGTGGAACAACCAATAAAGAATTGGCGCGCGCCGCATTGGAATCTGTCTGTTACCAATCGCGAGATCTGCTGGAAGCGATGAAAAAAGATTGGGGCACCGCAGGCAAAACAGTTTTGCGTGTTGACGGCGGAATGACGGCGTCTGATTGGGCCATGCAAAGCCTAGCGGATATTTTAGATGCGCCTGTTGACCGGCCCAAGAATTTGGAAACGACTGCTTTAGGCGCTGCTTATCTTGCGGGCTTGCAAGCGGGTCTGTTACCGAAACCTGCCATTTTCGCAAAAACTTGGAAGCGTCAGAAGCGCTTTGAAGCCAAAATGAAGCCCGCACTTCGCGATTCGAAATATGCGGGCTGGAAAGATGCGGTACGGAAACTGTTGGCTTAACTCGCGATAACTTGGGGCACCATTTCAAATGAGCCACGGTAAATCATTTCCAAAGCAACATAGAGAATGATGGCGAAGCCCACATAAGCAATCCACTTATATTTGCCGAGCAGTTTGGCGATAAAGGAAGCGGCTAGCCCCATCAAAGCAATAGAAAGCGCCAAGCCCGATACGAGAACCCAAGGATGTTCGCGCGCAGCACCAGCTACAGCCAGCACATTATCGAGCGACATCGAAATATCAGCGATAACAATCTGCCATGCGGCTTGGGCAAAGGTTTTCTTTGTGCGCGGCGCTGTCGGGCCATCATGTTCGAAATCTTCACTTATGGCAGCGCCGTCGCCGTCATCGTTGTGCTGACTTTCGCGCAACTCGCGCCACATTTTCCAACACACCCACAGCAATAAAATACCGCCCACAAGGACAAGACCAATTACCTGCAGCAGTTGAACGGCCACCATGGCAAACAAAATACGCAGAACCGTTGCTGCGATAATCCCAACCAAAATTGCTTTAGCGCGTAGCTCTTTGGGAAGGCCCGCAGCAGCCATGCCGATGACAATAGCGTTATCACCTGCCAGTACCAGATCGATCATAATAACTTTGAAAAATGCCACCAGTGCGCCTGGTGCAAATAGATGTTCGATCAAGCTTCCCTGCCCTTAGCTGATTTCGGAGGATTGTTACATAGTGTTCATGTTTGATTAAAACAAGTGGCTTGCGAATTCTCGTCTCGGATTAGTCATCCTTCACTTCTTGGCCCGTTCAATGCCTTCCAATATCATCTGCTCGGCCTCAATGGCATTGCCCCAGCCCAGAACCTTCACCCATTTGTTTGGCTCCAAATCTTTATAGTGCACAAAGAAATGCTCGATCTGTTGGATCGTAATTTCTGGCAAATCTAAATAATTGTGCACGTTTTCATAGCGGCGTGTGAGGCGGGGCACGGGCACGGCTATAATTTTTTCGTCGCTGCCCATTTCATCTTGCATCTTGAGAACGCCGACGGGCCTGCAAGCAACCACAGCACCCGGAACAATGCTGCGTTGATTGGCAATCAGCACATCAACCGGGTCACCATCACCCGAAAGCGTGTGCGGGATGAAACCATAATTGCCGGGATAGCGCATGGACGTGTAGAGAAAGCGGTCGACCACCAGCGTTCCTGCTTCTTTATCCATCTCATATTTAATCGGCTCGCCACCCACGGGCACTTCGACGATAACATTAACTTCTTTTGGAATGTCGCGTCCGGAAGAAATGGCTTCGATGCGCATTGGGATACCTCTGATTAGAACTGATTTACTTAAGCGTTTTGACTTTTCATGGAAAAGTCAAAATCGCCCTAAGATTGAATTTTCGATTAATTTTATGAACTTTGACGGTTCCGTCAAAGTTCATATTGATCTATTGCACCGCAAACCGTTTATCTTTGCAAGACCTGAAATCGGAAACAGTACATGCAATCATCTGACCCGCTGTTGCAGCCTTACAAGCTGAAAAACCTGACGTTAAAAAATCGAATCATGACGACTTCGGCGGCCATTTATGATGCTTTGCGTTTAATGAAGGATATTTAAGGGGGTGATGACAAACCATCTCCTTGCGCTTAATCTCAAAGGAAAACAGGAAGAATTCAATGCTTAAAAATCTCGACCCATTGCTCAATGCCGATGTTCTTCATGCCCTGCGCTCCATGGGGCACGGGGATGATTTGATTATTTCGGATACAAATTTTCCGGCGGATTCTGTGGCCCGCGCCACCGTTTATGGCAAACTGTTGCGGATTGATTGCGATACAGCGGCGCGTGCCGTGCGTGCTATTCTATCGGTAATGCCGCTCGATAGTTTTGTGACCAGCCCCGCATCGCGCATGCAGGTTGGTGCTGATCCCAAAGATATTCCTGCTGTGCAATCGGAAGTGCAAAAAGAAATAGATCATGCTGAGGGGAAATCTTGGCCCATGGCCGTGGTGGAGCGTTTTGCGTTTTATGACCTTGCCAAGAAATCATATTGCGTTGTGCAAACGGGCGAGCGGCGTTTTTATGGCTGCATTGTTTTAAAGATGGGTGTGGTTGCGCCTGATGTGAAACTGGGGGCTTAAACGTGGCAAAATCCGGCGTAACAATTCTTGGCATTTATGTGGCTGATCTCGCATTTCGCGCGGCCCGCCAACCCGAAATGGGCGAGACGATTATGGGCTCGTCCTTTGCCATGGGGCCCGGCGGCAAGGGCTCTAACCAAACTGTTGCCGCGGCGCGCGCAGGTGCTGACGTCACGTTCATCACCAAGTTGGGCAAAGATAATTTTGGCGATGCGGCTTTGGCGATGTATGCGCGCGAAGGTATCAAAGCGTTAGCGCATCAAGATCTGAATGTATCAACAGGTGCAGCCTATATATTTGTGCAAGATGGTACGGGAAGCAATGCGATCATTGTGGTGCCCGGTGCGGCAGGCACGATTGCTGTTGCTGATGTTGAGGCCAACGCTGACGCCATTCGAAACGCAAAGGTATTTATGACGCAACTAGAGCAACCCATTCCAGCCGCAATGCGCGCATTAGAGATCGCCAAGGCAGCAGGCGTGATCACCATTTTTAATCCAGCACCCGCTGCAACCGTTGATGATTCAATTTATAAGCTGTGTGATTACATAACACCCAATGAATCTGAAGCTTCAATGCTAACAGGTGTAAGTGTGACAGATGTTGAGAGTGCCAAGCAAGCGGCTGACGTTTTAATTGCAAAAGGTGCAGGTGCCGCTTTGATCACCCTGGGTGGTCAGGGTTCATTGCTTCATACAAAAGCGATGTCGGTTCACATTCCGATTTTCAATGCGGGTAAAGTGGTTGACACAACAGGGGCCGGCGATGCTTTCAACGGCGGATTTGCCGCCGCCCTAGCGCGCGGTGAATCCCCCGAAGCCGCAGCCCGCTTTGGCAGTGCAACAGCCGGAATATCGGTGACAAGAATGGGCACAGCACCCTCAATGCCATATTTGAATGAGACGTTGGAGTTGTTGAAGTAATCATCTCACTTTCACCACCAACTCTCTCCCCTCGCGGGCTATTAGATTCACACATCTTTTTTGTTTAGAAAAACGATTCCAGTTCAAGTACTTACGAATCTGGATTTCCGTCAATCCAAGCAAAGTCGTATCTT
>JAYWEV010000149.1:0-12394 GCA_043779145.1 Aestuariivirga sp. | reverse complement strand
CCTTCGCTCTGAATGGAGCGGGCGATTAGCTCAGTTGGTAGAGCAGATGACTCTTAATCATCGGGTCGCAGGTTCGAATCCTGCATCGCCCACCATTTCTTCTTTGCGGCATGCGTGCACCTCGTGTAGGTTTGGGGCATCATGACAAACAGCAATAATCCCCACTGGGTCTATAACCAAACCATCAAGATGTTCGCCGCCGACGCATCGCCGCCTTTCGAAGATGAAAGCGAGCTCACGCGCCATTGGGGCAAGGTTTATGGGCTAGATAATGATGTGGGCACCATCCGCTCCATTCTGGTGCACAGGCCTGGTGCGGAGATGAAAATCGTCGACGCGAAAAAGCGCATTGCCGAAATCGGCTCTTTTGGTGATTTGGAAAAGGGCTGGTATTTCCAATCCGACACCCCGCCCGATATTGCAAAGATGCAAAGCCAACATGATGCAATGGTGCGCGCTTTGGAGAGCGAGGGCATTGAGGTGCATCATGTTGAGGGCGTTGATAACACGCGGCTGAAATCTTGCTACACGCGCGATCCGCTGATCATGGTGAAAGGCGGCGCCATCGTCTGCCGCATGGGTGCCAGAATTCGCCGGGGTGAGGAACTGGCCATCACCCGCACGCTGGCCAAAATCGGCGTGCCCATCCTGCGCACCATTTCAGGCACTGGCGTGATGGAAGGCGGCAGCTTTGCGTGGATCAATAATAAAACCTGCGCCATCGGTGTGGGCGTGCGCGTTAACCGCGAAGGGGCAGAGCAGGTGGGCGAAGTTCTGAAGCGCCAAGGTGTTGAGCTGCTGGTTGTTGAACTGCCCGGATATGACATTCACCTCGATGTGTCGTTCCTGATGATCGACAAGGATCTGGCCTTGGTCAATCCTTTCGGCCTGCCATATTCGTTCATGGAAGATTTGAAATCGCGCGGTGTGCGCTTGATCGAGATCAGCCCGGCGGATGATTCATGGATCAATAATTCGCTGGCCATCGCCCCCGGCAAATTGCTGATGCCTGAAGGGGCCACCAACGAAACGCTCGACCGTCTGGCCAAGCATCACGTCTCGTGGGTCACCGTGCCCTATGCAGCGATGCATAAAAACGGCGGCGGCATACACTGCTCGACAACGCCGCTAAGACGGGATCCGGTTTAGGGTACAAAGCGCACTGCACCTTTCGCTGCAGACGTGGCAAACGCCGCATAGGCGCGAAGCGCTTGTGTGACCTTGCGCGGGCGCGATTTCATCGGCGTCCACGCATCCTTACCGCGCGCGATTTGTGCGGCGCGACGCTTTTCAAGCTCGGCTTCAGAGACGGCCAAATTCACAGTACGGTTTGGAATATCAATTTCGATCATATCGCCAGTGTTGACCAGTGCAATCAGTCCGCCTTCTTCCGCCTCGGGAGAAACATGACCAATCGAAAGGCCCGATGTGCCGCCAGAGAATCTGCCATCGGTGATGAGCGCGCAAGCTTTGCCGAGGCCTTTGGATTTGATGTAGCTGGTGGGATACAGCATCTCCTGCATGCCGGGCCCGCCGCGTGGGCCCTCGTAGCGGATCACCACCACATCACCCGCTTTCACGTCGCCATTGAGAATGCCAGCCACCGCTGTGTCTTGGCTTTCGAACACCACGGCAGGGCCATGGAATTTCAAAATAGATTCATCAACGCCAGCAGTCTTCACAATGCAGCCATCAATGGCCAGATTGCCTTTCAGCACCGCCAAGCCACCATCTTTCGAGAAGGCATGTTCAACCGATCGGATGGCCCCAGTCTCGCGGTTCGTGTCCAAATCATCCCAGCGCCGCGATTGTGAGAACGCAGTTTGTGATGGTACGCCACCAGGTGCTGCCAAGAAAAAGTCGCGCACTGTTTTGGAATTAGTGCGCGTCACATCCCAATGATTGATCGCAGCTCCTAATGTGGCCGAATGCACGGTTGGCAAATCTGTATGGATCAGCCCGCCTTTTTCCAACTCACCCAAAATCGACATAATGCCACCCGCGCGGTGCACATCTTCCATATGCACATCTGACTTGGCAGGGGCCACTTTGCAGATGCACGGCACGCCGCGAGAAAGTCTGTCAATATCATCCATCGTAAACGGAATGCCGCCTTCGTGCGCCGCCGCAAGTATATGCAGCACAGTGTTGGTGGAACCGCCCATGGCAATATCCAACGTCATGGCATTTTCAAATGCTTTGAAGCTGGCCACATTGCGCGGCAACACGCTTTCATCATTCTGCTCATAGTAACGTTTGGCAATATCAACAATCAGATGGCCCGCCTCCAAAAAGAGCCGCTTGCGATCAGAGTGCGTGGCCAGTGTTGAGCCGTTGCCGGGCAAAGATAAACCTAACGCCTCAGTTAAACAGTTCATTGAATTGGCGGTGAACATGCCAGAGCAAGACCCACATGTGGGGCAGGCGGAGCGTTCGATCGTGTCCACTTCTTCATCAGAATATTTATCATCAGCAGCAGCCACCATGGCATCCACCAAATCCAGCGCCTTCATTTCGCCAGAAGGTGCCAGATATTTGCCAGCCTCCATCGGCCCGCCTGATACAAACACCGACGGAATGTTCAGCCGCATCGAGGCCATCAACATGCCGGGCGTAATTTTATCGCAATTAGAAATGCAAACCATCGCGTCTGCACAATGGGCATTGACCATATACTCAACCGAGTCCGCGATAATTTCGCGTGAAGGCAGAGAATAGAGCATTCCGTCATGGCCCATCGCGATGCCGTCATCGACAGCAATGGTGTTGAATTCCTTGGCCACGCCACCAGCCGCCTCAATCTCGCGTGCCACCAACTGGCCCAAATCTTTCAAATGCACGTGGCCCGGCACAAATTGCGTGAAGCTGTTGACGACAGCAATAATCGGCTTGCCAAAATCGCCATCCTTCATGCCCGTGGCGCGCCACAGGCCACGTGCGCCTGCCATGTTGCGGCCATGGGTGGTAGTTCTGGAACGATAAACGGGCATAGGCTCAATCCTTGAAATATAATGTGGGGACGCTTTTAGCGAGTGGCAAGATGAAGGGCAACGGTGCTTTACCTAATTTTAATTCAGATAAAGTAGCTAACGAGCGTGACCATTCAAATTGAAACCATGAATTTGCCGCGGTTTGGCTTATTGCGCCAGACCATTTTGGCTCACAGCATATTTCTTATCCCGCTTGTTTTTTATTGCGTTGCCAATGAGCTAAGCCATGTTTTCCACCCGGAAATAGGCCCGCCACATTTCGTGTCTGGTTTTGGCAAACTATTCTTGGGGCTATTCCAACTCTTATTTCTATTGCTCATTCCAATTTTGCTGATGGGCCGCGCAATATTGCGTTTTTACCATATGGTGCGTTACGTCAATCCGGACAACCCGTTTCTGTGGCTGTTCCATGACTTGAAGAATTTTATCAGCGTTCGAGCACGCTTGGCCCAAGGCATACCAGCTTTGTTGATTGTTGCCTGCGTCGCTTTTATTTTCGCCGATGTACAAAGCAATATTCTAACATTGCAGCCCGCCACCTGGGATCAAACCTTTGCCAACTGGGACCAAGCAGTTCACTTTGGCAAACATCCTTGGCAGTGGTTGCAACCGATTATTGGCTATGCACCAATTACGTTTTTGCTGAATTTCAATTATAACATGTGGTTTTTTAGCATGATGTTTTTGCTGTTGTATTTTGGCTTTACAAAGGTGCCCAGCATGGATCGCACGCGCTTTTTAATCGGGTTTATTGGAATTTGGATTGTCTCTGGAACAATTCTAGCACTTATATTTTCGTCCGCAGGGCCATGTTACTATGGCCGCCTTGGGCTTTCGCCCGATCCTTATGCTGAGCAAATGGCATATTTGCGCCACGTCAATGAATCGTTCCCACTTTGGGCATTGCGCCTGCAAGATAGCCTCTGGCTTGGTCATCTGAACAATGTGGAAGGCAGCGTGGTTTCGGCAATGCCGTCATTGCACAATGGTTCAGCACTGCTGTTTGCGCTGGCCGGATATAAGATCAACAAACTATGCGGTCGCATTTTGTCGGTTCATGCGGCATTGATTTTTATCGGCTCATTCCACCTCGCATGGCATTATGCCATTGACAGTTATCTCGCTTGGGCTGTGACACTTATGATTTGGTATGCTTCTGCCCCCATTGCCAAATGGTGGCACGAAAAGTCTGCCCAGAAGGATTTTGACGCCGCAGTTTTAATCTAACCGGCTCTTGAATTCGGGCTCCGCCTTCCCATTTCATGTGGACACTTAATGGAGGGCAGTATGACTTATACAGCTGATAGTTCGGCCGAAACTTTAAACCGCGATAGTCGTGGTTGCTATGGCCGCATGAATAAGAAGCCGTGGTCGATTTATGAAATCGGCGCAGTGCTGGGTGGGTTTGCGTTGTTTTGGCCCGTGGGCCTCGTTGCGTTGTTCATGAAAATGAAAAAAGGCGAAATCTGGAAAGGTGCAAGCGAAATGGAAGCTCCATGGTCAAATTGGCAAAAAACCTCTGACACTGTGTCAAACTTCGCTGGCAAATGGCAGCGTCCAACTTCGGGCAATGCCACAGGTAATGCCGCCTTTGATGAATACCGCAAAGCCGCAATGGAAAAACTCGAAGCCGAGCGCCGCAAGCTTGATGAAGACCGCCAGGCCTTCGACGAGTTTTTGACGAAACTGCGCCACGCCAAAGACCGTGAACATTTCGAAAAGTTCATGGCGGATCGGAATGCACAGGCAGGTTCGGCAGATTAACCTTGCGCTAGCATTCAATTAATTGGCCTTCCCCCGTTTGCCTTTTGGCAAATGGGAGAAGGTGCCCAAAGGGCGGATGAGGGATCTTCGCCCAAAGCGATATCTCTAAAATTAATATATTCCTTACATTTCAATTATATATGATTTTTATACCTATTAGCATAAATACTCCTTGACAGCGTACGGTCAAGCTGCTACATTCCCGTATACTCCACACATAGGTAAAAGTTTCCAAATCCACCACTCAACAAGTCTTGCAAGCTCAAGAAGACGACGTTGGTTGGGGGGGGAATTTGCTACCTCTTTTGGAGTTTGAATTGTAACTAGGAGAAAACAATGGCAGCAGAATTTGGCATCCGCATGAAAGCCCCACCCCATGTGGGCGGCTTTGTGAAGCACGAAATCTTGGCACATCTGGAACTCAACGTAACCGATGCGGCCAAAGCCCTTGGCGTAACCCGCCCCGCCTTATCGGGCCTGCTCAATGAACACGTCGACTTATCGCCCGAAATGGCGCTGCGCATCGAAATGGCCTTCGGCGTCTCAATGGATGTCCTGATGCGCATGCAGAACAGTTTTGATATTGCTAGAGCACGTAGGGGTGCGAATGCAATTAAGGTGCAGAAGTTCAAGCGAGCCGCTTAGAGGGGGAACGGTATTGAATGCACTGGCACCGTAATCCTGTGGGTAAAGGCCAGCTAAAGTGAACCCCTGTTGACAGTGCTGCAATTTCACTACAGGTTGAGACACAAAATAATGGCTAAAGCCACGATTTGAGGGACGCAAATGGAATTGGAAAATACGAACCGCATTTATATAAATAATGCCGCGCGGAGTTAAGGGAGTTATGAAAGATACGTGCGTTGTTGCTTTAATTAAGATAAAAATTTGGCGCATGGTCAGTATGTTCACCGTGATCGTCTTACGCATTCATGTGCGGTCTTTTTGTATTTTATGTTGAGGTGATAGAAGTTGAAGTCGTTGGAAACAATATCTAGGCAATCAAAGATAGATGCTTCAAATATTTTATATGTTCTTTTTTTTATTGTGGTGTTACTGACATCTTTAACATTTTTGATTCCCGATACAATAATTCAGTCACTCGACTTTTCAGCAGTAGTGAATAGTATTCCAAAAGTTAGTCATGACTTCAAATATCTGATGCAGAGCCAACACAGCGTTGTCGCTAACAGGTATGTGTTCGAATACCTTCTATGTTTGGTATTGTTTTTTCCAGTCCTCGTTTATTCTCTAATTTACTCTGCCGAAGGGTCGCGTTTAAAAATTAACGATATTCCTAATTCCAGAGTTATGCTGCCGACAATTAAGCGCCTGCGCGTTAGATTTTTTGCACTGCTTTTTTTTATCTATTTTCTATTTTTCGAACAATGGGTGGCCGGATCTACGGTGCGAATAGCACGCGGCATCTATGATAACCAGTTCTTTATTGTCTTTCTTCCTTTATTGTTTGTATCGCTAACTAACACTACTCAACTTGCAGCCCAAGACTATTTTCGAGTTTACCATGCAACAGAAGATCATCCGGAGTAAATTCAATCATGCCAAATAACGAAGATATTGGCTTGCCAGATAGTGTTTCGATTTCACTGGCAACATGGGATTACGGTGCCACTCCACTTAATTATTTGGTTTAGATTGAGACGGCCCTCTCTTGCTTGTTTTGCTTTGCAAAACAAGCTGCTTTCTCCCGCGAGGGGAGAGAGTTGGGAGTTGTTGCGCGGGCCTTAGGTTTGGCTCTCAATCAATCGCTCGGCCAAGCCTGCCATGCGCTCGGCTTCAACATTGGCGAAGGCGAGGCGGAGGTAATTTTCTTGGTTCGGGCCAAACATAGAGCCAGGCAGGCAGAGGAGGTCGTTTTCTTTGGCGAGGCGCATGGCGACGGACTTGGAAGGCTCTCCTGCAAAGGGATGCTTCACGTAGGCGAAATAGGCACCGCTGCCGACCAACTCATATTTAAGGCCCGGGGTTTCGAAACTCGCGCGCATAGCATCCAGCCGCCCGCGCATCACAGCTTTCTTTTCTGCCTTCCAATCATCAAGCGCTGTCAAGCCAAACAACACGGATTTCGGTGACACCCCACTTAATTAAACGTAATTACGGTGCCACCCCACTTAATTAAATGGGGTGTGACTCGCCGCCCTCTCTTGCTTGTTTTGCTTTGCAAAACAAGCTGCTCTCTCCCGCGAGGGGAGAGAGTTGGGAGTTGTTGCGCGGGCTTTAGGTTTGGCTCTCAATCAATCGCTCGGCCAAGCCTGCCATGCGCTCGGCTTCAACATTGGCGAAGGCGAAGCGGAGGTAGTTTTCTTGGGACGGGCCGAACATCGAACCGGGCAGGCAGAGGAGATCGTTTTCTTTGGCGAGGCGCATGGCGACTGATTTTGATGGCTCGCCCTCGAACGGATGCTTTACATATGCGAAATAGGCACCGCTGCCGACCAGTTCATATTTCAAGTTTGGTGTTTTGAAGCTGGCGCGCATCGCATCCAGCCGCCCACGCATCACAGCTTTTTTTTCTGCCTTCCAATCATCAAGCGCTGTCAGGCCAAACAATACTGCGCGTTGCGAAATTTGGGGTGGGCAAACTGTCATGGTGTCCAGCACCTTGGCCACCTGGTGCAGCACATCTTGACCCGCAATGATCGCGCCGAGCCTATAACCTGCAAGCGCATAAATTTTTGAAAAACTATAGAGCTGGATCAAAGTGTTTTGCCATCCATCGCGCACCAATAAATTATGTGGTGGGGCGGGATCAGGCCTGAAATCTTTGTAAGTTTCATCGAGGATCAAGGCGATGCCAGCGCCCTGTGCCACATCATAAAACTGATTGAGAATAGAACTCGGATAAATGGCACCCGTTGGATTATTCGGCGAGCACAAAACAATGGCCCGCGTGCGCTCATCAATCAGCGACGCCGCAAGTTCTGGTGAGGGATGGGAAAGGCCTTCCGAAAAAGCGGGGATGGTGCGAATTTCAATGCCCATCATCGTCAACCACATTTGATGGTTGAAATAATAGGGCACTGGAATAATCACATTATCCCCAGCCTTGGCCACAGACATGATGGCGGCCGCAAATGCTTGATTGCAGCCCGTGGTGATCGCCACTTCTTGAGGTTCAATCCGCCCCGCATAATCAACGCTGATATGGGCCGCGTAAGCTTCACGCAAAGGCATGATTCCAAATATATCAGTGTATCCGCCCGTTCCAGGCTTATGCGCTAAGCGCGCGATTTCATCTTGCAAGATCTCAGCAGGCGGATAGCTGGGCACGGCTTGGCACATGTTCAGAAGCTCACGATTTCCGGGCTCTGTCTTCACCCAGCTCATCGCCTCGGCAATGGGTGGAAATTCGACACGCGAAACCAAATCTGAAACTTCAAAACGCATAAATGAACTCCTTGGAATGTTGCAATCTTTAGGGCAAGATTGCGCTCATGAACAGCATGACAATTGAAACAATTTTAAAACAACGCGGCGCGTGGTTGAAGGCCACCCATGGTGACCCAAAAGTTGCGGAAGCCAACGCGCCTCTCTCGCGTATGATTGCAGATAATTATGCACAGTTTGAAACAGTGAGAGACACGGTTTTTAGGGCGACAGACGACTATGTTCGCCGCGTTGCAATCGCACCCCACGCATTAGATAGTTCTGGCTTGGCGCTGCTTGAGCAAATGGAAAAACATGCCATGGTCATTCGTGAACCGAACGGCCATGCCATTTGCGAAACAAAAAGCAGACGCTATCTGTCAGGAGGCTGGCTGGAAGAATTGGCGTGGCTTGCGGCCATGCAAGCCGGTGCTGACGAAGCGCTGTTTGGCCAGGTCGTCGGTTGGAAGGTTAAGGAATTTTCTGGCGAAAACGAAATCGATTTGATTATTCGGGAGGGGGATCGCTTGGGGTTTGTGTCGTGCAAGGCGCTTCGCTCGGAACTTGATATCCACGACCGCAAACACCGCAACAGGTTGATGGATGCTGTGCATGAGGCGGATAATTTATGCGATCATTTTGGGCGACCGGGTGAAAAAGTTGCAGTGCTGGTGACCACCGATCTTTTTGATGAAGTCAAAGCCGCACCGCGCTATAATGCACTGATGGGCAAAGCCGCAGTGCTGGATGTTGAAATTATTCCGCTTGAGGGCATCAGTTGGGAAAAATTAGTTGCGGCTGTGCAGACTTTGTTTAACGTTGCAAAATGATGAAAAAGATTTTGTTCTCAAAAGCCGGCGGCCCGGACGTTCTTGAATATGTTGATACTGATTTAGCGCCGCCAGGCCAAGGCGAAGTGCGCATCCGCCATACCGCAATTGGCCTCAACTATGTCGACACATATTATCGCAGTGGGCTCTATCCAACGCCAATGCCGAGTGGACTGGGCAATGAGGCGGCGGGGGTTATTGAAGAGTTGGGGCAGGGCGTTAAGGGCTTTAAAGTGGGGGACCGTGTGGCCTATGGCTCTGGCCCACTTGGTGCTTATGCGCAAGCGCGAAACTTCCCCGCAAACCGCCTCGTCAAACTGCCCAAATCCATCAGTGATGAAACCGCAGCGGCGATGATGTTGAAGGGCATGACAGTGCGTTATCTGCTGCGCGCCACTTATAAAGTAAAGCGTGGCCAAACAGTTTTGTTTCATGCTGCTGCGGGTGGCGTTGGTTTGATTTTTTCGCAATGGGCCAAAGCTCTGGGTGTTAAAGTGATTGGCACAGTGGGCTCGCCAGAAAAAATGGAATTGGCTTATGCCCATGGCTGCACACATGTGATCAACAATCGCACCGAAGACGTGGCCGCGCGCGTGCGTGAAATAACCAAGGGCAAGGGTGTGCCCGTCGTCTATGACGGGGTAGGGCAGGCGACATTGCAAGGCTCACTCGATAGCTTGTCGGTTCGCGGGCTGTTAGTCAGCTTCGGCAATGCATCGGGCGCGATCAAAGATTTTCAATTGGGGCAATTGGCGGCCAAAGGTTCGCTCTATGTGACGAGGCCAACGCTCTATAGCTACATCATTACGGATGAGGAATTTAAACAAACGGCAGGCGATGTTGTTGACATCGTCAAATCAGGAAAAGTAAAAATTCAAATCAATCAGCGCTATAAGCTTGCGGATGCTGCACAAGCGCACCGCGACCTTGAAAGCGGCAAGACGACGGGATCGACGATCCTTACCGTTTAACGACACGCATCCATGCTCTTGGCGGCAAGCACATTCCAATTTGCACCACAACTCGCGGTCGAACAGAAGAAATTCGCCAGCGACGTTGACGGAATGGCATGGGCCAAATTGATCGATTGACCAGCAGCGTCCGAAAGCGTGCTGACCACCATTCCAACCAGATGCCCTTGGCCGTCAAACACGGGCCCGCCGGACTCGCCGCGTTGCGTTCCCATATGCAGCACCATGGCATCAGGATAGCCGAACTTGCCGTAAGCCACAGCACGGCCAAAATGTTTGGCTTCGAGTGAGCCAACGCGCGCCGTATCGCCCGAGCCATGGGGCTTACCTAGCGTGTAAACCAAATCACCCTTGGCCATGCATCCAGGCGCTGCGGGAACTGCACTGCGGCCGCTGAAACCACGGAGCTTAATGACAGCCATATCGTTGGTGGGATTTATGCCCGTTACTACGCCGGTATAAACCCGGCCATTGGCGGCACGCGCTGAAATCTCGTTGCCTTTGGCCACCGCCACATGAGCTGCCGTCATCACATAACCGTCTTCGCTGACCACAAAACCACTGCCAGATGTGATTGCTGCTTTGTGGGCGTCAACACGGGTTGCGCCACTCGACGTGTCCGTCTCTGAGACTGTGAGTGTGACATAGGTTGGGCCAGTGCCCGGCAATAAATGCGCAACCGAGGCTGCGGCCTCCTGGCCAGCGGCACCCGCAGGTTCGGCCTGTTGATCAACCGATATGGCACGGCTTTCAACGCCAACCTGATCAGCCGCACAACCAGCCATACCAATTAAAGCGAGGGCCATAATAGACAAACGGACAATGTTCACGAGAGAATGCACCCAGTCAAATCAGATGCCAGCAATACGCCAAGAGTTGGGCACGAACAAGGCTCAAAGCAAAGGAGCGAACAATTCTTACCCTTTTTGCGTTGGGCGGGGCAATCACTTGTGGCTAGGTCCCCCTCAGTCCTTCGGACAGCTCCCCCAACAAGTTGGTGGAGCGCGATGTACAATTTAGCTCAGAATCAAGCTTGTATCACCCTCCGCCCAGCTCTGCTGGGGGAGGTGCCCGAAGGGCGGAGGGGGAAGGGTGAATTAAAATGGAAACACTTTGCACATAAAAAAAACGGCCCGCCGAAGCGAGCCGTTCTGTGTAAAATATTCGCTAAGATTAGAAGCGGAATACAGTTACGAGGTCAGCAGAGAATGAAGACTGAGCGTCTACGCTGTTCTTAATCCATTCGCCTTCAAGACCAATCGTCAATTGGCTTACTGGCTCGTAATACACGCCAGCAAGAACTGAATCTTGATCAACAGCATTAGGATAAGCAGTTGTCCAACGATCAAAGCGAGCATGGCCATAGGCCAATTCCAAGTGAGCTTGGTCGCTGATATTGAGACTGCCCAAGATGCTTGCTTTCCATGCGTTGTCGTTAACGAACTGGCCAGAGTAAATGCCGGCATTAGCAGAAATTTTGCCAATATCACCAAGACCAAAACCAAGACCGGCGTTAAGGACATAGGTTGCTTCCGGAGCACCAGCTGCGCCATAATTTGGCTCATAAGCACCCGACAAAGCAGCGTTGAACATATCACCAGTATAAGAAATCTTCGCGGCGACAGCTAAGGCATTGACGTTAGCTGGAGCAACTGTTCTATGACCATCTTCAATTGCAACAGCAATCGACATTGGACCTGATGCATATGTCAAGCGCATTTGAGCAACGTCACCGTTGATCGCAGTGCCTTGAGCAGCATTATCCGTGTAGTAGCAAGAGCAAGCGCCATCATAACCATAACCAATGGCTGAGAGCGAACCGTTGAAACCGCCAGCCAAAGTCAGGTCTGGAGTCATTTTCCACCAGCCCCAAGCATTCGAGATTTCTGCTGCAGCGTTAGTACCGATTGAAGCGTTATTTCCCAACCAGTTGCCACGAACCGACATTTGTGCGCCAACTTCACCAACAGCGGTATCAGTCTTGCCAACAACGTTGATTTGACCACGAGCTTTCACATCCAAGAAAACGTTGTCGCTTGCTACAGCACCGGCAACAGTATTAACTGTCGGATTAACTGCAAGAGCATTCAGCGCATCAGCACCATCAGCATAAACCAAAGCAGCGCGAACGAAGCCCGACCACTGAATTACAGTCGATGCAGGAGCATCAGCTGTTGGAACGATAGCGATTGTTGTTACATCGCGACCAACGCTGCCCACACCTGGAACAACGATAGCTGGTTGCGAGCTAACAGTTACAAGCTGGAAGCCAGCTGGAACTGAAGTTGATGCTTCGTTAGCAGCAACCTTGGCAGACAGAGCAGCGATCTCAGCTTTGAGAGCAGCGATGTCTGAAGTTGTGCTAGCTTGAGCGCTAACCGAAACTGCAGCAAATGCCACTGTTCCGAGAAGTGCGAATTTAATTGTATTCATATTGTATTCTCCCAAGTTA
>JAYWEV010000148.1:0-12399 GCA_043779145.1 Aestuariivirga sp. | reverse complement strand
AAAGCGAGCCGCGTTAATGATACGTTATCTTGATCTTGCAAAATAAATCTTAATTGCGGCAGTTCTTTGCCCTTATTCCATAAAGAGTGAAAATCGCTGGCTAAGTCATAGAGATAGAACGATATTCTGTGTGGTTCATGGACCAGAGCAGCAGCCTCAATAACCCGTGGAAAAGCTGCAATTCTTAATATCAGTGCCTTTTCAGCCTCATCCGTCAACAAACTGAAGTCAATTTTTGCATCTGATTTAAGTCCCGCCGCCTCGGCATTGCGCAAAACTGAGCAAATCCGGGCATGGGCATATTGCACATAAAACACCGGATTATCTTTTGATTGCTCGGTGACTTTGGCAAAATCGAAATCCAGAGGGGCTTCGTTTTTCCTGTAAAGCATCATGAACCGCACAACGTCTGAACCAACCTCGTCCACCACTTCGCGTAATGTCACAAACTCACCGGCCCGCTTGGACATGCGCACTGGCTCACCTTTGCGGAACAGCTTGACGAGTTGGCAAAGCTTTACATCAACTTGAACTGCGCCCGGCCCCGCAAGAGCCGATGCAACCGCTTGCAGGCGTTTGACGTAACCACCGTGATCTGCACCAAGCACATAGATCAGTTGTTTGAAGCCACGATCAATTTTGTTTTGGCTATAGGCAACATCGGAAGCGAAATAAGTAAAGCTGCCATCAGACTTGAGCAATGCACGATCAACATCATCACCCAGTGCAGTCGACCGAAACAAAGTCTGCTCACGATCTTCCCAATCTTCATTCACCTCGCCCTTTGGTGGCGGAAGACGACCTTCATAAACATCGCCAGATGCACGCAGCTTGGAAATCGTCGCTGCAACTGAGCCATCACTCTGCAAAGATTTTTCTGAGAAGAAAACTTCTTGTTCGATATCGAGTGAAGCGAGATCACTGCGGATCATATCCATCATCATCGATATGGATTTGTCGCGCACCACGGGCAGCCAATCATTTTTGCCCAGAAGTGCTTTGCCATATTCTTTTGCAAGTGCCTCGCCCACCGGCTTCAAATAATCACCAGGGTAAAGCCCCGCTGGGATTTCACCGATATCTTCACCCAGCGCTTCACGGTAACGCAAGTATGCTGACTCCGCCAACACGTTCACTTGGCCACCCGCATCATTCATATAATATTCTTTGGTCACGTCATATCCAGTGAATTTCAGCAGCGAAGCGAGCGCATCGCCAAACACCGCGCCCCGGCAATGGCCCACATGAAGCGGACCAGTAGGGTTTGCTGAAACATATTCAACATTCACTTTTTCTTTCGCACCAACTTGCGAAGATCCAAATTGATCAGCCTGATCGAGTGCTGCCTGCAACACGCGCGGCCAAATCGTTTCTTTTAATTTGATGTTGATGAAGCCCGGGCCAGCGACAGTTGCAGCTGCCGTATCAGGATCAGACGCCAACAACGGCACGAGTAAGTCCGCAACGGCGCGCGGATTCATGCCAGCAGGTTTGGCCAGCACCATCGCTGCATTCACAGCCACATCACCATGCGTTACATCACGCGGTGGCTCAGTGGTCAACTTGCTCAAGTCCAGGCCGGAAGGAAGTTTGCCCTGCCCCACCAAAGTTTCAACAGCACTCGCAACAACACCCTGAAAATGGGCAAAAAGATTCATGATTCTGACATTAACTCGTTAAAATAATTCAGTGCGCTGACTATCGGAAAAGCGGGTCGAGGTCAAACAAACGCTTGTGCTGATCAAGCGCATAACGATCGGTCATACCCGCAATAAAGTCACACACTTGACGGGCATACCGGCTTTGATCTGAAATCGGATGATCTTCGCGCCAATCAGATGGCAAAAGTTTTTCGTCATTCATATAGGCATCAAACAAATCGCGGATCACCCGCTGCGCCCGCTCCATCATTTCAAGCACACGCGCATGGCGATACATTTTTTGCGATAAGAAACTTTGCAGCACTTTATTGTTTTCGCGCATCTGCGCGCCAAATTGGATCAAAGGTTTTCCAAGTTCGCGCACGGCATCACTCGATTTAACATGCGACTTCAAAATGTTCTTGTGCCCCTCTGCCAGTACATCCGCCACCATCGCCGAAATCAAACGGCGTACCGTCTCATGAATAACGCGGTTGGTATCAAGATCGGGATAGGTCGTCAACACCTCACCAAGCGCCTGCCCTGCAAGTGGAATATCACCAAGATCAATGATGTTAAAAAGCTTTGCGCGAAGGCCATCATCAACATCATGGGCATTATAGGCAATGTCATCAGACACCGCCGCCACTTGTGCTTCTGCTGATGCATAACTTGACAATTTTAAATCATGCACTTCAGCATATTCAATGATTGCGGCAGGTAATCCCGTTTCTGCATAATGGCCCAGCGCATGGCCCTCAGCATCAACGAGCGGGCCATTATGTTTGACCAAACCTTCAAGCGTTTCCCATGTGAGGTTCAAACCATCAAAAGCCGCATACCGCCGTTCAAGCTTTGTCACGATGCGAAGAGACTGCGCGTTGTGATCAAAGCCACCATAAGGCTTCATCAATTTATCTAGCTCACGCTCGCCCGCATGGCCGAATGGCGTGTGCCCCAAATCATGGGCCAGCGCCAAAGCCTCGGTCAAATCCTCATCAAGCCGCAATGCCCGCGCAATTGAACGCGCCACTTGGGCGACTTCGATCGAGTGCGTTAGTCGCGTGCGATAATGATCACCCTCGTGAAATACGAACACTTGGGTTTTGTGTTTTAGCCTGCGGAACGCAGAAGAATGAATGATCCGGTCACGATCCCTTGCAAACGCACTGCGCGAGGGCGCATCCGGTTCGGCCACAACCCTGCCCCGGCTTTGGTTAAAATGAGCAGCATATGTTGCGAGACTCGTCATGAAACTGACCATTGACATTTTCGTGCGAAAACACAACATCTACGCCATGTCCGAACCACAAATCAGTGTCACCGCCCGCGCCGCCAAACGCATCCACGAGATTGCGGCCAAACAACATGCCGCATCAGCCTTGCGGATTGCGGTGAATGGCGGCGGCTGCTCGGGCTTTCAATATGATTTCGTGTTCAGCGATAAGCCCGAAGAAGATGACCGGATATTTGAACGAGATGGTGCGCGCGTATTGGTGGACGCAACATCACTAGGCTTCATGGCGGGATCAGAACTCGATTTTATCGATGACCTGATGGGCCAATCGTTCCGCATTCAAAACCCGCTCGCCAAATCATCCTGCGGCTGCGGCACCAGTTTCTCTTTCTAATGCGCATCGCCACCTGGAACGTCAACTCCGTCAAAGCCCACCTTGAATCCGTGACGAATTGGCTGCGCGAAGCAAAGCCCGATGTCGTCTGCCTGCAAGAAATCAAATGTGAAGACCACGCCTTCCCCGTCGCGTGCTTTGAAGAATTAGGTTACCGCGCTGAAGTTCACGGGCAGAAAACCTATAACGGCGTGGCCCTGCTTTCAAAGCTGCCGATGGAAGACGTGCAACGTGGCTTGCCGGGTGATGCAGCAGACGAACAAGCAAGGTTCATTGCCGCCACTGTGATTGACGGAACCAACGCTGTCCGTGTTTGCGGCCTCTATCTGCCGAACGGTAACCCTGCCCCCGGCCCAAAATATGATTACAAATTGGCCTGGATGGGCCGACTTAAAGCATTCGCAAAAGCCGAGCTTCAAAAAGAAGAAGTCTTCGTTTTAGCTGGCGATTACAATGTGATCCCTAATCATGAAGATGCGCGCAACCCGCAAAATTGGCTCACCGACGCGCTCTTTCTGCCCCAAACCAAACAATCATTCCGAGAGCTTGAAGCACTCGGCCTCACAGAATCATACCGCGCCCTGTACCCATCAAAAGTTGAATACAGCTTCTGGGACTATCAGGCAGGAGCGTGGCCCAAAAACAACGGGATACGAATCGATCATTTGCTTCTGTCGCCCCAAGCTGCGGACAAATTAATAAACGTTGAAATCCATAAAGACGTGCGTGGCCATGATAGGCCGTCAGATCATGTGCCGGTCATGATCGAGCTGCAATAAAAAACCCGCTGATGTTCACCAGCGGGCTTCTAAATCTCTAACTCAGATACAAAATTACTTTGTAACCGGAGCCTTCACGCCGAAAGCAGCAAAACTGGCTTCGAATGGCTTGAATGCGCTCTTAGCAGCAGCAGCATAAAGTTCGCCGAGCTTTGTGAATTCAGCAACGGTTGCATCAAATGTTTCTTTTGCAAAAGCTTGTTGAACGGCAACAGCATTTTCAAAAGACTTGGCAGCAACTGCCTTTTCCCAATGGCTGGCAGACTTTTCAAATGATTTCTTAGAAAAATCAGCAACTTCGGTTGCAACAGCTTGATAGCCCTTGGTCATCGCAGCGGTAGAAGCAGTCATAGCTTCCATGCCTTCTTTGCTGGCTGATTGCATATCTTCAAATGATTTCATCATGGTAATCTCCAATAAACAGCGTGGTTAAACTCGATAGACCATAGTTAGGTGCGCTGCACCATTAAGTCAAGAATTATTTTGCATTGCAACATAAACCCAATTTCGACTATCACCCGCCGATATTCGACTCAGCATTTACTGCTTGGTAAGCCTGAGACATTTAAAGGTTTAACGGAATCTGTGATGATTGGTGGTAATTATCACGATAGCAATATTTTAGAGGGTGCTGCCTTATGTTAAGCATCCCCTTGTTAAAGGTGAACGTTCTGATGTTTTTGACCAACATTGCAATGAGATTTAGAACCTTGGCGCTCATTGCCTTGGTTTTTGTGTTTGTCGCACCATCGCTCGCAAGTGCAAAACCAGAGTTTTCGGCAATAACTGTTGATGCGCGTACTGGGTTGGTTTTATTTAGCGATAATCCTGATGGCCTGCGCCGCCCCGCTTCGCTGACGAAAATGATGACACTCTATGTGTTGTTCCAAGATCTTAAAGCGGGTCGCGTCAATCGTAATACGCAATTTCGCGTATCCGCGCGTGCGGCCGCCATGGCACCTTCCAAATTAGGCTTGCGCGCTGGAAGTACGATAACGGTTGATGAAGCAATCAAAGCTCTGGTCACAAAATCTGCGAATGATGCAGCAGCAACAATTGCTGAAAACCTAGGTGGCACAGAATCTAATTTCGCAGCCCGCATGACACGTGTGGCACAATCAATCGGCATGAGCCGCTCGTCTTTCCATAATGCTTCCGGACTTCCAAACCCTGACCAATTCACAACTGCACGCGACATGGCCACCTTGGGCCTGCGGCTGATGCGCGATTTTCCGCAATACTATCCTTATTTTAGGATCACAGCTTTCAATTTTCATGGCCGCACAATCCGTACCCACAACAAATTGGTCGAACACTACCAAGGCACCGATGGCATCAAAACAGGATACATCGCAGCAGCCGGATTCAATCTTGTGACATCCACTAAGCGTGGCGACAAACGTTTGGTTGGCGTTGTTTTAGGCGCAAAGTCTTCGGCTTCGCGCGGCGCCTATATGATGCGCATGCTGGAAAGCAAATTTGCGCAAGCCAAAAACGGTGTAACGGTAGCAGCCTTGGCTGGCTCGTCAAAAGGCGTGATAGATCCTGTGGCCGTGGCCAAAAACAGCACGCCTACTCAATCAGAAAAAGCCCAGTTGGCTGAAGTTGCTGCAGATGCGTCCGTCGATACTTCTACTGATGAAGACCAAGGCGACATCACGACAACAGCATCACTTGCACCGAAGGTCATTGAAGCCGGCCTTGAAGCCGTTGACGCTCCAAAAAAGCCAAACGGCAAATTACCTTTCGCTGTAAAATCTGCATCGGCAGAACCAGACACCTTTGCAGAAAGTATAAAGCAAAGCTGGAACATTCAGATTGGCGCTTATCCAGACAAGCAACTAGCCCAAGCAAAATTGACGTCGATAAAAGATAGAGCAATTCCCCTGCTGGAGGGCAAAGCCGCTTATACAATCGCCACCAAGCTGAATGGTGATGTCGTCTATCGTGCTCGGTTTGCAGGGTTTGATGCCGCTACAGCTAAAAAAGCTTGCAAAGCCATTTCAGCACTTGGTATGCAGTGCCAATCGGTTCAGCCTTTAACTTAACAACAGTTGCGTTCGCTGGTTATCTAAGCGAATAATTTTTTAACTAACATGAAACTGCGAAACTTGGGCTAAGGCCTACAAGTGCAGACGAGGAGCTCGTTATGCATATACAAAACACCAAAACAATTGATCCGACGATTTGGGATAAAGACCACAAACACCTTCTTCATCCTTTCACGCATTTCGATAGTTTTAAAATCGAAGGCTCGATGATCATTGCTGAAGCCAATGGCTGCATGATTAAAGATGCCAACGGCAATGAATATCTCGACGGCCTCGGAGGCATGTGGTGCGTGAATGTCGGTTACGGTCGCAACGAAATCGCTGAGGTTATGGCAGATCAGGCAAGGCAATTAGCTTATGCCAATCCATTCGTGGACATGAACAATGCGCCCGCTGCCGAGCTAGCAGCAAAGTTGGCAGAGCTGGCCCCTGAAAAACTAAACCACGTATTTTTTTCCCTTTCTGGCTCTTGCGCAAACGACTCTGCTGTGAGGATTGCCCATTTCTACCATGCCCGCCGTGGCGAGCCTTCCCGCAAACACATCATTTCGCGTATGAACTCTTATCACGGCTCCACTTATCTTGCGATGTCGATGGGCAATCGTGAGGGCGACCGGACACCAAATTTCCACTACATGAGCGACTTTATACACCACCTTTCAGCACCCTACCCTTACCGCCGCCCCGAAGGATTGACTGAAGATCAATTCACGGATTTTTTGGTCGATGAGTTCAAAGCCAAAATAAAACAGCTGGGCAAAGAAAACATTGCTGCCTTCATCGCAGAGCCGATCCAGGGTTCAGGCGGCGTCGTCGTTCCGCCTCAAGGATATTTGAAGCGCATGGCTGTAGTTGCCAAAGAAAACGGAATACTTTTTATTGCCGATGAAGTGGTGACTGCGTTTGGCAGGTTGGGCCATTGGTTCGCCAGCAAAGATTTATTTGAATTCGAACCAGATATGATTGTCTGTGCCAAAGGTCTGACCTCTGGATATTTGCCACTCGGCGCTACAATTTATTCCGACGATATCCACGCTGCCATAAGCGCACCAGGATCAGACGTTTGGTTCGCACACGGCTTCACTTATTCTGGCCATCCAATTTGCTGTGCAGTAGCACTGAAAAATATCGAAATTATAGAACGCGAAAATCTGCTGGGAAATGCAGCATATGTGGGCGACCATTTTGAACTTCGATTAAAAGAATTGGAAGATCTTCCATTAGTCGGCCAAGTGCGGGGCAAGAGGTTGATGCAATGCGTAGAGTATGTTGCGAACAAAGAAACCAAAGCGCATCTGGCTGACGATATAAACATTTCCAAGCGCATTTCGAATGTATGCGAGATAAACGGTTTATTGGTGCGCCCCATTGGTCATCTCGACGTGATGTCGCCCCCCTTAACACTTTCAATTCAGCAGGCCGATTTTATTGTGGACACACTGGGCAATGCGATTGAAGAAGTGGCAGGTAACTTAAAACTCGAAGGGTTGATTTAAGGATGGGAGGGAGAAGCGAATTCAGCCTCACTCTGAGCCGTCATTCTAGCGCAAGCGGGAATCTCTGTTTTCTTTGCCGCAAAACGTTGATGCCCACCTTAGCCTGCCCTCGCGGAGGCGGGGGCGGGCATGACGGTTTAAAGTTATGGCTTAATCGTAAATGATCAGACTCTAACCCAGCAAAACATCTTTCGCTTCGTTGATCTTCGCAGCCAAATAATCCGAGCCACCCATGTCAGGGTGAAAGTCTTTCATAAGGCGCTTATATGCATTTTTTATCTCGTCTTCACTCGCACCTGGCTTAAGCCCCAGTACCTCATACGATTCAGCTTTGGAAAGCGTCGGTACACGTTTGCGAGGATCGAAGTTCTGCGAGCTCTGCCCGTTTGCTTGGTTGGGCTTACCCATCGGAAATCCATCCGGGAATAGCGATGATTTTCCAAACAGACCTGCACCCACTGCAAACAAGGTCGCCGCAATAGTGGACTGACCGCGCATAAACAAAAGACCTGCACCTACCATCACAGCAACGCCCGCTAATTTCTGGACAGAATTCGAAAGAGACTTAGAATCCATCTTTGCCGATTTGCGGATCAGCCACAATCCACCAACCACAATGATCAGAGCGATGAGAAACGGTGGCATAGTTCAGTTTGCGGGCTTTGCTTCGCACGCATCCATCTTCAACATATCAAGCTTTGTCAATTTGCCCTTTAAGGCATAGGTGCCGTAGTCCAAGATCAAATTTGTGGAAACACCGTTTTCATACATGTTGAAGCTGGCTTGATAGACTGGCTTTTCCACGCTTTCATCGTTTGTTGGATAATAACTAATCGT
Organism: Aestuariivirga sp.; assembly: GCA_043779145.1. Classification (GTDB taxonomy): domain Bacteria; phylum Pseudomonadota; class Alphaproteobacteria; order Rhizobiales; family Aestuariivirgaceae; genus Aestuariivirga. The sequence goes on along the minus strand of JAYWEV010000148.1, from coordinate 3,965 downwards.
AATCGGCCAAGAGGTCAGCGCCTTCAGTGGAGAAGCTTCGGCATTATCTTTGTCAGGCGCATAGCTGCCTGGTGCTCGCATTTTTCCAATAAAGCTAATGGCCTTATAAGTTTTTTCACTGTCAGAACCATCATACACAATCGACACGTCATGAGTGGTGCCTTTTCTAGCCTCGTCTAACAAATGAACCTGATGCGTGGATGGAAACAGCGCCTCGGGTGGCACTTTAAATTCAAGTTGCTTGGGAGAAGTCATCACACCGCTTGCTTCTTGGTTGCTCTTATCGCGTTTAACTTTTAGTTTTTCTTCCGAATCCAAATTGCCGCCGACATATTGCTTTTGGCTAAGGTTCATTTCTAACCCATCGCCTGATTCCCAAGTCGTCAGTTGGGTATCAATAACCTGCGTGCCTTTTTCAGCTTGCACATATCGATTAGCAATCCTGTAGGTCACGGCCCAGCCGTCGCAGGCCGTGCCCGTCAATTCATAAGCCAAACGGCCTTCCACAGCGCTGTAACCACTGCCGCTATCAAGCCTTGATGTTGAGAGGTCATAGATGGCGCGGTGCGAGGCCAATGTTGCAGCCTGCGCTGAAACCGTCATCAAAATCAAAGCCAAACTCGATTTAAATAGGCGCATATTTCAATTATCCCGTGACAAGCCAAAGCGAAGGCGATTAATCTCTACCCTAACATAAACTATGGCAAAACAACGTCTAAATAAGGTTTAACATTTCCATGAACAGCATTGATGAAAAACTGAAAACTCTGGGTATCGTTTTGCCCACCCCGATGAAACCAGTTGCCAACTATGTTCCATGGGTCAAATCAGGCAACATGGTCTATATTTCGGGCCAAGGTGCTGTTGTCGAAGGCAAAGTGCAATACCCCGGCAAACTTGGAGACACAGTTTCGCTCGAAGAAGGTGCTCAATCTGCAAAATTCACATGTATCAACGTGCTGGCGCAGTTACGCGAGGCCGCAGACGGTGATCTAAGCAAAGTAAAACGCATCGTGAAACTGGTTGGCTTTGTGGCCTCTACGCCAGAATTTGCCGATCATCCAAAAGTCATCAACGGGGCTTCTGATTTGATGGTTGAAGTGTTTGGTGAGAAAGGCCGCCACGCGAGGTCAGCAGTGGGTGTGCCATCACTGCCCATGAATCTATCAGTTGAAATTGAAGCCATCGTCGAACTGGAATAAGCTATGCGCTTTTCACCGCAAATGCGCGATCTGAAATGGCTCGTGGCCAAACCAATCGCCCACCGGGGCCTTCATGATGCATCAAAAGGCATCGTCGAAAATTGTGAAAGCGCTTTTGCTTTGGCCATCAAACATGGCTATGCCATTGAATGCGATATTGAGCTGACGAAAGATGGCGAAGCGGTCGTCTTTCACGACGATGAAATTGACCGTTTGATGGATGGCAAAGGCATGGTCAAAACCTTTACCACCACAGAATTGAAACAAAAAAAATATCGACAATGCAAAGATAAAATCCAAACCTTAGACGAGTTGCTGGAGCAGGTCGATGGCAGGTCAACATTGGTCATCGAGATCAAATCGCTGTGGGATGAGGATATGGCACTCACCCACCGCGCGCTTGATATGCTGGCCGATTACAATGGCCCCTATGCGCTGATGTCTTTCGATCCGCATATCGTCGCTTGCGTTGCTGAGCGTTCACCAGCGACCGTGCGCGGGATAACGGCCGACCGTGTGACCGACCCTTACTATAACAATCTTTCTCTTGCCCGCCGCCTCGAAATGCAAAGCTTCTCGCATCTGCCGCGCAGCAAGCCGCATTTTGTATCGTTCGATGCCGCTGGGCTACCCTTTGCCGCAGTGGGTGAAATCCGAGATCGTGGCCACCCCGTAATATGCTGGACGATCCGTTCACCGGAACAAGCAGCCCAAGCTTTGCGTTACGCAGATCAAATAACCTTCGAGAATTATCACCCGGCATGACAGCCAAAATATCGGCCATCAACTCCCTCAAAGACATCGCGGCTGATGATTGGAACGCATGTGCCAAAATTGATGGCGTGGCCTATAACCCCTTCACGTCGCATGCCTTCTTGCTGGCGTTAGAACAATCACGCTCTGCCACAGCCAAGACCGGCTGGGCCGCGCAGCATTTGGTTTTGGAAGACAATCATAAAATCGTTGGCGTCGCCCCGTGCTATCTCAAATCCCACTCCATGGGCGAGTATGTTTTTGATCATGCCTGGGCCGATGCCTATGCGCGTGCGGGCGGGCACTATTATCCGAAGTTACAAACATCCATTCCATTTACTCCAGCCACTGGCCCGCGATTGCTTACAAACACAGCCGAACATCGCGCTGCCTTAGCCCAAGGCTTGATCGCACTTTGTCAACAGTTTCAGTCATCTTCGGCTCACATCACCTTCGCAACAAAACAAGAAGCAGAAGAACTAGGCGCACAGGGCTGGTTGCAACGCAACGACATTCAATTTCATTGGCACAATCAGGGCTATTCAAACTTCACCAATTTCCTCGGTGCGCTTTCGTCGTCAAAACGAAAAAATATCCGAAAAGAACGCCAAGCAATCGTCGATAACGGTATAAGCTTTGATCTGGTGACTGGCAGTGATTTGAAAGAAGATCACTGGGATCACTTCTACAAATTCTACATGGATACAGGCAGTCGCAAATGGGGCCAGCCTTACCTCACCCGCAAATTTTTTAGTCTGATTAACGAAACTATGAAGAATGAAACGCTGCTCGTTCTGGCCAAGCGCGAGGGCAAAACTATTGCCGGTGCGTTAAACTTCATCGGCGGTGACACGCTTTATGGCCGAAACTGGGGCTGCCTCGAAAACCATCCCTTCCTGCATTTTGAAACCTGTTATTATCAAGCCATGGATTTTGCCATCGCACATGGCCTCAAATCGGTTGAAGCAGGTGCTCAAGGCGAACATAAACTGGCACGCGGCTATGTGCCCGAAAAAACCTACAGCCTGCACCATTTCGCCCACCCTGGGCTTTCCCGCGCCGTGGCCGAATACTTGGAACACGAACGCGCCGCCATTGATGAAAATCAGCAAGTGCTTGGCGAACACACACCGTTTCGCCATACTGAGCAAGATTGACGGAGCCCATAATGCAATACGACCCCAACAACATATTTGCCAAAATCCTACGCGGCGAAATCCCCTGCCATAAAATATACGAAGACGAACACACTCTAGCCTTCATGGACGTGATGCCTCAAGTTGAAGGCCACTGCCTCGTGATTCCCAAAACACCTTCGCGCGGATTATTGGATGCCGATCCAGTCGTGCTGGCTCACCTTATGACGACAGTCCAAAAAGTCGCCACCGCTGCAAAATCTGCAATGAACGCCGATGGCATTCAGATTCGTCAGTACAATGAGGAAGCAGGCGGGCAGACGGTGTTCCACTTGCACTTCCACATATTGCCGATGAACTCAGGCAAAGGATTGAAGCCGCATTCGGGGAAGATGGCCGATAATGCAGTGCTGGCGAAACAAGTCGACATGATTAAGGCTCTGGTGAAGTAACTACTTCACTTTCGCAGCAGGCTTCTTAACGACTTTCTTCGCATCCGGCTTCTTCACCGCCACACGCGACCGTGGCAATGACTTGCGCTCAGCTGGTTTCGGCAATGACTTCTCATCATCACGGCTGAGATAATCGAATGCCAGACCATCATCCTTTTTCAAAATGCGAACCGTTCCGCCTTCCTTCAACTTCCCGAACAACAACTCTTCAGCCAGTGGTTTCTTGATGTGCTCTTGGATCACGCGAGCCAAAGGACGCGCGCCCATTTGCTGGTCATAGCCTTTCACTGCCAACCAATCGGCAGCTTCGGCTGAAATCTCAATATTTACCTGACGCTCGGAAAGCTGGGCTTCGAGCTGCAGAATAAACTTTTCAACCACTTTGCGCACCACTTCGGCCGGCAAATGTCCAAAGCTTACAA
>JAYWEV010000147.1:0-12445 GCA_043779145.1 Aestuariivirga sp. | reverse complement strand
CTCAATCAAACTCCGCAGAAAACATGCAGGCTGGAACTCTGATTATCTCGCTTCAATCCTCGGAGAACTCTGTCGTTAACTTGGATTCATTGCCCTGTCATCACGCGCCTCCATCAGTTCGTGTACGAGTGCGGCGGCCGTCATGAAGGCGACACTGTAATCTTTTTGGCAGGCCGCCAAGCCTAGGGCCAATGCAATATGGGTTTTGCCTGTGCCTGAAGGCCCAAGGGCAATGCAGTTCTGGCGCTGATCGATCCATTGGCAACGGGCAAGTTCGAGCACCAAGGCTTTGTTCAATGAAGGCTGGGTTGTGAAGTCGAAGGTGTCAAAGCTTTTGGTTTGAGGAAAGCGGGCCAGCCGGATGCGGCGTTCAACGTTGCGCCGTTCGCGCTCTATGCGTTCAAGCTCGCACAGGCGCAACAGATAGCGCGGATAGTCGGCGAGGTCTTGGGCTGACTCCAACGCCACTTTCTCATACTCGCGCGCAAAAGTGGGAAGCTTCAAGGCTTTGAGGTGATTGCCCAGTAATACTTGCGGGGTGACTGATGTCAGTGTCTGGTTATCGGTCATGCGGGAACTCCTGTTGTCTCTGGGGTGGACTTACCCGGAAAAAGTGGAGGACTTCTGGTAGCATAATTGCAACAGGAGGACTTTATGACGAGCAAGCAGAGACGAGAATTTACGGCTGCTGATGTTTACTTCGGCAGAGCTCAGGTAATCCTCCCATTTTTAAACATAGGTATAATGCGGTTTGCGAAGTTGACTAGCATGCAAATCGAAGTGTAGAAAAATGTCCTAATGAATTTCAAAAGGTAATTTTAGAAAGGAAGAACAATGATTTTCAATCCTGTGCCATGGCCGAATGGAGCCAAAGTTGCCTGTGCTATAACCTTTGACATGGATGCCGACAGTCTTGTTCATTTAGAACACCCAAAGGACTCCATCAAGCGGGTTTCAACCATCTCCATGCTTCGATACGGGCCACAAGTGGGGGTGCCGCGCATTCTCGAGGCCTACCGCCGCTATGGTCTCAAGCAAACATTCTTTGTTCCGGCCTGGTGCATTGAGCAGTATCCGGCAGCGGTCGATGCCATGGTCAAAGACGGCCACGAAGTAGGTTTTCATGGCTATATTCACGAGGCGCCCAACAGTCTGTCCAGATCTGACGAACAATATTGGATGCAGCGTTCAATTGACACAATCGTCAAACACACGGGAAAACGGCCGCGCGGAAACCGCTCGCCGCTCTACAACTTTTCAAACAATACTGCAGAACTCCTGGTGGAGGAAGGTTTTCTCTACGACTCATCGTTGATGGGCGATGACGTACCCTATCTGTTGAAAACGAAAAAGGGCGAGCTGGTTGAGCTGCCGGCCAATTGGGCAACGGATGACTGGCCGCCATACGTCCATTCCATAGACCTTAATTATGTCATGCAGATCATGGCACCGGAACGGGCAATGGAAATCTTCATGGCCGAATTTGAGGCCATGCGGGAAGCAGGTGGTGGCCTGTGGATTGGCATTTGGCATCCCTTTGTCAGCGGCCGGCTTTCACGGTGGAAACGCGTCGAAAAGATGATTGAATACATGTTGGGAACCGGCGATGTGTGGTTTGCAACCCTTGAGGAAATTGCCCGGCATATTGTCGACTGTCGAAAGAACGGCACCTATAAGCCACGTGTCGATCAGCTTCCTTACTACGATAAACCAGTGGCACCAAAACGCTCTGCGCGAGTCAAAGGGCGCCCGGGAGTATCTTAGGCGATGACATTCCCGTTTTCCTTTCACCACGACAATGGCCGGGATGATGTAGCAGTCAGCGAATTGATACTCATAGGCTTTGGAGTCAGTGACCCGGTGCACGTGCGGGCGCATATAGCAGAGATGGCAAAGCTGGAAGTAAAACCACCGCCAAATACCCCCTGTTTTTATCCTGTTAATCCTGCGATTCTGACCCAATGTGATGAAATCACGGTTTATGGAGATGATACAGTTTCCGAAGTTGAATTCGTTCTTTTCGCATCAGGCGGACAGCAGTTCGTAACAGTCGGAAAAGATCAATTTGATCTCGAGGTCGAACGTATGATCTCAGCTGAAAAAAGCAAGAACCGGTGCATGAAGTCGTTAGCGAAAGAGGCCTGGGCGATCAGCGGTGTCTTGGACCATTGAGACGAACTTCAGTTGCTCCTCTATTGCAATGGGCTCAAGATTCAGGAAGCATCGGTTCGTGAATTATTGCATCCGCAAGATCTGCTCGACCTAGTCATAAAAATCTGCGCCGCCCCAGATGGCGGAAGATTTGTGTTTTCCGGTACGATTCCACTGCTCGAAAAAGCTCCTTTAACCCCTTACAAACTGGAAATCATTCTCGATGACCCGGTCAGGAATAGAGTTATCCGTCATGAATTTCGCGTGAAACATCTAAGAGCGTTAGGAAACGACTTCACTCACACGCAGTCCTGACGGCAGGTAATCATAAAAAAATCTGTCTCGAACCATGGTTTTCAACGCTGCAATGTCGGGAGCAAAGAAACGATCCTCGTCATAGGCAGGAACTTTGTTTCTGATTTCCGTAAGAATCTCCTCCAGTTTCGGACTGGATCGCTCAGGCCGGCGAAATTCCATGCCCTGCGCCGCTGCCAGCAGTTCAATTGCAACAATCGCCGCGGCATTATCGGCGAGTTCCTCGAGGCGCCGCGCAGCAAAAGTTGCCATGCTGACGAAATCCTCGTGGTTGGCAGTGGTTGGAATCGAATCGACACTTGCCGGGTGCGCAAGGCTCTTGTTCTCACTCGCCAATGCGGCTGCTGTTACGTGAGCCACCATGAAGCCTGAATTCAGTCCGGTTTCCTTCACGAGGAATGCCGGAAGCATGGAATGATTGGCATCGGTCAGCATGGCCGTTCGGCGCTCGGACATGGACCCGATTTCCGCAATGGCAAGGGCCAGTGTATCAGCCGCAAGTGCGACCGGCTCGGCATGAAAATTTCCACCATAAAGAATGTCGCCTGTGTCCAGATCCACCATCGGGTTGTCAGTCCAGGCGTTAATTTCAGCAGAGAGAATAGCCGCGACATGGCGCATGATGTCCAGGCAAGCCCCCATAACTTGTGGCTGGCAACGCAGACAATAAGGATCCTGCAAACGGCCATTTGTCAGCGCCAGAGCTCGAATTCCGCTACCCTCTAGGAAACTCCGATAGGCACAAGCAACAACCCTCTGGCCCGATTGACCTCGGGCCCGGTGCAACCTGTCGTCAAAGGCCATGTCCTGTCCAAGTGCTGCTTCAATACTGAGACTTCCCGCGACCACTGCGGCGGCAAATACATCTTCGGCAGCAAACAGGCCCGCTACAGCTAGCGCAGTCGAGGCCTGCGTGCCGTTTACCAGAGCAAGACCCTCCTTTGCCGCAAGTACGAATGGCTTAAGACCGCACCGCGCTAACGCTTCGGCTACAGGCAGCATTTCCCCCTCAATCTTCGCGTCACCAACCCCAATCAGAGCCGCCGCCATGTGTGCAAGTGGAGCCAGATCACCTGACGCACCTACTGAACCCTTCAACGGAACTGACGGCACAATTCCTGCATTCAGCATTGCGAGCAGCGCATCGCACAGAGCCGGACGCACGCCTGACTGGCCGGTTGCCAACGCGTTGAGCTTCAACAACATCATACGGCGCACATCCCGATCGCTCATCAAAGGGCCGGTCCCAGCGGCATTGGACACAACAAGACGGTGCTGGAGCTTGGCCAAATCGTCCGCATTAATTGTAAGACCCGCCATGCTTCCGAAACCGGTATTCACCCCATAGGTGCGGATCCCGGAAGCTATACGCGCGTCGATCACGGCTCGCCCCCGCTCCATGCGTTCGCGTGCAACGTCACCAATCTCGACGGTGAGATTGCGAGAGTCAAAGACCCGCAAGCTGGACAGATCAAGCCGCCCCAGTTGCAAAGTTGGCTTACCCTGGTTGTGGTGTTTTTCCATGGCGTTATTTGGCCTCACGTCTGTAGGGAATGCCACTTGCGGCTGGCGGTTTCACGCGCCCGTAAAAACCAACAAGCGCTAATATCGAGACGACATAGGGAAGTGCCACAAACACCTGATAGGGCACGGATGGATTTGCAAACTGCAGGCGCAATTGCAAGGCGTCGCAGAACCCAAACAGAAGTGCTGCGAGCACGGCACCAAACGGATTCCACCGCCCAAGTATGATCGCAGCAAGCGCAATGAACCCCTTGCCCGCGCTCATGTGCTCGGTGAACACGAAGACCTGGGCCAGCACAATGTATGCACCACCAATGGCAGCCAGGGCTCCTGACATGATCAGGCAGACGTAACGCACCACAAATACCGCAACCCCGGCGGTATCCGCTGCATTTGGGTTTTCACCGGTTGCACGAATGTTGAGGCCCCACGCCGTGCGGTAGAGACCCCAGTAAATAATAGGAACCAGCATGTAGAGCAGGTAAACCAGCGGATCCTGATCAAACAGCACTGGTCCTGCGACGGGAATATCCACCAGCCCAGGGATCGGCCAGTCGGAAAAGCCGGCAAGTGCCTTTGTCGTTGCATCAAGGCCGAAAATCAGTCGCGCGAAATATGCGGTGAGCCCAATTGAGAGCAGGTTGATGGCAATACCGCTTACAATTTGATTGACGCCGAGAGTGATCGTCAGCACCGCGAGTATCACCGCCAGCAACATGCCACAGAGAATGCCGACAATTAATCCCATAAACGGTTGGCCAGTCAGAAATACCCCTAGGGCAGCGCCGAAAGCTCCCGCAAGAATCATTCCCTCCAGGCCAATATTCCACACCCCGCTGCGCTCCGTTATCACCCCGCCAAGAGCGGCAAATGCAATGGGCACAGACAGTCTCAGCGTCGTACTGAGAACATCCGTTACCGACCCGATCATCAGCCAATCAGGCATTGGATTTTTTCCTCTCAATCACCGCCTCATTGTCTCGGCGCTTTGCGAGAATCTGGGCCCAGACCGTATCCTGGAATCTCAGTGCCAGGCTTGCTGCAACGAACATCACTACCAACCCCTGGATTGCATCAACCACGGTGCTCTCAACCCCCGTGGCGCGCTGCATTAATTGGGCACCAGCCTTTAGTCCGGCGAGGAAGAGTGCAGAAATCGGTACAAGTATTGGATTGGCCGCAGCCATGAACGCCGCAACGATGCCATCAAACCCGTAGCCATTACTGAAGTTTTGAAACAGCCGGTACTTCACGCCCAGAACCTCAAATGTACCGGCAAGGCCAGCAAGTGCGCCGCCAATTATCATGGCCAGAACCATCTGGCGCTTGACATTGATGCCAGCGTATTCTGCCGCCCGGGGATTGAACCCCACCGTGTTCATGGCAAAGCCAAATGAGGTATAGCGCATGCTGACGTAAAGAACTAACGCCAGCACGACTCCAACGATGACGCCGGCATGCGCATCGGTGGGAAGAAGGATCAATGGCAGCATCAGATCCGAAGGTATTTCCGTTGAATAGGGATAAGGTGCTCCCTCCTCCATCATTGGACCGCCCGCCGCATAGCTAACGAGATAAATGGCAATGTAGTTCAAGAGTAACGTCACAATAACCTCGTTAATACCGCGATAGGCTTTTAGTAGGGCCGGGATTAGCGCCCACATCGCGCCACCGGCCATCCCGGCAAGGATGCATAATATGAGATGCAGCGCCGAGGGCATTTGAGGGAGATACAGCGCCGCAATCGAGGAAAATAATGCTCCCATGTAGAGCTGGCCTTCGCCGCCAACATTAAAGAGCCCAACCCGCAATGGGATGACAACCGCAAGTCCCGTTAAAAGGATCGGTGACATTTTTACGAGGGTTGTTCCGAATCCGAAGCGGTCAAAGAACGCTTCACCGAACAACGTGCGATAGGCCTCTATTGGATTGCCGCCGCCCGCCAATATTAGGGTTGATCCCATGATCAATGCCGCCAACACCGCCCACGCTGTGCGTGTCGCAAACAGAACTTCCATAATACGCGCTGTCATGCCGCAACACCGCTATCAATGCCTGCCATCAATTCGCCAATGCGTTGCGTGGTAGCGTCTTTGCGATCCAGCAAGCCCGTAATGCGTCCGCGAAACATAATAGCGATACGGTCCGAGACATCCAGCACATGCTCTAACTCAGTTGAGACATAAAGAATCGCGATGCCTTTTGCCTTGAGTTCAAGAATTGTGTTTTGCACAAATTCAATGGCGCCGACGTCCAGGCCCTTGCAGGCCTGCATAACAACAAGCAGGCGAGGCCTTGCTTCGATCTCTCGCGCGAGAATAATTTTCTGCTGGTTGCCTCCCGACAAAAAGCGCGCCAGTTGATCTATGGATCGCAGCCGCACATCGTATTTCCGCGCCAGATCGCCACCGAGTTTTCGAATGGCTGCAAAGTCCAAAAAACCGCGCCGTGATGCGGGTGGGCGGTCATAGCTCCGCAAAATCATGTTAAACGCCACCGGATAGTCAAGGACCAGTCCCTGTGACTGCCTGTCTTCTGGCACGAAAGCGATACCAGCGTCGGAGATGCGGGCCTTTACATCAAGTGGCGCCACATCGCGATTATCAACAACAATACGTCCGGCCTGGATTGGCCTCAGGCCCGCAATGGCTTCCGCAAGTTCCTTCTGCCCATTCCCGTCGACCCCTGAAACACCGAGTATCTCACCCGCTCGGACCGTAAAGGAAACATCGTCAAGGGCGCGAATGCCACGATCATTTATCGCAACCAGTCCTTCAACTTCAAGAACCTTTGCAGCACGAGCTGAAACTCCCGCTTGCACCAAATTCCTATTTTTCAATTCAAAAACCACATCACGGCCTACCATCCAACGCGCCAGTTCTCTTGCGTTCGTGTTTGCGGCTTCGGTTTCATGAACCACCTTGCCATGGCGCATGACAGTCACGAAATCGGCCACCTGCATGACTTCTTCAAGCTTGTGGGTGATGAAAAGGATGGTATGGCCAGCGCCGCGCAACTTGCGAATGCCTGCGATAAACGAGTTTATCTCTCCTGGCGCCAAAACGCTTGTGGGTTCGTCGAGAATAAGTATTTCTGCATTGCGATAGAGGGCCTTGATGATTTCGACGCGTTGCCGCAACCCCATGGGCAAGGTCCATATTGGAGCCTTCGGATCAAGATCAAAGCCGAAACTGGCGCTCATTTCGCGAATTCGTTTTTCATGAAAGGCAAAATCAATGGTTCGTGCACCGCGCACCAAACCCATGATGACATTTTCCATAACAGTGAGGGATTCCACCAGCATGAAATGCTGATGGATCATGCCAATACCGCTTGCAATTGCGTCGCGTGGTGAATTTAAGCTAAGCGGCGTGTCATTGATCCAGATCTCACCCTCGTCGGGCTGATAGAGTCCATAGAGAATATTCATAAGGGTGGATTTGCCCGCACCATTCTCCCCGAGAATGGCGTGTATGGCGCCCTTCTGAATTCCAATGCTCACAAGATCGAGCGCCTTGAAAGTGCCGAACGACTTCGTCACGCGGTCTATGGTGATGTAAGGCATAGTTTGTGCTGCGTGTCCCTTGCAATGACATAGTTGAGGATATGAGCGGCCGGAAAATCATCAGCCGCTCAGGAAACTCAGGGCTTGAATTCTCCCGACTTCATTTTATCGATGAGCCCATTGACTTCGGCAACTACATCAGCCGGGACTGCTCTATGAAATGTTCCGATTCGTGCACCCTCTGGCTTGGTGAGATCAAAGTTATAGTTCTTGCCTTCGAGCTTACCTTCGGTTGCAAGCGTCAGATAGGTTTTCATGACTCCCTTAATGTCAAAGATCGCTGACTGTACCACGGTATCGGGCCAATCAACGATGGCATCATAATACAGGCCAAATGCCCAAACGCCCTTTTCCTTGCAAGCCTGCAAACTGCCAATGACCGCATTGTCCATCGTCGGGAAAATCAAATCAGCGCCTTGGGCGATTTGACTCAGCGCCGCTTCCTTGCCCTTTGCAATGTCATCCCAGTCATTTGTCCAGGCAGTGAACACCTCTTTGCCACCAGAATCCTTGAAGCCATTAATAAAACTTTCATTAAGGTCGGTCGAAAACTTGATTTTCTGCGCACCAATCCACCCAGCCTTGCCGGTTTTTGACATCTTTCCAGCGATGTATCCCATCACGTAGCCGAACTGCCTGTAATTGAAGTCGGCAGTTGCTATGTTGTCCTTTGCCTCGTGGCCGTTGTTCACAACAAAAATCGTTTCCGGATATTTCCGTGCCACCCGCTCGGCAGCTTCCTGGAATTCGCCACCATGACCGATCACAACCTTATAGCCGCGGCGCGCATAGTCAGCGATTGCCTCAGCCTGATCCGGTTGGGCGATCTTCTCGCTATAAGCCACGTCAAGACCTAGCGCTTCGCCAGCTTGATTTATTCCTTCAAAACCAGCTTGGCTCCATGATTTGTCAGTAATATTGCCTGGCAAAACAATTGCGACCTTCAGCTTTGCGGCGAAGGCTGAGTTGGAACCTGCTATTATGGCTACAGCACTGCCAAGAACGGCAACTAATTTACGTCTCGAGATAAACATCTATTCCTCCATGGTTTTTCTTGCGCAACTACCTTGAGGCTTATGGCCGCTGATAAGACGAAGTTTGCTGAGCAAACTAGCTCACTATACATGCTAAATATATGCTAACAATTGAGTGGCTGTTTTTTTTATCACCACGGCCGATTACCTGCTTAAGAAGCTATCAGGTCGATCTGTCTTAAGCAAGCTGTTTGGTTGAAAAACCAGACTAAAGCGGGATCTCATGTGTCGACAAAGCGACGGGCAGCAGCGGTGTGCGCACGACGCAATGCATCAATGTCGATACCAATTGGCATGCAGTCTATCACTTTCCATTCACCAGCAATCATCACGCGATCCGCTTTGTGCGCGCCGCAGAGCACAAGGGCCGCAAGGGGATCACCTGCGCCTGAAAAGCGCAACTCGTCCAACTTGTAGAGTGCAAGATCGGCTTGTTTGCCCCGAGAAATCTCGCCAATATCGCTGCGCCCAAGGCAACGCGCAGAACCGGACGTGGCCCAGCGCAACGCATCAAGGTGGGTGACCGTCGCATCATATGTCAGTCGATTGATCAGGAGAGCATGCCTCACGCTTTCCATCAGGTTTGAATTATCGTTGGAGGCCGAACCATCAACACCAAGCCCCACGGCAACACCCGCAGCTTCAAGCTCACGCGTACGGCAATGACCAGACGAGAGCAGCATGTTCGATGTGGGGCAATGGCACACCGCTATGCCCGCACGCCCCAACCGCCCAATCTCGCCATCATTAAAGTGAATGCCGTGCGCGAGCCAGACCCTGCTGCTCATCCAACCCACGTCTTCCATGTAGTCGACAGGACGATGACCAAATCGCTGCATGCAGTAATCAACCTCATCACGCGTTTCGGCGATATGGGTATGAAGGCGACAATCATGCTTCTCAGCGAGTGCTGCCGTCTCGACCATTAATTCACGGCTCACCGTAAAAGGGGTGCAAGGGGCGAGAGCTATCTGCGTGAACGCCCCTTCACCCCTTTGATGATAGAGACCAATGACGCGCTCGCAGTCGGTAAGGATCGTATCCCGATCCTGCACCGTACTGTCTGGGGGCATGCCACCATCCTTTTCGGATAGATCCATCGAGCCCCGTGAAAGCATTACACGCATGCCGATGGCGCGGGCTTCCTCCACTTGAATATCAATGGCGTTTTCACAACCGCGAGGAATTAGATAATGATGATCCGCCGCAGTGGTGCAACCGGACATCAAGAGCTCAGTCAGCGCAAGCCGAGTCGCCAATCGATGCGATTCAGGCGTAAGCCGGGCCCAATAGGGCAATAATGTTTTGAGCCAGGGAAACAGCTCCTTGTTGATCGCTTGTGGATGAGCCCGCGTGAGGGACTGATACATGTGATGATGCGTGTTGATGAGGCCCGGCAACACGACGTGATTTGACGCATCAAAGATCTTCTCAACCGACTGTAACGGCTCTCCTCCGGCAGGAATCATTTCGGAAATACGCCCATGCTCTACGATAAACCCACGCGCCGCTCCGTCAGCCAAACAAGCGAGAGGATCCTTAATCCAAAGACGCATACCGATTTTTCCTCAATAAGCGCCGTTACTATTAGCGCAGCGGGAGGTTCACATCAGTCATTCTAAATTGTCAATGTGCCGATGGTGTTTGCCAAAGAGTGGTTTTGAAGTGTAGCTTTCCACTCTTATACATAAGTTGGGCTTTTTAATGGAGGACGATCTTGAGCAAACTGCAGATAATTCCAGCGCGTCGCGGCAAAGCCACTTGGGTGAAAAAGGGGCAAGCAATTAAGATTGTTAACACTCATGGCAATCAGGTCATCGACTTCTGGGCCTTTGTATCAGGTCAAATGAACGAATATATCGGCATGGAACACTGTCGAGCAACGTGGACGCGGCTGTTTCCGATCGAAGGCGATAAAATGTACACCAACCATCGTCGCGCCCTTTTGACCCTTGAGAAGGACACATCACCTGGCCGTCACGACACTCTTATGGCTCCGTGCGATAACGAACGGTACGGCCTTCTTGGCTGCACGACCTATCATGATAATTGCCGTGACAATTTGAATGCCGGACTATTTGAACTCGGGCTGTTCATCCCCTACACGCCTGCCTCCATCAACCTGTTCATGAATATTCCATGGACCCCAGAAGGCAAACTTGCTTTCGAGCCGGCAATGTCAAAGCCAGGTGATTATGTGACCTTTCGCGCTGAACTTGACTGTGTCTGTGCCATGTCGGCATGCCCCCAGGATATCCTCGCAATCAACAGTAAGAAACCAGTAGAGGCACATTTTGAAATCATCGATTAAATGTTTCCGTGGTAGAATATGCACTTGGAGCGCGCCTTCTTGTTTTTACCAATGAACTCATTAAAACCACCTAAGCTCGTGCAATTCTTGCGTTTGTTTTTTAAGAAGTTTGCTTCTTGCTGCGATTGTTTTATGTGGGCGATGGTCGTTGGGAGATAAGTTTACGGGTGACGTGGGGGTGGACTTGCCACAGTTTGATTCCGCGTCCTTGATTGGAAAGTTAGCCATCAAGGAGAACGGTTATGGCAAAGGTACACAACGATGAGTTCAAGCGTGAGGCGGTGCGGATAGCGCTGAAGTGGCCAAGCACGGCGGCAAGTGGCGTCTGATCTGGGTGTTGGTTTCTCTACGCTTGCAAAATGGATACAAAAGTCGCGGCCTGGGGATCTGCCACCAGCGGTCGATATAGATCTGGCGAAGGAGAATGAGCGGCTTCGCAAAGAGAACCGCCTGCTCACGGAGGAGAGCGGCTATGTTGATTGTCAAGTTGCAAGATTAAGTTCTTTACGCACATCGCGTGGCTTCAGGGCTTGGCGTATCCGTCCAGTCAGTCAACGCCAACGTTACGACATGGTGTTGCTGGCCCATATCCGTGAACAGCATCACCTCAGCTTGGGCAGCTACGGTCGCCCACGAATGACTCAGGAGCTGAAAGAGATTGGCCTGATGGTTGGGCATCGCCGTGTGGGCCGTTTGATGCGTAACAACGGCATTCGCATCGTCAGAACATGCAAATAGTGAGCCTTTGAAGGCGCCATTGGTTCGAGCCCAAAGGCGAACGCGACAACAGACAGAAATCACCACTTCAACATTGCGACCAACTGGCTGGACAGGAACTTCAATGCGGATAGACCGAACCAGAAATGGGTAGTTGATATCACTTATATCTGGACCGCTGAGGGCTGGTTGTATTTGGCCGTGATGATTGACCTACATTCACGCCGGGTCATCGGTTGGGCGGTCAGCAATCTCTTGAAACATGATCTGGCGTTGCAGTCCTTGAACAATGCTGTAGCGCTCCGAAACCCACCATCGGGCTGCCTTCACCACACCGACCGTGGCAGCCAATATTGTTCCCACGACTATCAAAAGCGGTTACGCGAAGTTGGCTTCAAGGTGTCAATGAGCGGCAGAGTAAACTGCTACGACAATGCTGCCGTCGAGACCTTCTTCAAAACCCTCAAAGCCGAACTGATCTGGCGGCACACTTGGGCATCGCGACAGCACGTTACCAACGCCCTCTTTCAATATATCAACGGCTTTTACAACGCCCGTCGAAAACATTCAGCCATAGGAGGTACATCACCCGTCAAGTTCGAACGATTATCAGCCTAATTGAGAACAGGATGTGGAATTAATTGGGGACAAGTCCACCCGCGAGCTTGTTCAAGATGCCCTGCCAATCAGATTCCCCACAATGCCATCCACCCCTGCTCAACTTGATCAACGAGACAACGTTAACGCTACGTCAACGAAGTAAGCCCGCCTGTAATACTGGATGGGTTGTGCTTCTTGTCTCGTGCCAGGCAGTTTTTTTGTTGCAGT
>JAYWEV010000146.1:0-4729 GCA_043779145.1 Aestuariivirga sp. | reverse complement strand
TCTTGCTTTGCAATTCTGCGCAAGTCCGAGAAGAACTTGAGATCTTTCTTATAAGTAGAAATGAGGCTTTCGCCGAAAGACAAGTCCTCGAAGAAAGCTCGTGACGCCAAAGCTGTACGCAAACACGTCCCAAATTCAGTCAGTGCCGCATAAAAATCTTCCCGCAATTTCTGATTCAAATCGATGGGATTGCCGGTTCCATCATCTTCCATCCTTGGAACAAGTATCTGACGGTATTGTTCTATATCAGCCTTGTTTTTAACACTTGAAAACAGCTCCCAGACTGCATGATGCAACCCGGGAAGACGTTTGTATTCGGTGCTGACATTGGCATAGAGCCCCTCGATATCCTCAATCTCA
Organism: Aestuariivirga sp.; assembly: GCA_043779145.1. Lineage (GTDB taxonomy): Bacteria > Pseudomonadota > Alphaproteobacteria > Rhizobiales > Aestuariivirgaceae > Aestuariivirga. The sequence continues at coordinate 4,369 of JAYWEV010000146.1, read as the reverse complement.
AAGCCGCCTTGGGTTCGTTCGGCGAGGTCTTGATAGTCAAGAATTGCGGTATCAAGCTGTTCGAGGATGCCGCGATAATCAATCAGGAAGCCAAATTTCTTTTGGTCGTGAAGTCTGTTTACGCGAGCAATTGCCTGAATGAGATCGTGCTTTTCCAAACGCTTGTCGATGTAAAGCACAGCGTTTCTCGGCTCATCAAATCCGGTCAGCAGTTTGCCTACGACAATGAGTATGTCAGGCGCACCTTCGGTGCTGAAGTCTTCTATGATACGCTCTTCGTACAGTTTCGGGTCATCGCGAACATTGTCTTTCCACCATTGCTGCACTTCGGGCAGTTCTGACTCATCGACATCGTCGTGACCTTCTCGCGTGTCTGGTGGTGAAATCACGACTGCACTTGTAACAAGCCCTGTGGCATCAAGAGCCTTCTTGTACCTGACAGCGGATAGCTTGCTGTCCGTCGCAAGTTGCCCCTTGAGGCCGACATCGAGGTCTTTGAAATTCGTTTTGAAATGAACCGCAATGTCCCATGCAATGAGATCAATGCGATTAAGCGAGCCATAGACACGCCCAGCTTTACCGTATTTTTCCTTGAGATCGCTCTTCTGTGTTTCCGACAACCCCAAGGTTATCTTGTCGAACCAATTGTCGATTGCTTCGTCATTGATATTCAGAACTGGCTTGCGTTCTTCGTACAAAAGCGGGGTGACGGTGCCGTCCGCCGTTGCATCTCGCATGGTATAGGCATGAACAATCCGGCCGAATTTGCTGGCCGTTTTATCATCTTTCAAAAGCGGTGTTCCAGTGAACGCGATGTAGGCAGCATGGGGCAATGCTTTCCGCATGCGTTCATGATTTTCGCCGCCTTGGCTGCGGTGACCCTCATCCACCAGAACAATCAAATTTGCACTTTCGTTATGGCATTCCGGCAGCTTGGAGGCACTCGCGAACTTGTTGATTATGGTAAAGATAATGCGCTCGGTGCCTTTGCCGATACGCTTGGCGAGGTCGCGACCAGAGGCTGCCTTGGCTTTGCCGCCTTCTTTCTTTGTACCAATGTCAGACCCAAATGCGCCACCTGTTGCGAAGTTTTTGGCCAGTTGTTTTTCGAGATCGGACCGGTCTGTGACGACGATAACGCGGCAGGTCTTAAGGCTCTCATGCAGCAGAAGCGCTTTGCACAGGAAAACCATGGTGAAGCTCTTGCCGGAGCCCGTTGTGTGCCAGAGCACGCCGCCGTTGCGGCTGCCGTCTGGCTTGAACCCCGTTGCCTCGCGGAGCAGTGCTTTGATGCCAAAAGCCTGCTGGTGACGGGCAACAATTTTGCCCACCTTGCGGTCAAACAGAATGAAATAGCGGATGAATTCCAGCAGCCTGTCCGGCGTCAGAAGGCTGATCAGCAGGCGGTCTTGATCGGTCACAGCCTGTGGAGCAGACCAAAGTGCCTCAAAGTGTTCCCGCACCCAAGGTTCGCGACCATTGAGCAATTGTTGCTTGAAACTTAACTCAAGTGGCAGATTCTTGATCCGGTTGAAATGCGCCTCGTCGAACTCTTCTTCGTGCCAATTGGTCCAGAACTTCCGCTGTGTCTTTGTGGTGCCATAGCGGCCATCGGTCATGCTGATCGAAAGCAAAAGCTGCGCAAAGGCAAAGAGCTGGGGTATCTCCTCCTGCTTCTGGTTGCGGATGGTTTGGCTAATCCCTTCCTCCACCATGGAGCTGTTGGGATTGCCGCTATCAGGCCGCTTGGCTTCAATCACAACGAGGGGAATGCCGTTAACATAGGCCACAAGGTCAGGCCGCCTTGTGCCTGTCCCCGCCGTATTCAGAACCTCAAGCTCTTCGGTGATAATGAAACTGTTATTGGCAAGATTTTGCCAATCGATCACTGGCACGGTGACGCTAGTTTTCTTCGATCCTACAAATTCTGTAACCGTGAGGCCGAGTGTCAGCGCATTGTAAAGCTTTTCATTCGCCGTCAGCAGTCCCTCATGCATGACTGGAGTCGATAGCTCACGCACCAGCTGGTCAATGGCATTGGTTGAAAGCTCAAAACGCTCGCCTTTGAAATCGAACCGCCGCTTCCGCAGTTGCCCCACCAATTCAGCCCGCAGCACCAACCCGGCATTTCCACCTCGCGCGGCAAGGCAATCGGCAGGGGAAAGATATCGCCACCCCAGCGACATCAATGTTGCGAGGGCTGGAATTTGGGCGCTATAGAGTTCGGCAGTGCTGGGGGTTATGGTCACTGCGAGCCGCCCCACAATTCAATACTTTTCCAATCGGATGGAAAGCCCATTGCCGTTTCCCGGCCTGTTGGGAGCGTTGCCATCAAGGCTATCAGACGATTTCCCCAATCATTGTTCGGTTCGGCTTTTGAAAGCAAAAACTGAAGCATGGAAAATGTGTTGTAGGTTCTCTTTGACTCTTCGCGGTTTAATGCAGCCGCAAGTCCTGCTGGTTGTTTTTTCGGGAGTGTGAACGAGACATCAATGATGCGGTTCCACAAGCGGCTATGATGCGCACAAATATTTCTGACAACTGTGAGATGATGGACAAATCCAACAAAAATTTTCTCGTCGAGCCCAAAAGGTGCTGCAATTGCCTGACGAAGCTTTGGCTCTTTTAATGCGCCATACCATTGTGACAAAAGCCCGAACGACAATAATTCCGCAGCCATCCAGATTGGCGGACGCACAGGTTCAGAATATTTTGCGCGATAGTGTTTGATGAAGATATCTTTTGATCTTCTGGCTTCGCTGTCGAGCTTTCCGCAATTATCATTGTACTTTGCAATATCGGCATAGTGCCTAGCATCGATATATTCATGTGACCCGCCAAGCATTGCCATCTGATAGGCCCAACTGCCGCGAATTGCGACTTCGACGCGCTCCACCGCATCAAGCACCAAAAGCCGAAGCTTTCGATCAAACTCATAAAGCGCCATCACACCTTCAAAGCTTGTGTCTGGTTTGAAGCGTGGCCCCAGATGGTCTTTGGAGTTTTCAAAGGCAAGCCAATAGGCGCTCAGCCGATAATAGCTGATGTGTTGCAGGTTGTGCGTGGCGGTGGCATGGTCAGTTATCGTCATGCCATGGCTTTCGAGCTTGGCAATTTGCTCGGCGATTGAAAGCGCTGGTTTGGTATAGGGCAGCTTCATTGAGTGCCCACCTTGCCCAAGCTTTGGGCAAAAAAAGACCCCCCTGGTGCGCATGCAAAAGCAGAGGCGTGGAGGGTTCTGTTGTTGCATAGATTGCAACAAATTGTTGTTTTGTCAACAAAAAGTTGATTTATTTTTGGATTACACAATCCAATCAATGACTTACAAAAAATAGTAATTTCTGATCCCCTGGCAGTTTTGCACCTACTGATCATTCTGTAACTCCACCGACCATTTTCGTGGCTTCACGAATTTGGTTTTCAAGTTTGGTGTCCAAAGTCTCCACTTTTACACGCCGTTTGCCAGTGAGGAGTTGCTGCATCAGGGCGGACTTTTCGGCCACCAATTGCGTTAGAGCGTTCTCATGTTTATGGTTTTGGTCTTCCGCTGCCGCAAGTAATTCTGTGAGTTTTTCCTGCTCATGTCTGTCAGATGGAACGTTAAAAGTTAACTCCTTTAATTCTCGCATGTGTCGACTGTACCCCAAATTTGGTATTTCAGCAGAAAGCAAAAGGTAGAAAGAAAATTGCAAGTGGATATGCCGTGTTGATTTCAGAATCTGAGTTCCGTCTGCCCCAGGGCAGAACGGAAAATCTATCCACTTGATGCTTCTCGTATGGTCACCAAAAACTATTGCCGGAATTGACTCATAAATTTCATCTTGATCAGTATAACCAACAATGAAGTCTTGTCCTTGATCGACTATAGGGGTTCGTCCCACTGCTTTGTACTGTGTCTTTTGCACTTGCGTTTTTTTATCATTTTCGACCTTGAATATTTCGTCGAACGACAAGCGTTGCCAATCCCCCTTGAACCCCGGCAGCCGTTTTTTGCCGGTGAGGAGGGTTTGCATCAGGGCTTTCTTTTGGGCGCGGGCGTTGGCCACCAGTTGTTCCTGCACCGCAATCGCCCGATCCCAAGTGGAAAGAATTTCCGCGATCCGCCGTTGTTCGGCAATGGGTGGGAACTTTATTGGGACAGTTGTTAAGTCTCCTTGCCCGATGTTTGATCTTATTGCGCCCTGACCCAATCGGATCATTGAGCGTCGAATGAATGCTGATTGAAATGCGTATGTGCAAAACTCAGGAGTCAAACTTTGGTCAATTGGGCGGGCGCGTATGACGAAACCACCAAAAACAGCGGCTTTGTCATCCAGATAGACAGCAGCAAATGCAATTTCGTCGTCAGTTTCAGATGTCCGGTTAAAAA
>JAYWEV010000145.1:0-4752 GCA_043779145.1 Aestuariivirga sp. | reverse complement strand
GAAACCGGCGAAATCATCGAAGTCACCAAACCTAATCTAGGTGAGCAATCGGTGACCGAAATTTCTCATGCCCTAAAGCGCACGCTGGAAGATCGCTTTGGCCATGTGCGGGTGCGGGGCGAAATTTCGGGATTCAGGGGCCCCCACAGTTCTGGCCACGCTTATTTCGCACTGAAAGATGATGGCGCGAAATTGGATGCAGTGATTTGGCGCGGCGTGTTTGGTAAGTTACGCTCTAAATTGCAGGAAGGTTTGGAAGTAATCGCCACGGGCAAGATCACCTCTTATCCCGGCAAATCCAATTATCAAATCGTCATTGAAAACGTCGAGCCCGCAGGTGTGGGCGCACTCATGGCTTTGCTCGAAGAGCGCAAGAAAACCCTTACCGCCGAAGGCCTGTTTGATCAAGCCCGAAAAAAAGCACTACCGTATCTGCCGCGCACCATCGGCATCATCACATCGCCCACTGGCGCAGTGATCCGCGATATCCTTCACCGCCTGAATGATCGCTTTCCCCGCCATGTCATCGTCTGGCCTGTGCGCGTTCAAGGCGAAACCGCTGCCGCCGAAGTGGCAGCGGCGATCCAAGGCTTTAACGCGATGGAGCATAAACCTGATCTGTTGATCGTGGCGCGGGGCGGCGGCTCACTCGAAGACCTGTGGCCTTTCAACGAAGAAATTGTGGTGCGCGCCACAGCCGCCAGCGCCATTCCATTGATCAGCGCCATCGGCCACGAAACCGATACGACCTTGATCGACTTCGCGTCAGATTTTCGCGCCCCCACGCCGACAGCAGCGGCCGAACGCGCCGTTCCCGTGCGCGCAGATTTGCTAGCCGAACTCGCGTCTCTCAACGCCCGGCAAAAACGCACCATGGGCCGCGTTGTGGGCGATGCTAAAACCCGCTTGCATTCCGCCGCGCGTGCCTTGCCAAAGCCCGATGAAATTCTGGCAACCGCTCGCCAACGCCTTGATGTCGCCGCATCAAAATTACCCAAAGCACTCAAAGCCAATGTTCAAGTTCATGCGGTATTGCTCGCCCGCAGTTCTGGAAAGCTTAGCATTAAACCAATGGCACAGCGCGCAGCCGAACAGCACCGCAGGTTGAGAGACCAACAGGATCGCTTGAGCAAGGGCATGAAACAGCTGACGACGCGCAAATCAGATCAACTAAAATCCGAACTCAAACTTTTTGCATCACTCGGCTATCAATCGGTGCTAAAACGCGGCTTTGCGGTGATCCGTGATCAACATGGCAAACCGCTTCAAGGCATTGCCAGTGTGGTTCCACCAGCCAGTTTAGAAATTGAAATGCAAGACGGCCGCATTAACGTAGCAGCCATCCCGAAGAAATCTCAGGGTTCGCTCTTTTAATTGCCACATACACTTGCTATTTAAACTGCATGAATTTTATTGATCCAATCCTGCACTCACAGCGCGAAGCCAAATTGAAATATCTCGATGGCGATTTTCAAATCATCCGAGAGGGCGAATTTGTGCACTGCGCAATTTCGGGTGCACCAATCAGGATCGATGATTTACGCTATTGGAATGTGGATAAGCAGGTGGCTTACAAATCAGCCCAAGAATCCCTATCAGATCATAAAAAATAATTTAGAGTACTTGATGCCTGAAATTATAGATCAACGGTTCCACTCGCTGATAGTAAAACGGTCTGAAATAATCCTCACTCAGAATGAAGATGTTAAGCAGCAATAGAGCTTCCTGAATGAAGTAATTTGATCGCCTTTTAGCTTTGGGGTCACGTCGTAGTCGAATGACAATAATGGCGATCAGGAAAACGGCATTAATACCCGCCAATTGAACAAGCAGCGACGGTTGCCCAGACGTTAAAAACGACGAGACTTCAATCCATTGTATCTGCCACAGCCAATCGTACATGCTATCCTCGACACGTTTCGCCGCCCCGTATCTCGCAGTTGTATTGTCAAAAGGTTAAGACTTCGTCGAAATTTTCATTGCGCCAATGTCGTGTGCTGGATAATGAGGCGTTTTCAGCCTATATGAAGGGCTACTGAGTTTTGGAGTTAATATGATGAGCGCGACATGGGCACCTGATAGCTGGCGGAAATTTCCGGTGATGCAGATGCCGGAATATACCGACCTTGAAAAGCTGAAAACTGTGGAAGGCCGCTTAGCTGGTTTTCCGCCGCTGGTTTTTGCAGGTGAAGCCCGGAAATTAAAACGCAAGCTGGCAAATGTTGCAGCAGGCAAGGGCTTTCTTCTTCAGGGTGGTGATTGCGCGGAAAGCTTTGCCGAGCACTCGGCTGATAACATCCGCGATTTTTTCCGCATCTTTTTGCAAATGTCTGTTGTTCTCACATTCGCGGGCGGCCAACCGATTGTGAAAGTGGGCCGCATTGCTGGCCAATTCGCCAAGCCGCGTTCCTCGCCAACCGAGGTGATCGATGGCGTGGAATATCCAATTTACCGAGGTGACATCGTTAATGACTCCGAAGCAACAGTCGAAGGCCGCAAACCCGATCCTGAGCGCCAGATCATGGCTTATCGCCAATCTGCGGCAACTCTCAATTTGCTGCGGGCCTTCGCACAAGGTGGCTATGCCAACTTGGAGCATGTGCATAAATGGACTTTAGGCAACTTGAAGGATTCGCCCGCTTCTGAACAATACCAAGAAGTGGCCGACCGCATTACTGAAACTCTGGGCTTCATGCGCGCTTGCGGCATCACTGCTCAAACAGCGCCCCAAATGCGCACGACGGATTTTTTCACCAGTCATGAAGCATTGCTGCTTGGCTATGAACAAGCTTTGACGCGCGTGGATTCAACGAGCGGTGATTACTACGCAACATCCGGTCATATGCTCTGGATCGGTGATCGCACAAGGCAAGTGGATCATGCCCATGTTGAGTTCGCACGCGGCGTGAAAAACCCAATCGGTCTTAAATGCGGCCCAACATTAAAGCCAGATGAATTGATCAAACTGATCGACATTCTGAATCCAGAAAATGAACCAGGCCGCTTAACCTTGATCGCCCGCTTTGGCGCCGACAAAGTTGAAAAGCATCTGCCAGATTTGATCCGCGCCGTGAAACGCGAGGGCAGGGTGGTTGTGTGGTCATGCGACCCAATGCATGGCAACACCATTAAAGCCACCTCAGGTTATAAGACTCGTCCTTTCGAAGCGATCATGACCGAAGTGCGTCGTTTCATGGGCGTACACCAATCCGAAGGCACACATGCAGGCGGCGTTCATGTTGAAATGACCGGCAAGGATGTGACCGAATGCACAGGCGGCCTTCGCGCGCTTCGTGATGAAGATTTGAACGGTCGCTACCACACCTTCTGCGACCCGCGCCTGAACGCAGCCCAAGCCTTGGAACTTTCGTTCCTTGTGGCCGACGAGTTGAAAAAAGAAATGGCCGCGCGGCCTAAAACTTGGGTGGATGAAGAAGCAGCTGAAGCGGCAGAGTAGTTCTCGCCGCCAACGTGGTTAACGCTCAGTTAACAGCTGAGCGCTATTCTTGGTTCCGCAATCAACGAGGAGTAGGAACACATGCGCCAGCAATTGAGATCAGAACTTGAAGCTCCTGCCGAACTTCGAAAATTCGGCAGTGGCTGGATTGCCGGAACACTGGCACTCGCTTTAAGCTTAGCCGCTCTGATTTTAGTTCTTGTGTTGCGCCAACCCGCCTTGCTCGGCGTGCCCGAACTTTCCCCAATTCGTGAAACCATCTGGATCAAGCCAATACTTTATGCGGTTATGTTTGCCGCTTACGGTCTGGCCTGCATCAGCTTGGTTTTGCGGCCCAACAAACTTCTGGGCACACTGGCCATCGTCATCACACTTCTGGCAACGATCTGGGGCTACCTCCCACAAATAGGCGATCTTTCTGGCGGAAATAAAATATTCTTTGGCGTAGATTTCTTCTTGATCAACGCAATCTTCGGCGGCGTGTTGTTCGTGCCTCTAGAGCGCATGTTTGCCAAGGCCGAGGGCCAACCCGTTTTTCGCACAGAATGGCGCGAAGATTTATTTTATTTTTTCTTGAGCTCGATGTTCGTGCAATTCCTGGCATTCGTCACACTCGCGCCATCGAATTACATCAACGGAACGGGTCTAATGAACGATGTGCACCACTGGGTGGATGGATTGAATTTCTTTGTGCAGTTGATCTGCATCATGGTGCTTACAGATTTTGTGCAATATTGGTTTCATCGCGCCTTTCACCGTATTCCCGCACTTTGGCGCTTCCACGCTGTGCATCACTCAGCCCAAAGCATGGATTGGATGGCTGGCACCCGCATGCACTTTATTGAAATCATGTTGCTGCGCGCCTTCACCGCGACGCCTGCCTTTGCTCTGGGTTTTTCGCAATCAGCTTTGCAAACCTATTTGCTGATCATCTATGTGTACTCCACTTTCGTCCATGCCAATCTCAATTGGAAACTGGGTTTCATGGAAAAATTTCTGGTCACGCCACGTTTCCATCATTGGCATCACGGCATCGAGAAAGAAGCGATTGATGTGAATTTTTCGATCCACTTTCCGCTTTATGACAAACTGTTTGGCACTTATCACATGCCCAAAAACCGTTGGCCATCGGGTTACGGCATTGGGGGCCATCCCGTTCCAAAAGGCTATTGGCAGCAGTTCCTTTACCCCTTCCAACAGGGCAATGAATCCAAGTTAACGACAGAGTTCTCCGAGGATTGAAGCGAGATAATCAGAGTTCCAGCCTGCATGTTTTCTGCGGAGTTTGATTGAGT
>JAYWEV010000144.1:0-4783 GCA_043779145.1 Aestuariivirga sp. | reverse complement strand
CCATGTCGAAAGTAATCGCGCAGGCAACTTTCGCGCCATTTGGCCAAGGAACTGGGTTTAAAATCATGTTTTGCCTTCTCCGAAACTGCACTCAGTATTCATTCTTCTGTAGCCACTCAATGTAATGCTGTGTGCCATTCTCAAGGCTGACAGCGGGCTTATATCCAAGCTCCCGTTCGGCAGCGGATATGTCCCAGCGGCCTTGGCGGTCGAGATGCCAAAAGCCTTCACCGATTTCGATGTGAGCATTTGGAACAAAATTGCGGATCATGTTGGCCGTTTCACGCAAGGTCCAGTAACCACCACCACTGATATTGAAAACATAGCCTGCCACCTTCCCAGCTTCGGATGCTAAAATAGCTGCATTGACCACGTCATCGACGTGGATGAACTGGAAACGATGGTCCGCTCCGGTCGCCATACGGAATGTCTCACCCTTGAGCACAGTCTTGATAATGTCACGGTGAATCTGCGGCATCTTGTTACCGGGCCCGTAGACCTCGGCAATTCGCAGCGACACAACATTCATGCCGTAAAGCTCATTGTAGACCTTACCGAACAGTTCGGTCGCAACCTTGGTCACACCATAGGGCGTCGTGGGACTGAGAGGTGAACCTTCTGTGATCCTCCCTTCAATATGGCCATAAACCGTTTCAGAGGAAAAGTTCACGAACTTTTTGACACCCGCCATCTTCGCAGCCTCGAGAAGATACACGGTTCCCCCGATGTTTGCGGTGACAGTCGTGATTGGAAGATCAATCGACAGGTCGGGATGGGACATGGCCGCCGTATGAATAATATGGTCAATACCATGTTTGCGGATCGTCTCAACAATTCGTGGAATGTCATAGAGTTCGCCCTGGACATGCTTCACATGATCGACCGCGATTTCGGAATAGTCGCGATTGTAGCCGATCACCTCGCGGCCGCGCCGGGCGAGTTCCTTAACAATAGAGCGGCCTGTATAGCCGAGGGCTCCTGTTACCATTGTTGCCATTGTCATGATTCTCCTGCCGCTGGTTAGATTTCTAGTCTCGTTGCTTGAAGCCAAGAAGCCGGGAGATTTCGAACGCATGCTTACTCACGAGATTACCGATGCGCGATGGGTTGGGCATCATGATCCGTGTGGTTGGTCCGGGTACACTGATGGCTGCAATAGCGACTCCGTTTACGCCAAACAGGGGAGCTGCGATGCAACTCACGCCCTCTTCTACCTCTTCGCTTTCGATCGCATAACCGGCATCAACCACTTCCTTCAAGGCGGAACGAAAGCCCCTGATCTCCGTGATAGTATTGCGTGCGAATTTGCGCAGCGGTTCATCGGCAAAGATCGATTTGAGCGAGGTTTCGTCAGGCTGAAAGGCGAGGATTGCCTTAGCAGATGCAGACGTGTGGGCTGAGAATGTATTTCCCACACGCATTGACATGCGCAATGCATGGGTGCCGTCAACCTTATCAACATAAACTGAGCGAACTTCGTCTAAAACGACGAGGTTGGTCGTTTCACCAGTTTCCGCCGCAATCGCTTCGAGATGAGGCCGCGCGATAGCCCGCAGGTGACTGGTTCGCTGCAAGATGGTGGCGGCAGTGCCCGCGACGCGGTGCCCGAGGACATAACGATTGCTCTCTCGGTCTCTCGTCACGTAGCCTTCCGACCGAAGCGTCGCCAAGAGCCGGTGGGTGGTGCTAGAGGACAATCCAACGCGAAGTGCCAGTTCATTGAGTCCCACAGGCGCGCCGTCGAAATCGGCAAGGCACTCAAGCAAGCTCAAGCCTCGGAGCAGTGACTGCACCTCACCGGAGTTGCGTGGACTTTCGATTTCTTTTGTTGTTCTTACCGGAAGTTGTTTGCGCATCAGATTGCTGTTCCGCCATTGGGGCTAATGATTTGACCAACCATGTATGTCCCGGCCTCCCCTGCCAATGCAACAATTACAGCAGCAATCTCTTCCGGCTGACCGAACCTCTTCAGTGGCACTTGTTCACGCGTTGCGTCATTGAACTCGATCGTGTCATGAATCAGCATGTCCGTCTCGATCGGACCGGGTGCCACCGAATTCACCAGGATACCATGCCGGGCTACTTCCTTGGCGACCGCCTTGGTCATCGCAATGACGCCGCCTTTTGATGCCGAATAGGCGGCATAGGAGGGGAACCCGATTAGTCCCAACTCCGAAGATACGTTGATGATGCGACCGCTTTGGCGCCGGATCATGCCTGGGAGAACTGCTCTAATGCAAGAAAAAGTGCCTGAAAGATTGACTGCAATGGTTCGCTCCCACTGCTCCCAGCTGCATTCATGCGTGGGAACCGAGATGAGAATTCCGGCATTGTTGATAAGGATATCGATGCGGCCGAAACGTGTCTCTGTGGCCTCTATAAATCCCTTCGCTTCATCGGGCATACTAATATCGGCCTGGTGCATCATACCACCGCCGCCGTTGGCTTCGGCTTCGTCAATCACTGCCGCTAAATCATCACCGGCATGCAAATAATTGAGCGCCAAAGTATCGCCAGAGGCGGCGAAACGCCGGGCTGTGGCGAGACCAATGCCCCGCCCTGCTCCGGTAATTGCGACAACACGTGACATTCTGAACCCAACTTTCTAGGTCGTTGAAATAATGGACTTAGGCTTTGACCAAGACTTCGAAAGCACCCAGAGCAAGAGTGCGACTGCAATCAAGAGCACCTCACCGACAAGATACTGGGTTTCTTGCTCAATTAGTGCAAATCCAGTGAATACCGTAACGACGAGCGGTGGTATTGGCCACAAAGGCATGCGGAAAGGTCGTGGCTCGTCCTTCTGTGAGATGCGGCTCCAAAGCGCCGTCAAACCGATACAGAAATAGACTGCGGCGATCATGGTGCCCGCGAAAATGATAAGCCAGTTGAGCTGACTCATGAAAACAAGAATGCAGGATGGCACAAACAGGGCTGCTACTCCCCATCCCGGTACGCCAAACTTGTTCAACTTGGCAAGCGCGGAACTGATCGCCGAAGGCCACAGTCCATCGCGACCAGTCGCATAGAAACCACGAGCGAAATACATGAACAATGAAAGGATCGCATTCATCAGCGCGATAATGACGCCAATGTCGACGATGATCCTAGCCGAAGAACCAAGCGATTTCTCAACCGAATAGACAACAGGCGTAGGACTACTCAGGAACTCTTTCAGGTCCGGTGCAGCAACGACCGCTGCAATCAACGGGACAATGATGAATAGGGAGGCCAAGAAAGCTGAAAGCACAACGGCCTTGCCGATATCGCGCTCGCCACCTTTCAACTCCTCGGCAAAGCCCAGCGCTGCGTCATATCCGTTGATGACGTTGAATGCCGGTGCCAATGTCGCGACCGCCGCTGCCATCATCAGGGGAATAAGCTGTCCATCTTGCAGCACCACAGGATGAAAGACGACATCAGTCAGGCTCTGATGTGGATTTGCTATGGCCGCGACAGTGATAATTCCAAGCACGCCAACTTCCACAATGACCATGATCAATGTTGCCCAGGCACCAACCTCGACACGAGTAACGGCTATAGCACCAGCAATAGCAAGCGCAATCAATGCTATGAGCCAATCCGGCCAAGTGATGCCCGGGAACAGATCGCGAAGAAAAACACCAATGCCAAGCGCAATTGCGGCAGGGATCACAATGCCTTGGAGCAGATAATTAAGTGTGGTGATCCAACTGATCGGGCCAGGTAAGACCTTATTGACCAATGAGTACATGCCGCCCGCGAGTGGATACATCGATGCAAGTTCGCCCAGACAAAGCGCAATGAGCATGACAACGACGGCGAGGATAAGATTCGCACCAATAGCGAAAGTCCCACCGATGGCAAAAACACCCGCTGTTAAAAGCACAACACCCATGGTCGGTGAGACGTCCGCCATGGCAAGACCTACGACGTGGGTGACTGATAAATTTCGGCGCAGTCCCTGCTCGTACCCCAGGTCCTTCAACCGTTTTGAGCCAGAATTGGGCATCGCTTCATTCCTCCCTAAATTATGTTTTTAATTCCGCTAGACGGAAATTGGATTCCAATATACATTTTGTGGAAATTGTGTCAATTGGTGAATTCTATGTTGCTTGAAATCGAACCTCTAACACGCGAGGCATTCGCGCCTTACGGAGACGTGATTGAGAAGTTTGGAGCACTGTGTTTTGAAACGAACGGTGGACAAGCCCTGCGTTACCATGATCTCGCTCGCCTCGAAGGTGCAAAGCAAGGTCGTTGTCCTCTCCTCAGCATCTTTCACGCTCGTCCATACTCTATGCCCCTTCAGATTGTACTCATGGAACGGCATCCACTCTCGAGTCAGGCCTTCGTGCCGATCAACGGCACGCAATTCATTGTGATTGTTGGTGAAGCGAGCACCAAGCCAACGGGAGAACATCTCCGCGGTTTTGTGACTAATGGCATACAAGGCGTCAACTACCGCCCGGGAACGTGGCACCATCCACTAGTTACGCTGACGGAAGGAGATTATCTTGTCGTAGACCACACAGGTCCGGGACAGGACTTCAATCAGGACTATGAAGAAATACTATTTGAACGAGGCGAGATCGTCTTAAATAATCCAACGATGTAAATGCGTGCCGAACAAATCCCTGGACTTACCCGGAAAAAGTGGAGGGACTTCTGTTGGCATGAATGCAACAGGAGGGCTTTATGACGATCAAGCAGAGACGAGAATTTACGGCGGAGTTTAAGCGCGAGGCGGTTGGGTTGTTGGCCAGCAGCGGCAGAACGATCAGGCAGATTGCAGGCGATTTGG
>JAYWEV010000143.1:0-4787 GCA_043779145.1 Aestuariivirga sp. | reverse complement strand
CCAATGGAGATTTGCCAGACATCATCCAACTCCCGAATCAAACTCCGAGAATGAATCATCTTTCCAGTCCGTTGGCTATCCTTCAAAACTCTGCTTAGGGCTACCTGCTTTCTCAGCCTCAAACAGGGTTTCGGTTTTTTCTGCGCCCACCAAGACTGAACAGGCCGCAAAGGCCAGCGCCGAACAAAATTCCGGCGGGAGGAAGTGGAACTGCACTTACCGCAGCTGTGGCATCGAAATTTTTCACGCCCCAGCCTTCGTCGCCTAGGCCTTGAAAACCTGCGTTGTTAGGTGTCGCTAAACTCACATAACTGAAGTTGAAAACGTTATCACCGGCTATCATGTTCACGAGACCAGAGAGGGAAACACTACCCCCAAGGCCAAGCCCGGCACTGCCACCTGTTTGCGTGAATCCTGTTAACAGGTTTTGAAAAATTTGATTTGTGCCACCACCGCCCAGATCGAATGCGGCGGTCAGGATGTTTACACCGTTCAAGGAAAGGACAAAATTATCTTGATAGAAATTTACACCATCAAGGGAATTATATCCGAGCAAATCAAAAGAGATAACCGCTGCTCCACCAGTTGCACCCCCAGCAACATGCCGGGTAAATAACATGTCAGTTTCCAGTGGGCCAACGGGTGCTGATATTGTTACTGCCTGTGAGGCTAGACTTGAAATTGTCATACCTCCCACAAACGCCAAACTTGCCACTAACTTTGATCTCATCTTAAACTCCTCTTTACTAACACTGCTGAAATTTGGCGGGCCTTCGACACCAACCTCAGCTTTCATTGGGTTGCACTAAGGACATGTTAAATAAGTCGTTCGCATTTTAGCGACTAACGTAAAAGATTGTTGAGGCTGAGACGTTTTTGGCAAATTCTACTTTGGGCTAGGTCATCGGGTAGTCATTGAATTCAAATATTGCCTAAAATTCACCCTTACCGTGAAGGCGGCTATTATATTCACACATCTTGTTTGAGCAAGACTTTTGGGAAGAAACACATTTCTTCCACACCCAACTCGTCATCCCGGCGAAGGCCGAGATTAGGCGTTTTAACGGCACAGCAGGTTATAAGCCCGGCCCCGCCGGGGTGACGGTATTAGAGGGTTAAAACAAGTGCCTGAAGCATTTTCTGCTTAACCTCGCAGTTTAAGTTCTGTGCATAGAAAGATGTATGAATCCAATAGCCGCGAAGGCGGGAATAACGGCTTAGAGGTGGCTTGAATTCAGTTGACCGTCTGATGCTCCAAATTAATGCGCCCGTGATCCGCGCAATTTGTAAGTCTTTTTCTTTGAATCAAACCCAGCAAAATAATCGCGCACTTGTGGGTGCCTCACGGGGTCGGCGGTTTCGTCAGCCAGTAGGTTTTGCTCTGACACATAAGCCACATATTCTGTGTCTTCGTTTTCAGCCAGCAGATGATAAAAGGGCTGATCTTTGCGGGGGCGAACTTCCGGCGGAATTGCGTTCCACCACTCCTCGGTGTTATTAAACTCTGGATCAACATCAAAAATCACACCGCGAAATGAGAAGAGGCGGTGGCGGACAATTTGTCCGATTTGGAATTTGGCTTCGTTGAACAACGGCATGATCTCTAATTGCCAATTTTGAATGGGTTTAGCAAGAGCGCTTAACCTCGCATCGCAAAAGGCAGATTGCTTGAAGGTGCCAATCCCTGCGCCATCGCCAATCTGCGCAAAGGCGGAATTTTGGCTACGGCTGCCAAACCTGCGGCACGGAGCAAACCAAATGCTGCGAATTCTGATAGCAGCGACATGTTGACCATGCTGATCATTTGCTGGCGGGGGATCACGTCGGTGCGGCGAAGTTGGTCATATTCTTTCATGATCGAGGGGGCACCGCCGTCTTCTGCGCCGATAATAAGATCTGCCGCTTGGGCAGCATCGCGGAAGGACATGTTCAATCCTTGCGCACCAAGTGGTGGTTGGGAATGTGCGGCTTCGCCCAACATTATAGCCCGGTTTTTTGCAAACACCTCGGCACGTTCGCCTTTCATCGGGAAAACTTTGCGAACGCCAACATCAGAGATGCGGCCGAGATTGCCTTTGGTTTCAATTTGAATTTCAGTGGCGAGTTCGGAATCAGATAGTTCGTAGAGAGTTTGTGCTCGGGCAGGTTTTTCCATCCATACCAAGCTTGATCGATTGCCGGGCAGGGGGACTGTGGTGAAGGCACCAGCGCCCTTGTGATATTCAGTGCTCATAAAACCATGCGGGCCTGTATGCGAAAATGTGGTGACCAAAGCCGATTGATCAAACCGCCAACTTTCCATTTTAATTCCGCGTGATTTTCGGATTGGAGAGTCGGAACCGTCGGCGGCAATGATCACTTCAGCGCTGAGGGTTTGACCCTTAACGGTTCTGAGTGTGGTTGCATTTTCGGTGATGTCGGAACTTTCGCTGCGGTCATCAATCATGACAACACCCAGAGCTTCGGCGCGTTTCACCATCAATGGTGTTAATTGTGCAAGCGGCACATTCCAACCAAAAGCGGTGAGCTTTGCTTCATTTGCATTGAAGGTCACGTCTGGAGCAGTCACATAATTCCCCGTGTCGTCGACAATTTGTAAAAGTTTTAAGGGTGCTGAAACAGCTTCGAGTTCTGGTGTCCAAAGCCCAGCGAATTTCAGGAATTGCATTGATGGTTGCATCAGGGCAACGGTTCGTGGGTCGCTTGGTTGTGTGGCTGGTGCCACTACAGCGGTTTTCACGCCATCGATTGCCAATAAAATTGCTGCCGCTAAACCAGCAGGCCCGGCACCTGAGATGATTACTTTGAAATCAGTCATACCGATTATATAGCGCTTAACCTTTGATGGCGGTATTGATCATGCTGTCGCGCTTGATGAAGCCCTGATTGAACTGATCGAGGTTGGCTCGGTCTTTCCGCCAGTTTAATGCATCATGCCGGACATCAAGGTAGCCCAGCGCTACGGCCGTGGCAATTGAACCAAGCGAAACCTGTTGCATATCCTCGTGCCAATTGGTTTCAAGCTCATTGAGGCAGGCATTAATCCGCTCTTTGACGCGTGTCGCAAAGTCTGGCCAGCGCGAGGCTTCGGGGCGAACGGCTTGTTCATAGCGTAGCGATACCGATGCATCCGCCATTCCTTGGGCTAATGCGACCATCGTTAAAATCCGGAATCGTTTGACGCCATCATGCGGCAAGAGATTTGAATTGCCGCCTGTATGGGTGAAATATTCCATGATTACCCGGCTGTCATAAAGCGCATGGCCATGATCGGTTTCGAGAATTGGAATCTTGCCGATGGGCGAAAGCTTCTCGAGTGCAGCGTTCACTTCATGGGGCTTTACCGCTGTGTTAATCAATTGCACGCGGCTGGTTAAGCCAGCTTCAATGGCGGTCACCATTGACATGCGCACGAAGGGGGAAAGTAAATCGCCGTAGAGTTTCATGATTATTCCTTTGGTGGATCAAGCGCACCGGGATTAAACGTCATTGAGGGGTCGTGGTCAAAGAAAAAAGCGGGGCGCAATGTCATCTCGTGCCAGAAGGTTGGCAGGATCGGAAAATCCTCTGGCCTCGGTATATGGCGGAAACCCATTGTGTACCATAAGACCAAATCTTCGTTCGTAATGGCTTCTTTTTTTGATACAAATTCGGGAAGGCCTTCATCTTTCGTCGAAAGATTTGGGTAAAGTCCAGCCGCCCAATATTGATCGTCGCGGCGCTTTGTCACCCA
Source organism: Aestuariivirga sp. (assembly GCA_043779145.1). Classification (GTDB taxonomy): domain Bacteria; phylum Pseudomonadota; class Alphaproteobacteria; order Rhizobiales; family Aestuariivirgaceae; genus Aestuariivirga. The sequence continues at coordinate 1,054 of JAYWEV010000143.1, read as the reverse complement.
CAGGGTTTGCGCCGTGAAACCGGCTCGCATCTGCGGTGGATCCGCGGGGTCTAAAATTGAAGTCGGTTGATGATGAGTGTCGATCCAATAGCTTGGGTTAAATTTGAGATCAGTTTTTTTGTTGGTGTTTACAATACGCCAAATTTCACCACCTGTTGCCATGTGATCAGGAACAATCGGACCTTCAGCGGTATAGCGGCCAGTTTTCAACGTCCACAATGATTTGCGGGTTTTCGAATCCTTTGCTGGTTCTGCAAAAAATGCATCACGCACCAAAGAATTTTGCGGGCCGTCGACATCCAGATCAAGTCTGAAGTTAAAATAATGGTCATGATTGATGGCCACGTTATATGGTGCAATCAGTGTGCCATATGCCGTGTCGGCCAAGGCAGTTGGGCTTTCCATATTGGTGGCAGTGGTGGACTTTACGGCATCAAAGCCAGTGGCTCCAACGCGCAATGTGATATTGCCCTGAGGGCTAAAAACATAATCCATCACATAATCATAATTGCCAACTGTTGGAATGTGCCGAACCACCAAATCGACTTGAGGCACGCCTGTCACTGATTTTGAACTGGCCATATAGTGCCGCCATGCCGGATCGCCATTGGCGCGCTCGAAAACGCAGAGCGCTGCTGGCCTTGTATAAACACCGCCAATATCGTTTGGAAAAGTAAGATCGATGAAAATGGCGTTAGGTGGGCAGTCCACACCCGGCTTCAACGTGGCGATCATATAGCCCATGCCAAATTCGCCAGCGTCCATGAATGTGCGGTAGCTCCAGGTGGGATCGGGGCTCATGTATGGCACGAAGAGTTCCGACACGTTCATTTGATAAGCAATATCACGCAGCTTTTTGCCATCATCGAATTTGACGAGGGACAGAATAACACCTGCGCGCTTGTCGGCCCTAGCGTGCATTTGCCACCTGTTCCACTTTATCTCAAGATTGCCACTCAGCTCAATATTTGGCCCTGCAGGTGCAATCATTGCAATTGGGTTTGTGGCTTTGTCGGGCTTTGGCAAATCTGCGCCATAGCCTTTAGGCGCTGCG